>DFBE01000048.1 GCA_002367275.1 Dehalococcoidia bacterium UBA3088 | reverse complement strand
AGGGCCTGATGGCAAAACGCACCAGGATGGCAGCCAGGGTTTCAGTTATAGTAGGCTTATCTCTACTGATGATGATCTCATTTACCACCGCCAGCTATGCTTCAGAAATCGAGTGGAAGACATACACAAGCCATGATTACTCCATCCAGTACCCCACCAGCTTCGGCGTGATAGAGGATGATGCCTCAGGAGCTTTCAGCGAAAGGACATGGTTTGTAGGCATAGTAGATAGTAAATTGGTAAGTGTGCCAAACATCGCGCTAGTTGAGGTTCGGGTCGAAGAACTATCCCAACCGACGAGGGCGGAGAAATATGCTGCCGGGGTGAAGGGGGATTTAGAGCAATTGGGGGAGGAGTTCGAACAAACTCCGTTTCTCAAGCTAAGCGAGCAAAGGGTAGAGATCGATGAAGTATCAGCCATAGAAATGGTATATCTCTATCGTGAACCTCCCCCTGCATCTGTCCTTGTTAAAGTGAGAATAGTACTCGTCGTGAAGGATAGGATAGGTTATAGAGTTAGCTGTAGCGCCAGCCCAACCATCTATGATCAGGCGAATGAAGATTATTTCGAGCCCATGATACAAAGCTTCAACATTAACCTCCCGGGACTGAACCCTCAAAGATGCCTCTCGGCCTTCTCCGGTCTCTTATCCCGAGTTGCTTGAGCTTGCTTGCGGTAGAGTAAATTGGTTCTCCAGGCCTGGTCATAATTCTCTGGGGTACAGATTGGATTACCCCCTCGAGCTGCGAGAATTCTCAGGTGGGCTCTAACTCTTCCGGGCTATCTTTTTACTTTAGCCCACGCAATATCTTCTACGGTGACCAAGCCCATATCACAGGCAATGTGGAAAGCACTCTCCAATGCCCCTTCATCTCCGTAGACCTTTCTGACAAACTCGATAGTCTCCTCATTATGCCGCAGGAGCCTGTGAGCGCTTCCTAAATCTCGGGCATATTCATCCATGAAGGCATGAAGTCCAGGATGTGGTCTTATCCCCAGGAGCAATCTGGTCGCCTGGCAATGTTGCCTGCTATTCATTCTGACCTGACAGGCATCGTTATCCCGTAAATTTGCTCAAGTTCCCTTGCTGAGTATTCCTTGGTTGCTTTAGTAGAAAGCTTGACCAGTCCCTTCAGCTTCTGGAACTCAGGGTCTCCCGTGAGTAAATAAGCCTCAAACTTTTGGGAGGTAGCAGCAGCAAAGGCGTCTGCTAATGAGAGCGGATATCGAGCTTTGAATTGTCCCGCCCGCTTAGCCACATCCTCATCAGCAGGCACAATGCTTAACCCCCATTCCCGCATGCTTGTAGCCAGAATCTCAGCACTTTCCTGCCCTTTCTCCCGCATTATAATGTAATACACTTCACAAAGGTTTACCGCCGATATGTACCCATTAACCTCTTTATTTTGCACCCTGAGCAAGTATTCCATTACCTGTTTAGAATCCGGCTCGTCTTTAAGAAAACTGAGGAGGGCAAAACTGTCAAAGACTACGGAGCCTTGCCGCATGCTCCTCCTCTAAATTGCGCGCCTCCGCCAGTAGTTTTGAAACTTGCTTTTCTGTCTTTAGCCACCCCCTCGCTTCCTCTATAGAAAGGGCTTTGACCGGAATCAATCGAATTTCCTCTCCCAGGTCGTGGACGGAGAATTTCTGCCCTGGCTGGATATTATGCCTTTTCCTTATTTCAGCCGGTATGACAACCTGTCCCTTTCTGGTGATGGTTGTTTTTTTCATCTCCTTGTATCTTGGTTTGCCTAAACTAAATGTAATACCTAATTGTAGGGTAAACCTATAAGAAAGTCAATTACTCCCTTGTTACCTCCACCATGCCAAATCCGGCAGAGTTTCCCTCGCCGAAGCCAGCCTCATAGCCAATCTGGATAAGCTTAGAGTTACCTTCGGTCCTGAAGGGGAACATCCAGCCCCGAATCTTTATCCCCTTATAGTCTATGAGCTTGGAGATTCGCTCTCTATGAGCTATAAATCCCTGGTCGGGCTCGAAGATGAGCCTTTCCTGGGGAGCATCCTTTCCATAATATACGCGGTATTTCCGGTGCAAGTTTCCCTCCAGTATCTCATAAAATCTCGACTCGGATGGGCTGACAAACCTCTTATGAAAGGTTCCATCCCCTGATTTCTCTCCTGTAGAGACGACGATGGGAGATAAGGTGCGGAAGGACATGCTCTGGCTAAAGGCGGGGGTTTCCAATACCTCGATCTTTTCCACAGTGAGCTTTTGTTGCATAAGAGACAGATAGCCAACATCGATAACCCCGTTTACCAAATTTAAAAGGAAATCTTCTCGGGGAGAAGAAAGTAGCCATTCTATCTTCCCGCCCAGGATGATCTCCTTCTCTAAAGCCTTCCTCTGTGAAGTTAGAAGGGGGGAGAAAGTAAATAGCTTGAACACTTTCCCCTCCCCATAGCTGTATCCTTCCTGGTGCAGAAATTCTGAAAAGCGGGGGCTGGATTCCCGCAAAAGGGAATATATGGCGGAGGTTAAAGAGTAATTATAGCTATAGGGAAGCTTTATCTCTCCCTGTTCAGGGATTAAGGTGATCCTAACCCTCAATGATACTCTCCATTTGCCCGCCAAGCGAGGTTATCCTTACTTAACAGGCGGCTATTTTCAAAAAATAGCTATGGAATCTTGGGTCACGACTTAGCTCAGGGTGAAAGGCAGAGATTAACATTTTTCCCTGCTGAGCAGCTACATCAGTGCCATCGGGCAACCTGGCCAGGATTTCTACCTCCGAATTCGCCCCCTCAATGGCGGGAGCGCGAATGAAAACCGCCGGAAAGGGCTTGACTCCTAAAGCTGGCATGGGCAGTTCAGCCTCAAAGCTATCTATTTGTCTTCCGAAGGCATTGCGCTTAACTACCACATCCATGACCGCTAAAGTCTCAATATCGAAGTTAGAAATATTCCTGGCCAGGCAGATCATCCCGGCACAAATTCCCCAAATAGGAAATGAATCATGAGCCAGTTCCCTTAAGGGAGGGAAAAAATCGAAGCTTTGCATCAGCTTCAGGATGGTAGTGCTCTCCCCGCCGGGGATAATGAGCCCGTCTAAGCTATTGAGTTCACAAGGTAAGCGAACAGGTAGAGCCTCCGCTCCCAACCTTCGCAGGATGCTTATATGCTCTATAAATGCCCCCTGTAAAGCTAAAACCCCGATTCTCATACCTAATTGCTACTATTCAGTGCTTTTAGCTAAATTCCTTCACCATGTCCAGAAAATTTTGAAAAAGGTAGACATTATCCCGGGGGCCGGGGGAGCCCTCAGGGTGGTATTGAATGGACAGGATGGGCAACTCTTTATGACTCAATCCTTCCACAGTGCCATCATTCAGGTTTATGTGGCTAACTTCTAATCCACCTTTAAGGCTATCGGCATCCACCGCATATCCATGGTTTTGGGCGGTAATGTGGATTTTGCCCGTGGCCAGCTCGCGAACGGGATGGTTGCCACCACGGTGACCGAACTTAAGCTTGAATGTCTTAGCCCCCAGGGCTCGAGCGATGAGTTGATGACCCAGGCAAATACCCATGATTGGCTTCCTGCCCAAAATCCCCTTTATGGTTCCTTCCAGGTAAGTAAGTTGGGTGGGATCTCCGGGACCAGGGGAAATGAGAATTCCATGGGGATTTCGGGCCAGGATTTCCTCCGCCGATGTTGTGGCCGGAACAACCGTAGTCGAGCAACCCAGCAGGCTCAAAAGGCGCAAAATGTTATATTTCAGGCCATAGTCGATAACCACGATATGATATAAAGGAGAACTTGGTGATGGCCAGGCATAAGTTTCTTTGGTGCTAACTCCCTGAACAAAGTCGGTCAAGTCATGGCGAGGAAGCGTTTTTAGCTCCTCCAGGGCATCCTCAGCTTTCATCTCCGAACCGAGGATACCCATCATTACTCCCGTCGAGCGTAGTTTACGGGTAAGGGCACGGGTGTCGACGTAAGCTAAGCCGGGAATGCCGTTTAGTTTGAGGAATTCATCCAGGGTGGTTGTGTCTTGTCTATGGCTGGGCGTGGGGCAATGCTCTCGAACAACGAGGCCTCTTACCTGAACCTCCCTGGATTCAAAATCAGCTTCGCTTAAGCCATAGTTGCCCACCAGAGGATAGGTAAGCACCAGAATCTGCCCCGCATACGAAGGGTCGGTAAGCATTTCCTGGTAGCCACACATGCTGGTATTGAAAACTACTTCGCCGAAGCTCGTATCCTCTGCACCAAAGGAGCAACCTTGATAAATTGAGCCATCTTCTAAAGCTAAAAATGCCTGCTTTACCATCCTTTAAACCGATTGGTGATGGGTAACCTTCTATCCCTGCCAAAGGCCCGGGGAGTTATCTTAACCCCTGGGGGTGCCTGGCGGCGCTTATACTCGCTTTTATCCACGAGCTCAGCTGCTACCTCAACCGCTGCTCTATCAAACCCCATAGCCATGATTTGCTCCACGCTTTTGTCCTCTTCAACATAAGCAGTTAAAACTGGGTCGAGAAGATCGTAGGGCGGCAGAGTATCGGTATCCTTTTGCTCTGGCCGGAGCTCCGCGGCGGGCGGCTTATCCATGATGGTAGAAGGTATGAGGTCTGATCCCGAAACCTGGTTTCGGTGCTTACACAGGTCATAGACCATGGTCTTGGGCACGTCCTTTATCACCGCAAAGCCTCCTGCCATGTCTCCATATAACGTAGTGTAGCCGGTGGCCATTTCACTCTTGTTGCCGGTGGTGAGGACCAACCAGCCAAACTTATTGGACAGCGCCATGAGCAGGTTACCTCGGATGCGAGCTTGCAAGTTTTCCTCCGTCACATCGGATTCAGCCCCCCTAAAATGTCCAGCCAGCGCTTCCAGATAGGCCTGGAAAACTTTCCCGATGGGGATGGTCAAAAGCTTGATTTGGAGGTTAGAGGCCAAAAGCCCGGCATCTTCGATGCTGCCCGGTGAGGAATAACCTGAGGGCATGGCCACGCCCACCACATTTGAACTTCCCAGAGCATCGACGGCGATTACTGCCACCAAACTGGAATCGATTCCTCCGGAAAGCCCTATCACCACCTTTTGAAAGCCGTTCTTCCTGATATAGTCTCGCGTGCCCAGCACCAGCGCATCGTAGACCTCACCGGAAAGGTTGCGAGCCTGAAGCTGTCTTTGGGGGAGCGGTGGCTTGAGGGAAGCTGGAAAAGCTTCAGACACTATCACTTTGCTTCCCTGCCAAAGCTTTCCTTCTAGCAGCATCTCCTTTCTCCATCTGGGATCGTGAAGGCGTGTCCGAAACACTGCCTCCACATCGAGGTCGGCCACCACCAGATCTTCCTCAAACTGCTCGCCGCAAGCTACAAGCTTCCCCTTTTCATTAAGCACCATGCTTTTGCCGTCAAACACCAGCTCATCCTGCCCACCTACCAGGTTATTATGAACAATAATGCAACAATTGTCTGAGGCACGGATGGCAAGCATTCTTTCCCGGAAGTTTCCCTTGCCAAAATGATAGGGAGAGGCACTTATGTTAACGATTACCTCGGCCCCCAAGGAGGCCTGAACAGTGGCTGGCCCGGCCTCATACCAGATGTCTTCGCAGATGTTTATACCCAGGCCAACATCAGATATGACATACACTGGACACTCTTTACCCGCCTTGAAGTAGCGATCCTCATCGAAGACTCCGTAGTTGGGAAGATATACCTTGTGGTAAACGCCCACCAGCTTTCCATCATGGATTAGTGCGGCGCCGTTAAAGATGTCGCCCTGGGCATCGACAAAGCCCACCACAACGGTGAGCCCGTGAGAATGTTCGATAACCTCATTTAGAGACCTTAAGTTTTGTTCAATGAACTGGGGTTTAAATAGAAGATCCTCGGGTGGATAGCCGCAAATGGCAAGCTCAGGGAAGGTAAGCAGGTCTACTCCCTGGGATTTAGCGCAAGTGATATTCTCCTGAATCTTTTGGACGTTACCTTTGAAGTCACCGACTGTGGTGTTGATTTGAGCTATGCCAATTCGTAATCTGCGCACGCTAGCTCTTTAGGCTTACAGGATGGATAAATATCTATCAAGTTCATAGTTTGTTACCTGAGTGCGATAATTATCCCACTCCTGCCTTTTGTTTTGGATAAAGGTAGAGAAAACATGATCTCCCAGGGCCCTCTTTATTACTTCGCTTCTCTCCATTAAATTTATCGCCTCTAAGAGGCTTCCTGGCAAGGTGTCTATTCCTCTTTCCGTCCTTTCTTTCTCATTCATTTCAAAAACATTCTCCTCAGTAGGTAAAGGGAGCTCGTATTCCTTTTCAATGCCCTCCAGGCCTGAGGCCAGCATCACGCTAAAAGTGAGATAAGGATTACAGGCAGGGTCGGGGGAGCGAAACTCAATCCGGGTGGCGTTTTCCCTTCCCGGCTTATACTCCGGAACTCTCACCATGTCGGAGCGGTTACGACGGGCCCAGGTAACATATACCGGGGCCTCATATCCAGGAACGAGGCGTTTGTAGGAATTAACCCACTGATTGGTAACCAGGGTCATCTCCGGAGCATGTTTTAATATTCCGGCCAGAAACTGCTTTCCCAGTTTGGATAAATGGTAGGTATCACCAGGGTCAAAAAAGGCATTCCGCTCACCCTTAAATAGCGACATATGCACATGCATACCATTACCATTAACCCCAAATACCGGCTTGGGCATAAAAGTGGCGTATACTCCATGCTGTTGAGCTATCTGCTTTACCGCCACCCGGTGGGTCATCACATTATCTGCCATGGTCAGGGCATCAGTATAGCGGAGGTCTATCTCATGCTGGCTGGGAGCTACTTCATGATGGCTGTATTCCACTCCTATCCCTATATCCTCCAGAGCTAAAACGGTATCCCTTCTTATGTCTGAGGCAATATCGGGAGGTATGAGGTCAAAATATCCCCCCTGGTCTAAGGGAACGGTATCTTTTGAATTTTGGAAGTAGAAATATTCCAGTTCTGGCCCTACGTAGAAGGTGTAGCCCATATCCTGGGCTCGCTTTAGATTTCTTCTTAAGACATATCGGGGGTCCCCCTCAAACGGGTTTCCCTCCGGCCATAAGATATCACAAAACATCCTGGCTACGGCATTCTCCCTGGGCCTCCAGGGAAGTAACTGAAAGGTATCAGGATCGGGTAAAGCCATCATGTCACTTTCATCGATACGCACAAACCCCTGGATGGATGAGCCATCAAATCCCATCCCCTCCCTGAGTGCCCCTTCCAATTCCCCTGTGGTGATGGCAAAACTTTTTAAAAAACCTAAAATGTCAGTAAACCACATCCGGATAAAGCGCACATCATTTTCTTTGGCCTTCCGGATAATATATGCTCTGGCTTCTTCTATGTTGGTTTTAAGCTCCATTTTCCTCCTTTATGTTATGATCTACCTCTCATATTATCCTATTCTCCCTCACAGCCGCAAATTTCGGCTATGATTACAGCCCCTACCTGGTTTATTTTCGCAAATTTCCTCTGGTCCTGCTCCAACGAAGGCGAGATGGTGTCATAACTCTTCCTCAAGCTTTATATAGCTTTCTCATCCCTCTCCCCTGTCCTTACTCTGATGACACTTTCTACAGGATAGACGAAAATCTTACCATCACCTACCGCGCCAGTGGTGGCCGTCTGGCGGATAATATCGACCACCAAATTGCAATCTTTATCGTCTATTATGATCTCCAACTTTACTTTAGGCAGGAAATCTACCCGGTATTCACCAGCTCGCCATTGTAGAGTGATGCCCTTTTGGCACCCCCGGCCACTCACCTGAGTCAAAGTCATGCCGGAAATGCCGTTTTCCTCCAGGGCATTTTTAACACTTTCTAGCTTTTCCTGTCTTATTATCGCCTCTACCTTTTTCATCAGGATGTACCTCCGTAAGCTCGCTCACCATGTTGTGAGATATCTAATCCGACTACTTCCTCATTTTCACTCACCCGAAGCCCCATAATAGCCTTCAAAATCCGGGCCAGGACCCAGGAAACCGCGAAGACATAGACACAGGTAGCACCAACTGCCGCCAATTGCCTGAAAACTTGCATACCGCCTCCATAGAGAAGACCATCAGCCCCCGCTGAATTAACGGCAAGATGAGCAAAGATGCCCGTGGCTAAAGCTCCCCAGGCTCCACCAACACCATGGCAGGCAAACACATCCAGTGATTCGTCTACCTTTCCGGCCTTGATCCTCCAGATCATGGCGTAGTAAGAAAGTATGGAAGCTACAACTCCTATTGGTATGCCCGCCAGTGGGTGTACGAAACCAGCGGCAGGTGTAATGGCCACCAGTCCAACTACCGCACCGGTAGCAGTGCCCAGCACTGATGGTCGGCGGTTAATCCAGCCCAGAATCATCCAGGTTAGGGCAGCAGCGGCGGCCGATGTATTGGTGGCAATGAAGGCGGAAGAGGCTAATCCACCCGCGGTAAGGGCACTTCCTGCATTGAAGCCGAACCATCCAAACCACAGGAGAACAGCACCAAGTACAACCATGGGTATGTTACCTGGTTCCATGGGCTCCTTTTGCTTAAATCCCTTGCGTGGACCTAAAACGAGAGCCAGCGCCAATGCCGTAACGCCAGCGTTCACATGGACTACGGTACCACCGGCGAAATCAAGAGCGCCCAAATTAGCCAGCCATCCACCATCGCCCCACACCCAGTGGGCTACCGGGCAGTAGACCAGGGTGAACCATAAGGCCAGAAAGGCGAATAAGGCGCTGAATTTAATGCGTTCAACCGAGCTTCCCGTAATGAGAGCGGCGGTAATAATGGCAAATGTGGCCTGGAAAGACATGAATGCCAGATGAGGGACGGTGGAGGCATATACAGATGACGGATCCTGCCCCACTCCTATAAGGCCAACCCAATTCAATCCTCCGATTATGCCGCCTTTGTCCGGGCCAAAGCCTATACTGTACCCATAAAGGACCCACAGGATAGATACCAGAGCAATGACGGCAAAGCTCATCATCATGGTGGAAAGAACATTCTTCCTTCTTACCATGCCCCCATAGAATAAAGCTACACCCGGGGTCATGAGCCACACCAGCGCGGTTGACATCAATAGCCAGGAGGTATCACCCGAATTAACCGGCATCTGAGCATCTCCGGCCGAGACTTCCACCCCGGTTAAGACCCGACATCAATTCTGCTCTCACCAGATATCTACAATACTTATTCCACATGGTCGCCGTCTCTCTCTCCATCGTGTTTATCCGAGGATAAAAGACATCTGTTTGAGGATATCAGACAAGTGTTTCAGAAATATTACAGCTTAACTGGTTAACATATGAGTAGTACAAGTCAGGGAGGGTCCAAGGCAGGGCCCAAGTCTTCCCAGCAAGGGTCCGTTTCCTCCCTCCCTCCCCGGTATCCCTACAGCATCAGCGCGGCAATGCTTACACAGCCGGAATACCTCCATTATGGCCTCACATTTTCCTCTTGCTTCCCGTATTTCAGAGCAGGTGGGAGAACGGAAGTGAGACATTTCCCCCAAAGGTATAAGGGGCATGATATTCATGATACCGGCTCCATGCTCTTTTATTTTTCTAGCTACCTCAGGAAGATGGTTCAAGTTCAGCTCGGAAACGAGCACCGTATTCACCTTCACCCTCATCCCCCTTTCAGAGGCCATCCTTATGCCCTGAAGCTGACGCGGGCTTAAGATATCGAAAGCGTCCTCCCGGTATATTTTCCCTTCTAGATTTGCCCAGGAATAAAAGCGCTTCCCTACTTCCTTATCTACCGCGTTTACGGTGACCGTGATATGAGTTACCCCTACCGAAGCCAGGTCCGAAACCACAGAGGGCAGAAGAAGCCCATTAGTGGCCAGACACTTCATAAGATGGGG
This sequence comes from Dehalococcoidia bacterium UBA3088, assembly GCA_002367275.1. Lineage (GTDB taxonomy): Bacteria > Chloroflexota > Dehalococcoidia > UBA2247 > UBA3088 > UBA3088. Next base: position 9,871 of record DFBE01000048.1, on the reverse strand, counting down.
GAACTCGCGATGCACCAGCCGAAGGGTCTCCAGGGTCTCCTGGTTGGCTAAAGGGTCTCCAGGGCCAGCCACGGCGATGACCCTTATGCTTTCATCTTCGGAGATAACTCTCTTCACTGCTTCCAGAGCCTGCCGGGGTGAGAGGATGCCATAGCTAACCCCGGGCCTTTCCTCATCACTCTCCAGAGACCGGGTACAGTACCGGCACTTTATATTGCACCGGGGGGCAACTGGGAGGTGAATCCTCCCTACCCTGAAGTGAGCCTTCTCATCATAACAGGGGTGGCCTGATGAAATGCTTGGTGTAGAGTCTTTCATAGTACTTCCCTTCCCTTTTCTCTTCCTCTTACGACTTCATCAAAGTTGGTAAACAGTATGTTGGACTATCAGCACTTTCATAGTCCTGCTCTATGCTCGTACAATGACAACCTATGGTGCACTGCGAACAATCGTGAAACTTCGCAGAGCTATCGCTCTCATCTTCACCACTCTGTAAAAGGAATATCCCCCTGGATATTACTTCCTGAATTTTACCGTTATTTAAAACTGCAAATCTGTCTCCCATCTCTTCGGCATCGGCCAAGTTATGGGTGACAAATACCGTGGTGATGCCCATGGTTTTCTGCACCTGACGAATCTCCCTTCTCAAGCATTTGCACATTTCCGTATCCAGACTATTGAAAGGTTCGTCCAGAAGCAACGCTTTTGGAGAAGTGGCCAGGGCCCTGGCTAAAGCTACACGCTGTTTTTCACCACCGCTGAGATTTCGGGGATACCTGCATTTCAGGTGTTCTATCTTCATCAATCTGAGTAATTCATTTACTTTGCGCGCCATCTCCTCCTTTTTTCTTCCCTTTACTCTTAAACTGTAGCCCACGTTGGAGAAAACATCGAGGTGAGGAAACAAGGCCAGATTCTGAAACAGGTAGCCAATGTGCCTCTCATTTGTAGATATCTTATCCATTGGGATACCATCGAACAGAACAGTCCCTTCATAATCTACCAATCCGGCCATAATATTGAGCAAAGTAGTTTTTCCCGCCCCGTTGGGTCCCAAAACCACCAGTAACTCCCCATCCAATACTTTCATGTTCAGGTTACTGAACACATAATTTCTGATGTTTCTTAACTCAATGGCTGGCATAAGCTATACCCACTCCCTGGTGATTTTTTTCTCCATGTATTGAAAAAATCGTTCAAATGCCAGGCACATTACTGAAAGAACCATCAGGCAGACAATTATGACCTCTACGTTCAGTAAACTCTCCGACTTCATCATCAAAGCTCCTATACCCGTGGGAATGGCCACCATCTCCGCGGCTATCACCACCCTCCAGGCCATGCCTGCCTCCAATCTCAACCCGGTAAAGATGTTGGGCATGGCTAGCGGCAGAATAACCGTGGTTAAAATCTTTCTATCTGATGCCCCCAGAGTTTTGGCGGCTTTGATGACCTCTTTATCAACGCCTTTAATGCCAGTGATGGTGTTGTAAAGAACCGGGAAGAAGGAACACAGAAATATCAATGTAATGGGCAACATCTCATCAATTCCTATCCAGATCATCAGTAGCGGTGCCCAGCCCAGGGCAGGAATAGGATAAAGGAGGCCGAAGATGGGATGGAATGATTTGTTTATGACCTCTTTACAACCCATCCCCATTCCCATAACAATGCCGGCCACAGAACCCATGAGGAAGCCCGCTATTACCCTCACTAGGCTGCTCAGAAGGTTATCTAGTAAAACACCACTGGCCACTAAGTGGTAGAATTCCATCATCACCGAAGAGAAGGGGGGGAATAAGTACTGGGGAACCATATTCAGTTGAGCGATACCCTCCCATAGGGCTACAAATACCATAACCGGTAATATCCCCAGCATCACATTCTTAATTTTCATGCTATCTCTCATATAAGAATCTTGTATCCAGCATATCCTGGGCGGTAATCCCTTTTTGGATGTAACCCAGTTTGGCCATATAATCTATCATCTCCTGGACAGACCGGGCATCAATGTCAGTCGTATAATCCAATCTTTGCATTGATTTTCGGATGACCGAAAGCTGCGTATCCAGTTTCCGGGCCAGAATGCGGGCAGCATCATCCGGATTCTCGTTTATCCAGTTGGTAGCCTTTTGAGTGACCCTTACCATCTTTCTCACCGTCTCTGGATCCTCTTCTATAAGGTCCGTTTTCACCATAAGGACGCTTCCTGGCATATCCGGCCATAGATCCTGACTTTCAATGAGCATGTGAAAGCCCTTGCACTCGGCAACCGTGGCATGATGCTCGGGTAAAAATGCCCCATCTATTCTCCCCGTTTCCAGGGCAATGACCTGCTCCAGCGGGTTCATACGCCGAACCCTGACATTCTTAAGGTCATATTCCTCCATCAGGCGGTGAAGGAGCAGGTCCACCGGCGCGCCTTCTCTCACACAGCCTATGGTCTTCCCCTCCAGGTCTGAGACACTCATGATACCGGGGCTGACCACCAGACCATAACCATACTTATGCGTTCCGGCCACAATCTTTATAGGAACTCCTCGGGAATAGGCCAGTACGGCCGGAGCAAGACACATATAGGCCACCTGAATATCTCCCCTGGCTATAGCGCTGGCCAGCCTCATTCCGGTAACATAGCTGTCATAGGCAGTAAAATTGACTCCTTCATCTTCATACCAGCCCCTCTCCATGGCCACGTAGGCACATGCTGCATGGTCGTTGAACTCTACGGCCATGCCGATACTATGGCATTCCCCCTTTGACCCAATAGCGGTAGGAAAAGCCAGGGAAATAAGTAAGGCTAAAAATATGCCTCCAACCTTTTTCATGCCATTTCACCTCTTATGAAGTGCCACACCGGGGCATAAACAGCCTTATACACACTCCGGGTAAAATTTGAAAAACCCTCGAAACCAACATAAGATCCAGTTTGAGGAGGGCATAGACACAGGCCGATACCAAATTTATGAGAGAGAGATTGTTCTTTGACAGTACCTACGAATACATCAGGCCTCAATTCACAAAGCAGATATTCCAGGTCGCGCTCTGAGGGATCATCTACGATGCAATTGCCCGGTTTAACCATCTGCCAGGCATCTTTATAGTTGGCAGCATCGCCAAATCGTGAGCCAGTAAAAACTACCTCCATGCCCAAATCTTCAAATGTTTTAACCAGATCTGCCATATGGGTAGCACCCAGAAAGATGGCTGCTCTCTTACCTTTAAGCCGGGGCAAAAACTGAGCAAGCTCGGGTTGTATGGCTTTATATTCTTCATCGATTACCCGTTCTGCCTCTTTTTCCAAACCGAAATACTGGCCGATTTTGCGCAGACTATCTATGCTTTCAGACAGGCTGAAGAAGGAAACCTTTAAGTAGGGAATTCCATACTTTTTCTGCATGGCTTCGGTGAAAAAGCGCCCCGTATTCTGGCAGATAAGAAGGTTGAGCCTGACACAATGGGCAGCGGTAATCCTCTCATAGGATGCATCGCCCGTAAACACACAATGGACATTTAGGCCCATTTTAGACAGAAGGGAGCCTACAATCCGTGTTTCATGGATATTGTATTGGCCAATAATGTTTACATCGTAAACGCCTGTCTGCCTTTCCTTACGCCCGATAAGCCGATTTAACAGGCATTCATAGGCAACTCTATGCCCAGCCGCCTCACTTTCCCCTTTGAAGCCAGGACAGTTGACCGTAATTACAGGACAACCCAGCCTTTCCTCCATTTTCCTGCCAACACCATCGACATCATCACCTATAAGAGCAGTGCTACAGGTGATATAGGTAAGGATATATTTTGCCTGAGGCATAATGGCCCTCGCCTCTATTAGAGCACCGGTCAGCTTCTTTTCACCCCCGAAGATAATGTCCTTTTCCTCCAGCGCCGTGGAAAACATTTGATATGCGTTGGCCCGGACTACGCTACCATAATAAGCACAGCCTACTGGCCCATGCACGAGGTGGATGGCATCTTTTAGCGGAGCCAGCATCCATCTCGCCCCCCAATAAGCGCAACTGCGCCCGGTAATCTTGCCCGGAGCAGATGGCTGGCGGCAAGGAGGAGGCTGGGTAAACTCCTCTCCCTTTCTCAACATACAAGGTTCATTTATGTTACATACAGATACCATTTTTGCTTCCTTAACTGCTTTACTGATGCACCCGGTCATCGGGAAATTTGCTATCCAGGATAGTGTTAACTATCAAATCCAGAAGATACTCTCCGCCGCGATAGCCAATGTTCGCCCGGCGCTGGTAGCCCACCCGGTCATAGATGGGGAAACCAATCCGGACCAGGGGAATTCCAGCCTCTTTAGAAATGTTTACTGCCTTAGAATTTCCCAAAATCAGGTCTATCTTCTCTCGTTTAATAAAATCTTCCCATTCAAACATGTCGCCGCCATTAAAAATAGTGGGCTTGAAGTTATATTCTTCAGCCATCTCTTTAAGTTCCTGCTCAAAGACTTTACTTTGTGTTCCACTTAAAATAGCCACCGGCTCCATGCCCAGCTCACAGACAAACCGGGTAGCTGCAGCCACTATGTCAGGATCACCACAGACAGCCACCCGCCTCATCATCGTATAGTGAAAGGTATCGGCCATTGCATCCAGTAAGATGCCCCGTTCATCCTTTAATTCCTCAGGAATGGGTTTACCTGTGACCTCAGCCAATTTCCTCACCAATCTATCTGTATTGTGTACATCTAAAGGCAAAGGGCCAATGATAGCCGGTATCTTAAATCTCTTTTCCAGATAAGTAGCACCGGCGCTACCTTCATCCGGGCTTAGAGCAAATGTGGCCAGAGAATTAGCCATATCGGCGATCTCAGCCAATTTAGTACCCCCTTTGGGGTAATAGGGCATGGATTGGGGCAGACGCAAAGGACAATCAAGGGTACCGGATATATCAAACAGGATAATGCCTTCTATGCCCATCAATCTCAAAATGTGTTTTACTTCCCTGATATCCCCGGGGGTAATCATGCCCGGAATAATGTTGACCTTATCACTGGGACTACGCTGTCGGGCAAAGGCCTGCAGGAAGGACTTAGCTGCCCGGTTATAACCTTCTACATGAGAACCGGCAAAGCTGGGAGTGTTGGTGATCACAAATTTCACCCTGTCCAGAATTTCCGGCCCGAATTCCTCCTCCAATTGCCTCTTTGCCTCATCCAAACAACCCTGCATATCATCACCGATGATTTCACTGGAGCATACCGTGACGATGGAAATTATGTCTGGCTGGTAGCGACAAATGAGGTTACGTATCCCCTCAACCAGGTTTTTCTGACCCCCGAATACAGCGGTATCCTCATGGAAAGAAGCGGTGGCAATAGATACCGGTTCCCTGAAAACACGGCAAAATGTATAACGAGGATAAGTGGCGCAACCCTGTGCTCCTTGAACAAACGGGATACATTTATGCACGCCTACACTGGCCCACAATGCCCCAAAAGGCATACAAAGGCGGCAGGGATCGATGACCACACTCCTCTTAGCAGAAGAAATGATGGTCTCATCTGGCGGTACATACTCTGGACAGAGGGGCTCTTTCTCTATATATATCTGCTCGTAGTTGATACCCTCTACGGGGATTTCAGGTAGAGAGTTAATATCTTCTACGGTTAATCTGCCATTTAACTTTATGCGTTCCATTTTTCTTCCTTATCGCGTGAAGTCCTCATCACGCGTGAATTTCCACACCGGGGCATAAATTCCCTGGTAGATATCCCGGGCAAAATTGATCAATCCCCGGAACATAGCATAAGGTCCTTTCTCATAAGAATGAGAATTTACGGTGGGCACACCGAATTTCCGGGCTAAATATTTCTCTTTTAAACCGGTAAGAAATAAATCAGGTTTAAATCGCTCCAAGCATTCTTCGATCTCAAATTCATTGGGTGCATCCACCAGAAAAAGGCCATCTTCCGCCCGGGCATTGATCTTCTCATAATCGTCTTCATGGGCAAAAGTGCACATACCAAACACCACCTCCATACCCAGCTCTTTCATCACCTTTGTCCAATGCCATACCCGGGGTCCTCCCACATAAAGCCCTACTTTTTTCCCTGCTAATTTTTCGCGGTAAAAGTTTAAGGCAGGGGTGATAGCCTTTGTCTCCTTGTCGATGATTTGCTCTGCTTTGTCTATCATTTCCTCGGACTTGAAAAACTTCGCTACATCCCTTAACGCCCTGGCGGTCTGTTCAATCCCAAAGAAGCTCGCCCGAACATAGGGCACTTCGTAACCCTGTTGGATAAGGTTTGAGATATAGGTGCAGGAGCGCTGGCAATGCAGAACATTTAGCTTGGCATCGGGCATCTTCAGTAAATTATCCATCCGCTCTCCCCCTGTAAATACGGTCACAATACGACAGCCCAATTTTTCAAATAAAGGTTTAATCAAGGCCAAATCCCAGTCCATGTTAAACTCGCCAATGATGTTGATGTCGTAGGGCGTTTTATCTTCTTCCTTCAGACACACCTCAGGATGCGCCTCCCGGTATTCCGTCATCTGTTTGTAGAATTGCACATTGAACTCATGGTGGCCCTTGGATTGACTCACTCCACAAAAACCTGGTGCTTCAATCACAAACACCGGTTTACCTATCTCTTTCTCCACTTCTCTGGCCACAGCATGACAGTCATCACCGATCAGGCCACTGGTACAGGTGGTATAGATCAGTATCCCCCCTGCCCCTGGCGTAAGCCGCCAGGTCTCCAGACAAGCATTCTTTAACTTCTTGACTCCTCCAAACACCACATCCTCTTCCTTAAGGTCGGTAGTGATAGCCCGCCGGCGGTTATGGGAATCATTGCATAGCTTACCCGGCCCCGACCAGTTGTAAATGGTGGAAAGATTGCGACGCGTACCCCACTGATACCAGGCGCAACCAGATGGTGAATGAATCATCTGGATACAGTCTCCTATAGGTCCACCCACCACCCCGCGGGCACCAGCGAAAGCGCAGCCACGTTCAGTCATATCCCCGGGAACAGTTTTGATATTACAGGCTGGAATAACTGGCTGCTCTCTATTGCTAAGCGCCATGTGCTTATATCTTTCCGGGATACAACGATCACATTCTAGCTCATAAGTTTCGGGAATTGGCATAGCTACTCTCCTTTACGATTAAATCGCTTCCTCTCCACGTTCTCCAGTCCTTACCCGGATAGCATCCTCCAGGGGGCAGATGAAGATTTTGCCATCACCGATTTCTCCGGTTCTATTGACCCTTATGATGGTTTTAACTATCTTATCCACCTCCGCATCATCCACAACTATCGACAGCATCCTCTTTGGGATGTACTTCATTCTCATCCCATTCCATTTCCTCTCCTCCGGTTTAATTTCCGGTTGCAGCAACTGCAAACCTTTCTGCTTACCTCTTCCCAGCACCTTGTTGGCAGTCATCGAGGGGCAATCTACTCCGGCTAAAGCATTCTTGGTCTTTTGCATCTTATTCATGCGGATGATGGCAATTATCTCCTTCATTTTATGTTCACAGCCCCTTCTCACCCGTTCTTATGGTGTATGCTTCATCCACCGCGCTAACAAAGATTTTGCCGTCTCCTATGTTGCCGGTTCGGGCATTGTCCTCGATCACATCGACGACTTTCTCTGCCTTCGCATCCTCGAGCACAATCATCAGCATCACCTTAGGCAGCTCATCATATATACTCGAACCTACCTGAATACCCTTTTGCCTACCTCTTCCAAAGACATCCAACTTGGTCAGCGAGATAACCCCCTCTTTTTCCAGCGCATTTACCACCTCTTCAACCTTTTCAGGCTTTATGATAGCCCTTATCATCTTCATTCCATTACCCCAAAATCAATCATCAATTTTTCAAGCTCTTCGTAAGTGATAGGAGTGGGGATGCTAAAATTGCCGTTTTCGATAACATTCTTAGCTAACTTTAGATACTCCTTGGCCTGGTTTGACTCTGGATCATATTCAACTACCGTCTTCTTACTTATCTCTGCCCTCTGAACGATTTTATCACGGGGGATGAAATGGACCAGATGCGTTCCTATGGCCTTTGAAAAGGCGGTTAGAAGTTCAAGCTCGTTCTCCACATTTCTGGAGTTGCAGATCATGCCTCCCAGACGAATACCACTCTGTTGGGCAAATTTAGCGATTGCCTTGGAGATATTATTTGCGGCATAGAGTGCCATCATCTCGCCGGATGCCACAAGATATATCTCTTTGGCCTTTCCTTCTCTCATAGGCATGGCAAAGCCACCGCAGACCACATCCCCCAGGACATCATAGAATACGAAGTCCAGATCGTCGGTATATGCTCCATCCTCCTCCAATAGATTTATGGCTGTGATGATCCCCCTTCCCGCGCAGCCCACCCCTGGCTCTGGACCTCCGGCTTCAACGCACTTTATTCCCCCGAACCCAACTTGCATGACGTCTTCCAGCTTCACGTTATCTGTGCCAACCTCGCGTAAGGTGTCGAGCACCGATGCCTGCCTCCTTCCACCCATCAGCATCCGGGTGGAATCTGCCTTGGGGTCGCAGCCAATCTGGAGTATATGCTTACCCATGGTGGAAAGCGCCGCCGTCAAGTTCTGCGTGGTGGTCGACTTGCCTATCCCTCCTTTACCATAAATTGCTACCTGTCGCATCTTTTCCCTCCTTCCTGAATTGCTGGCTAAGGATAACTCCCATCAAAGCTTCAGCACTCATATAGTTAGGATAGCTCATTCATATTTCGGGAATATTACAGAGGGGTTACAATCAGGTTACAAAATTAAAAATTTTGTCTGACGTTCCGGTGGAACGGAAGCACTGGATACGGAAAAGAATTTGCCGAAGCCACAACAGGAGACTGGGGGAATCTGGACTATGAGGTAACCGACCCTATGCTCGTTTTGGTTTCCACCATGTATTTTCTGCACTTCCAGTTCTTGATCTTTCCCGGCTCATTTTTGACTTTGGCCTTACCATTGCATCACCTACCTGATCACCACGATGGGCTCAAAGGTCGCCAGCATGGGCTCGAAATGCTTTTCATTAAACACATCATAGATCATATCATCCCCATAGCAGCTAAACTGGTACACCTCTCAGGGCCTTTTATGAGAAGTGCAGCTCCATATTTAGTCAATAGGGTTAGAGGTAATTCGGGCAAATTATTAACGTGCTTTGCCTTCCTATAAGTAACCCTTAAATTCACTCGACGGATCATAACTCAGGGCCCACGGGAGAAATTCCGACGGCCTCCTCCGCCTCTGGGGGCAGCTCAATTGAAACCGGCTGGTTGTAGTTGTGGTGTGTGGAGCTTACTTTAACATCCACTATCATTTCAAACTCTTCTTCCCCAAGCGGCAGCTTCACGGCTTCTGAGCTTACCACCATCCTCATCTCCATTTTGTCCTTCATCAGGAAAAGACTATCCTTTGCGATCCACATTCTTAGCGAGCCACTCTTAATCATCTCTTGTGGGTCAACCTTTTCCTCTGCTATGATGTTGCCCACCCCTGCCTGAACCATCGCTCCCCATCGCTTCTCAATGCTCGGCACCACCTTAAGCAGATAGCAATCAGTGCCGTTGATCTCCTCTGAGCCCAAAAGCTCAACCTGGCCCGACGTAAGTAGTTCCATCTCCTGCTTTATTGGGCTCATCTCTTCCCAGTCCATATCCTCCTTTATCCAAACGGTAGGCTGTCCGGGGATGGTGGTCTTGATGTAGATTGCCTTGGGGACAAAATAATGCTCCATCTCTATGTCTATCGTGTCTCCTTTTTCTGGGGGTAGGTGGAGCACCGTTTTCGTCTCCATCTTCATCTCTTGATCAACCTCATCCAGGACACCTGTACTAGTGAGAATAATGAGCAGCAATACTTCGGACGGT
>DFBE01000017.1:54366-55245 GCA_002367275.1 Dehalococcoidia bacterium UBA3088 | reverse complement strand
AGGGGTGAGTGGAGCAGTGCCGGGCTTTAAGTCAGTTTAGCTCAAGTTATTGTCATCTGCAAGTTTTCCTCCTTTCGCATTATTCTGATTTTTCACCATGACTGGTAGTAGATTCGCCCTGGTTCTTGCGCATGGAATCGCCTCTAAGTTCTATTTTGTAGGCGTTATGGAACAGGCGGTCACATGTGGCGTCGGCCAGGGTGGGGTCGCCGGTATTGGAATGCCAGTCACCAATGGGGCACTGGCTGGTAATGACAGTGGCACCCGACTGGTAGCGGTCTTCCACGATCTCCAGCAGGTCCCGCCGCTCCCATTCGGTGGGAGGGGTGAGCAAAAAAATCATCGATAATCAATAGTTGCACCTTAGCCAACCTAGTGATGGTCTTCAGGTGCGAGCCATCTCCCCGGGCCTACTGAAGGGTCTCAAACAGCCTGGGCGCTCGCAGGTAGAGAACGGGGTAGCCGGCCCGGGCAGCGAAGTTGCCCAGGGCGCAGGCAATATATGATTTCCCGATGCCCGTGGGGCTGGTGATGAGCACATTGCGGTGGGCGTCTATCCATTGGGTGCTACACAGCTCCAGCACCACCTGCTTGCTTAAGTCCCGGGAATATCTGTAGTCAACATCCTCCAGGGCAGCCGGCTGGCGGAGCCTGGCGTTTCTGAGCAGGCGCTTGAGCCGCTGGTTGTCGCGGTAGGTCTTCTCATCCTCCACCAGCAGCCCGACAAACTCGGCATGGGAGAGTTCGGCGTGTTGGGGATTATTAAGCCGCTCCTCAAATGCTCTGGCCATGCCGAAGAGTTTCAGGGCGTTGAGAGTGGCTATGGTCTGCTCGTTAAGCATAGTTGTCCTCCTTATAGTACTCACTGCCCCTGATGTT
>DFBE01000017.1:27540-54300 GCA_002367275.1 Dehalococcoidia bacterium UBA3088 | reverse complement strand
CAGGATGGCACGCACGGACTTATAGGAGCAGGTGTTATATTTGAGGGCCCTCTCAGCTGCCGCCTCGACCCGCTCTGGCTCATAATGCTGCCCCAGTCGTATGATGCCCAAGCAGGCATGGTAGCCCTGCTCCAGGTAGATGCGCGCCGCCATGATCTTTTCTACCAGTTGGGCGGTGGCGACCCCCGTCTTGCTTGCCCACTCCCTTCAACCCTATCTGCGTTACCCTTTTTTGGGGCCCCTTAGGCGCAATCTCAGGCGCGCAGGGATTTTCCCCCTGGTCTTTACTCCAGATCGAAGGTTTTTTTACCCCCGCTGAGTTAAAAGCCAAAGCCTGGCTGACTTTTGAGGGCATTTTGGTCGAAGATGCCCTCCCTTTTACCATGTAGGCGCTTTAAAACGAGTATAGGTTCAGCGGCTTCATTCTTAGTCTAGTTTCCCCTGAAAAATGCAAGCTGAGGATAAAAGAGACACTAGCATCCTTGAACTGAAATAGTCTCCAAACTTTCTATTCTTTCGAAGTGAGCGGTATTGTTTGTCAGAAGAGTAAGGTTGTAGTCAAGACAAGTTGAGGCAATCAGAAGATCAAAATCGCCTATAACTTGCCCTTTCCTTCTCGATCCTCCTCTTTACCGGCCAAAGATTTTGCAGATTTCCTCATTTATGCCAAGGATTGAGACCCCGCCTAAAAATTTGTTTAAAGCCCTTTCGCTTTCCTGGGAGTCACGGGAATAAAAGACCCCTTCATAAACTTCAGCCAGGGAGACAATGCTCAAGGCTAAACCTTGAGGAGCCAATTCCTCCAATTTCCTTTTAACCTCCCCCCTCCCATTTAGGTGGTCAATAACCCAATCAGTATCGATGAGATATTTCATAGCTTTGGTTTTAGTCTTGTGCTGACCAGTCTATCTTTATAGATATTTTTCTTCAATTCCTCAGCATCAACTAAGCCCTTCCACCCTCCAAAGCTATTTTTCAAACTTTCGGTAGTTCTCTCAGTTCCAGAAGGAACCCTCTCCTCTAAAGCCCTGCGAATAATCTCGGCCATAGACACCTTCTCCTCAAAGGCTCTTTTCCTCAACTTCTCATATAGTTCCTCGGGTAAACGACATATTATCGGCTTCACTATCCCTCCTGGATACCATAATTTCTTAATATCATGGTAACACATTCTTATTACCCAGGACAAAAGATATACAAATGCCCAGGGAACATAGGGACAAATTTCCTATCCTTCATGGTTATCATGGTTGTAAGGCTCTCCTTCGGGGCGAGTAAGACCAAAGATAAGGAGCCGATGGATTTTACCTGTAGCTTCACTTTTGGGGAATTTAAGCATACAATATACGCAGATGAAGCTGAGATTTCTCGTCCTCTCCCTGGCCCTGGGTCTGACGCTCATAAATCCCGGATGTGTCCTGGGCACTTCTCAAGCTCCTCTCACTGATAGTGGGTGGACATTTCCCGCCGATGATGAGGTCTTGCCCAACCTTCCCTCCAACTATGAAGTGTGGGAAAAGGTATCTCCAGCCACAGTTTCCATTCTTACTATCACTAAGGTCACCAGTCATGATTTCCTGCGCCGCCCCCATACTATAGAAGTTGAAGGTACAGGCAGTGGAATCATCATCGACCCTCATGGCTACGTTGTGACCAATTACCACATGATAGAGGATGCTCAAACCATAATCGTTACCTTAAGCAACGGGAGAAGTTTTGCCGCCGCCAGGGTAGGGGAGGACCCCTGGACCGACCTGGCCGTGATCAAGATCGAGGCCGATGACCTTCCCTGTGTTTCCTTCCTTCGAGATTCCCTGGGTAATCTCAGGATGGGCGATGAAGTTATCGCCATCGGCAATACCCTGAGTCTGCCTGAAGGGCCTACCGTAACCAAGGGGATAGTGAGCTACTTGGGCCGTTCCATCGGGATGGATGATGGATTAGTCCTCTATGACCTCATTCAAACGGATGCGGCCATAAACCCGGGGAATAGTGGTGGCCCCCTGGTGAATATGGCCGGGCAGGTGGTGGGGATAAACAACGTGGTGGTGGCGGGTGAAGCGATACAGAATATAGGGTTTTCTATATCCACCAATTTGATAATCCCGGTGGTGGAATCTCTCATACAGAAAGGATGCATGCTTCATCCCTGGTTAGGGATAGAAATGTTCACCCTGACTTCGGATATAGCCCAGGAAAGTAATCTCCCCTTAAATAAAGGTGTGGTCATAGCTTCGGTGGTCCAGGGAAGCCCGGCAGATAAGGCAGGCCTTAAGAAGGAGGATATAATTGTCCGCTGGGGAAGGGAGAAGATAGAGAATGCCTCCCAGGTTCAAAAGAGAGTGAGGCAGTGCCATATAGGGGAGGTAGCAGAAATAACCATCCTTCGTCAAGGGAGGAAGATGGGTATGCGCATCACTATTTCCCCCTGCCCCTCCCCGGGGGAACCGCCTTAAGCCTTTTTAACTGCCAGGGCTATATTCTCACCTTCAATGCGGTGTTTCTCAAAGTAGCCTTCATCCGAGGGAAAGGCCTCCCGGGTAAGCTCCCGGGAAAGCGTCTCTTGAGCTACATAGGAGGAGAAGCTATGCATCACCTCCCCAAGAACCCCATCTGCCTGATAGTAGGTGATGATGCGGTCCTGAATGTCAAATCCTGCCTTGCGCCGCATGGTCTGCAGTCGGTGAACAATCTCCCTGGCCATCCCTTCCTGGCGAAGCTCAGGGGAGATGGTCATCTTTACCCCCACCGCATATTCACCATCCTCGACCAGGCTATAATGTTTAAGATCGGCTTCGGCTTCGCTTCCGATAAGCCTTAGTTTCTTGACGTTCAGCTCTTCAGCGATGGAGGGAGAAAGGTCGGTAAGCTCTTTCCCGGCCTTCGGAGGAACTTTGACCACTGCTTCTTCCAGGGGCTGGCGCACCTTTATTCCCGCCTTGCTGCGGGCGGCCCTCCCCAGGCTCACCACCTTCATGGAAAGCTGAACCTGGGTGCAGACCTCCGGGTCTATCATTTGACTGTCGGGCTGGGGAAAATCGCACAGGTGGACGCTCTCCGGAGCCTGAGGGGACAGGGAAAGGGCCAGGTTCTGGTATAGCTCCTCGGAGGTGAAGGGAATGAACGGGGCCAGCACCTTAGAAAGAGAGAGCAGAACCTGGTACAGGGTAAAGTAGGCTGCTCTCTTGTCGTCATCGTTCTCACTCTTCCAGAACCTTCGGCGCGACCTCCTCACATACCAGTTAGACAAAATATCCACAAATTCCTCTATTCTTCGGGCAGCGTCGGTGGGGTTGAAGTCATCCATAAGCCTTCTCACCTCTCCTATCATCAGGTTTTCTTCAGAAATTATCCACCGGTCAAGATAGGATAAGGAAGGAGAATGGATCACGGTGGGGTCTACTTTATCGATATTGGCATAGGTTACGAAAAAGGAATAGGTATTCCATAAGGTAAGTAGAAACCTTCTTATGGCCTGGACTAGCTCTTCTTCGGAGAAGCGACGGGTGTTTCCGGGGGGAGAGGAGGTGATGAGGTACCATCTTAAGGCATCAGCACCATATTTTTCCACTACTGCCCACGGGTCGACTACATTTCCCTTAGCCTTGCTCATCTTCTCCCCCGAGGAATCAACGATAAGGCCCAGGGAGATGGCATTTCGAAAACAGGGCCTATCAAACAGGAGAACAGATAGAGCATGAAGGGTATAAAACCAACCCCGGGTCTGGTCCACCGCCTCACAGATGAAGTCGGCAGGAAAGCTCTGCTCAAATTCCTGTCCATTCTGGAAGGGATATCCCCATTGGGCGATGGGCATGGCTCCAGAATCAAACCAGGCATCGACTACATCGGGGATGCGGCGCATTTTTCCTCCACATCGAGGGCAGGGAAGAAAGACTTCATCGATATATGGACGGTGAAGGTCGGCGAGCCTGGACAGGTCTCCTTCGGCCAGATCCTCCGCAGTTCCTATACAGCTATATTCATCGCAGCTTTCACACTTCCATATGGGAAGGGGCGTGCCCCAGTACCTCTCCCGGGAAAGAGCCCAATCCACGTTCCCTCGCAACCAATCCCCAAATCGGCCCTGTTTTATGAAAGGAGGATACCAGTTTATCTCCTCATTCTTCTGGATGAGTTCCTCCTTAACCCGGGTGGTCCGGACGTACCAGGTCTTTTTGGCATAGTACAGAAGGGGAGTATCACACCTCCAGCAGAAAGGGTAGGCATGCTTTAATTTATCCTGGCCATAGATAAGATTTCGCTCGGTCAAATCCTGGATGATGAGGGGGTCGGCATCCTTCACAAACTTTCCCGAGAAGGAAAACTTTCCCCAAATCTTGCCCTCCCGGTCCACCGGTTGAAGAAAGAGAAGCCCTGCTTCCTTGCCGGCATCAAAGTCCACCTCGCCAAACGCCGGGGCGAGGTGGACGATGCCTGATCCCTCATCCATGGACACAAACTCCCCCGGTATAACCGGGTAGGAAATATCCTGGGGAAGGTCGCAAGGAGTTATGCCTTGAGCACTAAGCCTCCGGACTTCCAGCCCTGCCCTTCGGGGATCATATAGAGGGAAGTATGTAAACTTGAGGAGCTCCCTTCCCTTCATTTGGGAGAGTACTCGATATGCTCCCTGGATGCAACCAGAGACACGCTTTGAGGCCAGTATCAGTCTCTCCCCGGAAGGAATCTCCACCAGGGAATACTCTTCCTCCGAGGCTACGGCTAAAGCTGCATTGGCCGGTAGCGTCCAGGGGGTAGTGGTCCACACTAAAAAGTAAGTATTATCCTGGCCGGCAAGTTTAAACTTTATGTGAAGGGAGGGATCTTCTGCCTCCTGGTAGCCCAGGGCTACCTCATGGGAGGAGAGAGATGTACCACATCTGGGACAGTGGGGAGTAACCTTATAGCCCTGGTAGATGAACCCCTCATCCCAGAGCTTCCTTATTACCCACCAGCAGGACTGAATGTACTCCCGGTCAAACGTAGTGTAGGGGTGTTGGTAATCTATAAAATAGCCTATCCTTTTACTCAAGTTCTCCCACTTCCTCATATAATGAAGAGCGCTCTCTCGGCAGCGCTGGTTGAACTTCTCTACTCCGTAATCTTCGATCTGAGATTTGTGGGAGATGCCCAGTTCCCTCTCTACCTCCAGTTCTACGGGAAGGCCATGGGTATCCCATCCCGCCCGGCGAGGAGCATAGTAACCCTGCATGGTCTTATAGCGGGGGATGACATCCTTGAACACCCGGGCCAGTATATGATGCAGGCCCGGATCCCCGTTAGTGGTGGGTGGACCATCATACAGGGTAAACCTTTGGCCTCCCTTTCTCTGGGAGACGCTCCGCTCAAAGATATTGTTCTTCTGCCAAAAGTTCAATACCTTTTGCTCAAGTTCGGGAAAGTTAACCTTGCTCTCTACTGGCTTGAACATACGCTCTCCAAACCACATAAATTACATTTGTCTCGGCGGCAATCGGGTGTTTCCTCACCAGTGAGTATTCTCTCCCTCTCACGATACAGAAATTCTTCCCTTATTCCTATATCGATAATCGACCAGGGAAATACCTCCCCCTTTTCTCTTTCCCGATGAGCATAAAATGCCGGGTCAAGCCCACACGCATCGAAGGCAGAAAGCCAGTTTTCGAACCTGAAATGGTCGCTCCAGGAGTCAAAAATCGATCCCTTCTTCCAGGCATGAAGGATAACCTCCCCCAGGCGGCGGTCACCCCGGGATAGGATGGCTTCCAGAAGGCTAAGCTTGGGATCCGGCCAGGAGAGACGAATTCCCCGGTGAACTGCTTTGCGGAAAAGAGAAATCTTGTAGTTCAGGCTTTCCTGCCCATCCTGAGGAGCCCACTGGCAGGGAGTGTGGGGCTTGGGAATGAAGTTAGCCAGGCTTACCTTTACGTTCACTCCTAGACCGTGGATTCGGTTTATAAGTCTTCCTGCCTCCCATATATCCTCCTCTTCTTCGGTGGGGAGGCCGAGCATAAAATAAAGCTTGAAGTTTCTCCAGCCATGTTTTTGGGCCAAAGCCACAAAGTTCAAGATGGCACCATCGGAGAGTGATTTATTCATTCTCCTCCTCAACCTCTCCCCCGACTCTGGAGCGAAGGTGAGGGTGGTTTTTCGGTGGGCTGAAAGCAGGTTCATAAGGGCGGGGGAAAAGCTATCACACCTTATGCTAGGAAGGGAAAAGTTCACTCTGGGGTAGTGCTTCCATAACAAGGAAAGAAGGCCCTCAATGCTTCCCCTGTAGTCAGTGGTGGACAGGGAGAGAAGGGAAATCTCATCGTAGCCACAGTTTTGGATGAGCTCTCCTGCCTGCTTTACTATCTCATCCGGGGAAAGCCACCTGGGGGGTCGATAGATCATCCCTCCCTGGCAAAAACGGCAGCCCTGGGTGCACCCTCGCTGGATTTCTACCGTTCCTTGATCATGGACTATTTCGATGTAGGGGACAACCGGTCGCCCCGCCCCATACGGGCCAGGAGTTATTCTTCTTTCCACCCGGGGGGAAACATCCGGGGATAGGGGATATATGGAGCCTACCTTTCCTTCCTTACCATAATCCACTTTATAAAATTGGGGAACATAAACACCAGGAATGGTGGTCAATCTCTGGAGTAGCTTTTGCTTATTTTCTCCCTTCCCCCCCCGGAAAATATCTATGATCTCAGCAATTGCTCCCTCACCCTCGCCGATGACGAATAGGTCGAAGAACATCGACATCGGCTCCGGGTTTAGAGCGCAGCTTCCCCCACCTATCACCAGGGGAAAACCCTCCCGATCCGAAGATTGAAGGGGTATACCTGAAAGCCTGAGCATCTCCAGGACATTGGTATAAGTAGGCTCATAGCCTAAAGAAAAGCCTACGATGTCGAATTCGTTTAAGGGGTGCTTCGTCTCCAGGCTCAAAAGAGGTATATTATGCTTTTTCATCTCCTCAACCATATCCACCCAGGGGGCAAACGCCCGCTCGCAGATCACTCCCTTTTGCGCATTTAGAACCTGGTATAGTATATGAATGGCCAGGTTGGACATACCTATCTCATATATATCGGGGTAGACTATAACTACCTTTACCGGGAATGATTCCCAGTCTTTAACGTACGCATTCCATTCGCCACCGGTATATCTGGCTGGTCTTACTACACGACGTAGAAGCTCATCGGGGTAACCGGTCATACCTCTCGGAGAAGCCTCTCTAAGAAGTCTAGCCGCCCCCTGGGGTGAGAATTTTGGGTACGGTTCTCCTCTTCATATAGCCTATCCAGTTCTTCCTTCAGGTGGCAATACTCCGGGTAGGTAAGATCAGGATCTCCTCCTCCGTTCAACGACAGGTACTCCATGTACTCTTCGTCTCCCTCCTCAACCTCCTTTTGCTTTTGGCAAAGCTCATTGATGTTTTCCTCTAGCTTGAGCCAGATGAGTAACCTTTCTTTCATCTCCATAGGCTTTTTATTATTGCCAGCGTACCCTGGATGACATTCACCAAAGGGCTTCTGCTCCTCCTCCGGGAGTTTCCTGGTTTAGCCTGGTAGTATACCCTTTCTCCCTGTTGCCCGAAGTAGAAGTGGACTCCTCCCGGGAAGAAGACGCCGTTCTTTCGGAAAAAGATGTGGTTTAAGAATTCCTCATCAAACCTCAAAGAGGAATCGGCAAATATCCTTTGAAGGTCATTTACGATACTAACCCATATCTCCTCTGATGGGGAGGTAAAGTGTTGGTTATAGGGAACAAATTGTCCTTTTCTTAACCCGTCATAATCTCTTCTTCTTTCCACATTTCCCAGCACTCCATAGGCCTCGTTTATTTCCTTAAACTTGACTTCAGCTTCCCCCTCATTCCCGGGATTTCTATCCGGATGGTACTTTAGAGCCATCCTCCGGAAGGCTGACTTTACTTCCTCTGAGGTTGCCCCGGCAGGAATACCCAGCAGGGAGTAGTAGTTCTTCACCCCTCCCCTCCCTTCGTTTCCTTCTCTGGCTTTTCTTCCCTCTCTACCTTCTCTTCTTTCCGCCAATCTCGGATAAAGCGGTGTATAAGGTCCAATTCAGGGGGAAACACGTTGAACACCTCCAGGTTTTCCGGAAATTGAATTTGGTGATTCTCACTGATGAGAAGTAGCCCGGTTTCCCCCTCCTTCAGCGTCTCCTCTACCTTTTGGGCAATGTCCTGATATCTCTTGGTGGTAGCTTCTAGATAGAACTCAGATACTATTTCCCGCGCCCTATCGCTCATCAGGCCTATCATGAAGCACCGTTGCCAATCCAGGCTTTCCTCCATCACGCTTTTATTCTCAGTAGCTTCCAGGATTGCCCCCTGATCACATTTATCCTTGACCACCCTGTAGCTACCCTGGTTCATTTTCTCCACTTCCCCGAGAGCTTCCCCCCCTGATATGGAGACGAACTCATGGTATACCCTGTTTACCTTTCCTATTTTCTGCTCCAGGTTTTGCAGGTAGGAGAGGATGCTATCCCAGTAGCTCTCAAAGTGAGACACATAATCCTGGGGAGCATCCTTTCCACAGAATATGAGAGGAACAAGGTATATTTTCTTCTTTTCTCTGAATCCCTCTGCCTCAGGTTTATCTATCTTCCCTACTTCTACCATTTTTGCTGAAAAACTTTCCCCTTGAGCTAAAAACTAAGGTATCACAATAATCTCATTTGTTCAACACCAGGTCAGGCCGAAAAGCTTCCTTAGATTCGAAAGTTTAAAACTTACGTCTTCAGTTCCCTCCCATCCTTCATTTATTATCTTCCCTTCAAAACCCACCCTTCTTATAGCCTTCACAATAGGTGAGAAGTCTATGTTTCCTTCACCTACCCCCAGGTGCTCATCCTTCAGGCCATGATTGTCGTGAATGTGAATATGGGAAAGGAAGGGGGAGAGTTTGTCTATCCCCCGGGCTATCTCATACTCTCTATCCGAGTTGCCACATATCCCCTGCATGATGTAGGCATGTCCAATGTCCAGGCAGAAGGGTAAGCTTAGATTCTGGCATATGGAGAACATCTCGGTAAACTCAAACCCGAAAAAGTAGGGAGACTGGATATTCTCCAGGACTAGCTTTACTCCCCGCGCTTTCGCATAGGTTAAAATAATATCCAGGTCTTCCATGAATCTTTCCTTAGCCTTTGAGCGGAGCTCAGGCTCGAAGGAGGGAAAATAGCCTGGGTGTATGACTATGGGAGAGGAACCCAAAAATGAACTTAAGTCGATGCATTCCTTTATCCGGGAGCGACTAAGCTCTCTGAGCTCAGGGTAGCCACTCCCTAAGTTAAGCTCGAAAAAGGAGGAATGGAGAGAAGATGGAAGCCCAGTTTCTCTAAGAGCATCCCGTAGCCTTTTCTTTTTTTCCTCATTTATGGGGCCAGGTGGAAAGTGGGGGAGATCGCAGTTTATCTCCACACAATCTGCCCCCAGGTCGGCTATTTTTCTCACCGATACCTCCACATTCTCCTGGGGAAAAAAGATGCTGGAAAGACCTATCAGCACAAATTTACCTCCCCCCACATACCTATTTTCTCCCCCACTATGGCTACTATCCCCCTTACCCCAGCAATTTTTTGACCCTCCTCGATGGCTTCCTCAATATCTTTCTCCCCCTTTACTTTGTTGGCTATGAAGGTGGCAGCGGCATCGGACAAAGGGCAGGAGGGAGAGAGGACCACCACGGCATCGCTTCTTCCCAAGGACAGGGAGGGGCCTACCGTCCCCGAGGAAGTACAGATACCCCAGGGCATATCGCCGGGAATAATCTCCATGGAAAGCTGCCCAGTCAGGGGGGAAGCCCCCGCATATATACCTACCCTGGTTGGCCTTTGGGTGTGGAGGAAAATATCTCCCCCGTTGTCCACGATGACCTCTGGGCAGTAGGCAAGAAGTCCCCTTCCCACTATCTCAGCTATAGCTCCGGCCACCGCTGCCATGGGGCCTACACAGGCTTTGCTAACTGCTTCCACCATTTCCTTTACTATACCAGGCGTGCTGCCGTCGGGCATTAAGGGGACCAGGGAGAGAGCAAACAGGGGATGAGACTTAATATATCTCTCAAGCTCCCCACGGTGCTTGACCAGTAATTGGAGGGCTTCTTGCTTTAGATCTAAGCAAGCCTGGATTTTAAGGTTGCTTTCCTTAACGCATACCGTAAACGAGGTAAGACTATCTTGAGGCACCCTTGAGTCCTTTATCGGCCAGAAGGCGGTTTAAAGCGTTGAGACAGGCCTTGGCTGAAGCTACGATGATGTCTGTGGAGGCCCCCCTCCCCGTATACACCTTTCCTTCAGACTCAATTCTGATGCGCACTTCACCGATGGCATCCAACCCTTCAGTTATGGATTTTATGTTGAACTCGATGAGCTTATTGGGCACACCCACGATGCGGTTTACGGCCTTATAGACGGCATCCACCGGCCCTGTCCCCAGGGCAGCATCAGCCAGAGGTATTCCTTCCGGCGATATGAGCCTCACCGTAGCGGTAGGTATATCATGGTCTCCGCAGGATACATGGATCTGGTCCAGATGGTATAGCTCGGAAGCAGCCCTTTTCTCCTGGGCGATGAGGGATTCAATATCCTTATCGGTTACCCTTTTTTTCTTCCCCGAAAGCTCCTTGAAGGATTCGAACGCAACCTCGAAATCATCCTCAGATAGTTCATGTCCTAGTTCGCCGAGCCTCTCTCTGAATCCCTTCCTGCCACTGAGCTTTCCCAGCTCTAAGCTGGAGCCGGGAACCCCTACTTCCTGGGGTTTCATAATTTCATAGGTTGAGGCCTCCTTCACCATTCCATCCTGGTGGATCCCCGATTGATGTCGGAAGGCGTTATCTCCTACGATGGCTTTGTTGGGCTGAACAGGGAATCCCGTAAGGTCGCTGACCAATCGGCTCGTTTTGTAGATCTCCCTGGTATCGATGTTCAGGGAGAAGGGAAAAAGGTCCTTCCGGGTGTGAATGGCCATCACCACCTCCTCCAGGGAAGCATTGCCAGCTCTTTCTCCAATTCCATTTATGGTGCACTCCACCTGCCGGGCTCCCCTTTTTACTGCCTCCAGGCTGTTGGCCACTGCCAGGCCTAAATCATCGTGGCAGTGGACGCTCACTCGGGCCCTATCTACGTGGGAAACATTTTGCCTTATTCCTGAAATAAGGTCGCCGAACTGGCAAGGTATGGCATACCCCACCGTATCCGGTATATTGAGCGTAGTTGCTCCTGCCTCAATCACTATCTCCAGCAGCTTGTACAGGTAGGAAGGGTCAGCCCGGCTGGCATCCATGGGGGAAAACTCCACATCTTGGACATAAGATTTGGCATGAGCTACTGCCGTCTGGGCCAGTTCCATCGCCTGTTCACGACTTTTGTGGAGCTGGTAGGAGAGATGAATGTCTGAAGCCGAAAGGAAGATATGGATGCGAGGTGAGCTGGCCTCCCTCACTGCCTCCCAGGCCTTATCTATGGCGGAAACATTGGCATGAGATAGGGCACATATTACGGGTGAGCGAACCTCATGGGCGATGAGGCGGACGGTTTCCAACTCCTCAGGAGAGTTGGCCGGAAAGCCTGCCTCAATGACATCCACTCCTAATCTGTCTAACTGGCGCGCTATCTCCAGCTTCTCGCTCATGTTCAACCCCCCACCTGCTGCCTGTTCTCCGTCCCTCAAAGTGGTATCAAATATGATCAGTTTGTCCATAGACTCCTCTCAAGTAAGAGAAAATTAAAATAAGTATACCCCCTACGATAAATACGTCGGCCAGGTTAAACACCGGCCAGCCAAAGCCGTCCACTCTGAGATCAATAAAATCCGTGACCCGACCGAACAAAAGGCGGTCCAGGGCGTTCCCCATTCCCCCACCCACCATCAAGCCCCATCCTAACTGGGAAGGTCTTGAATTTGCCTTAAGGCCCGCGGTAAGCAAAAGCAGGATCGCCACCAGCCCTCCCCCCAGGAGGAGGACACTCATGCCCTGGAAAGATCCAAACGTGCCCCCTTCGTTTTGGACATAGGTTAATCGGAGGATACCGGCGGAGGAGGATTCCCCTATATTTAAGGCCGACCTTACTGCGAGCTTAGTAAGCTGGTCGCAAGCCAGGCTTAAGGCCAAACCATAGAAAAAGAGAGCTCTACGACTTAGGCCTACCCTTTGCATCCCTTTTACCCTTGCAGTCAACGCATAGACTGGTCTGAGGAATGGCCTCCAGCCTCTTGGGGTCTATGGACTCTCCGCATTCATCACAGAGCCCATAAGTTCCTTCCTCAAACTTGTGCAGGGCATGCTCTATCTCTGAGAGTAGCCCCTTAGCTCTCTTCCTCTCCGTGATCTTCTTCTCCAATTCAGATACCGCATCGGCCTCCTCCTCTCGCTTGCCGAAGGGACTTCCCTCCCTTCTTTCATACGAGGAAGCCTCCAGTCTCCTGAGCTCATCCTGGAGGTGCTCTTTTTCCTCCTCCAAACGCTTCTTAAGTAGATCGAAACCCATCACCTTTAGTCCTGGAGAGACGAACTTATGGAGCTGGGGGGACTTGAACCCCCGACCTTTTGCCTGCCAGGCAAACGCTCTCCCTCTGAGCCACAGCCCCAACTACCTTAATTTAAGCTAAAACCGGAAACAATTGCAATCTCAAGTTGAGGATTGATATTATATATATTACACATGAGCGTCCTGGGTATCCTGGTTGCCTTACTGGCCGTCATCCTCGTTCGTTTTATGGCCGGGAAGATCACTTCTGTACTCACCGGGAGCTTCAAAAAGAGCGTAGCCCTGGGGTGGATAGGGGGAATAGCCGGAGGGCTCATATTTGACTTTGGCCCTCACATTGGCTTTCTAGATCTCCTGGGAGCCTTCATTGGTTGCATCCTGGTTTTGCTAGTGTATGGAATCTACCCTTTCCTGAAAATCCTCCTGCGTGGTTAAATTATATCAGGCTTGAACTAAGTTGGTCAAAAGAATAAAATCAGCTAAAGATTATGCTGAGCGTAGTTCTGGTTATCGACCTGACAGCAGGTTTCTTCGAGGAAGGAAACCCTTTATATCTGGGCAGGTCGTCCAGAGATATCATTCCCAATGTCGAGCGTCTGTTGGAGGAAGAGCAAGAATCGGGGTCGAAGATATTTTATCTCTGCGACCAACACTTGCCTGACGATCCTGAGTTCAAGGTATTTCCCCCTCACTGCATAGCTGGTACCAGGGAGTGTGAGGTTATTCCTGAACTCTCCTCATTTCCGGGGGAGATAATACCCAAGAGACACTTCAACGGCTTTACGAGAACGTCTCTGGGTGATAAGCTTGAGGTCTTAGGCCCGGATAAGCTTATCATCTGTGGAGTGTGGACTGACATCTGTGTGTTGCACACCGCTGCCGAGGCCAGGACGCGGGGTTATGAGGTAGAAATTCCCTCAGACTGTGTTTTCACCCCTGATCGAGTGGCACAGGAATTTGCTCTTGAACATATGAGAAAGATATGGGGGATAAAGCTTACCCGGTCGCCCCAAAAAATTCCCTCCCCCAGATTTAAACCTTCACCTGGTGTCATCTCCGGTGAGACCACCGATATATACTTCGCCAGGACAGTGGAGATACTGAACAAGGAGGGGGTAAATCCCGTAGCTACCATGGAAGTCTTCTCGGGAGGGGAGGGGGTACTATGCGGAGTGAGTGAAGTGCAGGCGCTGCTTAAGGAAGTTCTCCCCCCGGGCAGTGAGGTATGGTCTCTTCGGGAGGGAGAAAGGTTCCACCCCCAGGAAGTGGTGCTGAGAATAAAAGGCCCCTACCAGAGCTACGGGATGTATGAGACTACTATTGTAGGTAATTTAGCTCAATGCAGCGGATGGACCACCGCCGCTCACGAATGTGTAGAGGAGGCCTTAGGAATTCCTATCATGAGCTTTGGAGCGCGTCATGTCCACCCCCAGGTAGCGGGAATCATGGATTACTGCGCGGTGGTGGGGGGATGCGTGGGATGTTCTAGCATTGCCGGGGCTAAACTATGTGACCTTCCCCCCATGGGCACCATGCCTCATGCTCTTATCATCACTCTAGGAAGCACAGTGGAGGCAGCTCTCACCTTCCATAAGCACATGCCAGAGGAGGTTCCGCGTATAGCCCTGGTGGATACATTCAAGGATGAGGCTGAAGAGAGCGTCCTGGTAGCTTCGGCCATGAAGGGGAGACTAGAAGGAGTAAGGCTGGATACTCCCTCGGAGAGGGGCAGGGTCACCCCCAGCCTGGTCAAGGAAGTGCGGAGGAGGCTTGACCTGGCAGGGTTTGGAGAGGTGAAGGTTGTGGTGAGTGGAGGGATCGACCCCCAGAGAATAGCCTACTTTATTCAAGAGAGGGCTCCGGTGGATATGTTCGGGGTGGGAAGCTACATCAGCGATGCCAAGCCCATCGATTTTACGGCTGATATTCATGAGCTGGAAGGGAAACCCATAGCCAAGAGAGGAAGGATACCTGGGGTTACGGTGAGCCACCGCCTGGAGAGGGTAATATAACCTTAACTCCTTTTTACTTCCCCTATGACTTTTAGCTTCTTTATCTGGCTTAACAGGGAAGGGGTATTGCCCGGGGAGGAGATGAGCACCATCCCTATCCCCAGGTTGAACACCCTTTCCATTTCTTCGTCGGATAGCTTTCCCTCTCTTTTTATGAGGTTGAAGATAGGGGAAGGGACCCATGATCCATGCTCAATATGGGTACAAAGTTCAGGGGGAAGGATGCGGGCAACATTCTCTCCCATCCCTCCCCCGGTTATGTGGGCCATGCCCTTTACTAGATGGAGAGCATCTTTGAGCAAATGGTAGTAGCATGCGTGAGGGATAAGAAGCTCTTCACCCAGCGTCTTTTGAAGCTCAGGGCGGTAAACTCCTAAAACCTGGGGATTATCATCTATGCCAAATACCTGACGCACTAGAGAATATCCATTGGTATGGAGTCCGCTTGAAGGAAGCCCCAGCAATATGTCACCCTCCCTTATATTCTGGCCCCGGATTATCCTTTCCTTTTCCACTCCTCCCACGATGAACCCCACCAGGTCAAAGTCTTCATCAAGGTAGGTTCCGGGCATCTCCGCTAGCTCTCCCCCGATGAGAGCGCAGCCTACATTTTGACAGGTGTGAGATATTCCCTGAACGATCTCCTCTATATGCTCAGGATAAATCCTCCCGCAGCCAATATAGTCCAGAAAGAAAAGGGGGGAGGCCCCCAGAGTCAGGATGTCGTTTACACAGTGGTTCACCAGGTCTATTCCCACCGTGTCATACTTGTCCATAAATTGAGCTATCTTAAGCTTGGTCCCCACTCCATCGGTAGAGGAGACCAGAACCTGAGGGGATTTAAGCTCGAACAGCCCTCCAAAGAGGCCGATTTCGGACAGGACTGAAGGAGAGAAAGTAGCCTGGGCATGTTTTTTAATAAGCCTCTTGGCCAGGGAGGCCCTGCCCCGATCAACCCCACATTCGCGGTAGTTCACGATGATAACGCCAATTTATGCAAGGGAAGCTGCACGGGTATGGGGTACTCTCCGGTAAGGCAGGCCAGGCAAAGGTCAGAGGAAGGAAGTCCTACTGACTCAATAAGCCCGGGAAGGCTCAGGTAACCCAGTGAGTCGGCCCCCACCAGCGAGCAGATATCAGCCACTTCCTTCTGAGAGGCAATTAGCTCCCACTGCGTTGCCATATCCACCCCAAAGAAGCAGGGGTAGCGGATGGGAGGTGAAGATATGCGTAGATGAATCTCCTTTGCCCCTGCTTGACGCAGAAGGCTTACCACATGGGGGGTGGTAGTCCCCCGGACAATTGAATCGTCTACCACCACTACCTTCTTTCCCCGGAGGAGATGGGGAAGAGGGTTAAATTTAAGCTTGACCCCCAGATCTCTTATTCGCTGGTCGGGTTCGATGAAAGTGCGGCCAACATATCTATTCTTCACCAGCCCCAGAGAAAGGGGAATTCCTGATTCTTCAGAATAACCTACTCCCGCCACCGTGGCTGAATCAGGAATACCTATCACCATGTCTGCCTTGACTGGATACTCGTGAGTCAACCTTCTACCCATCCTTTCTCTGACGTCATACAGAAGCCTACCCCCAATTACGGAGTCAGGGCGGGCGAAGTAGATGTATTCAAACACGCAAATGGCCTCCCTTTTCAGCTCCAGAGGGCGAAAGGAATTAAGTCCGTTCTCGTTTATCATCACTATCTCCCCAGGGTCAACCTCACGCCAGAAACTAGCCCCGATATGGTCCAGGGCGCAGCTTTCAGAGGCAATAACAAATCCATGGTCAACCTTCCCCAAGCATAAAGGTCGAACCCCCAGAGGGTCGCGAACCCCAATGAGGCAGTCAGGGGTCAGGATGACCAGAGAATATGCTCCCTTAAGTCTTCCCATAGCATTTCCTATCTTCTCCGCTAAAGTCGCACCTTTAGAGGAGCTCACCAGGGCAGCGATGACCTCAGAATCAGTAGAGGTGGAAAAATCGTGGCCCCTTTGCTTAAGCTCTTCCCTCAGGGTAGAGGCGTTGATGATGTTTCCGTTGTGGCCTAAGGATATGTTCCCGACGACGACGGGTTGAGCATTCTCCTTTCTACTTGCCCCGGTGGTGGAGTACCGATTATGTCCAATACCGATGTGGCCGGGAAGGCTTTGCAAGCTTCTCTCATCGAATACCTGGGGCACCAATCCCATCCCGGTATGAATATATATCTTCTTCCCATTGGTGGAGGCAATTCCACTTGATTCCTGACCTCGATGTTGCAGGGCAAACAGGGCAAAAAAGATGGTCCTGGCTACCTCATCATCCGGGGAGTATATGCCGAAGATGCCGCAGGATTCTTTCATTCGAGGTCCAGGTTTCCCTTTATCGGTCCTTTCCTCAAGTATACCTTAGGAGGAGGAAAACCATTGAAGTGGGAAGCATAGGAAATGGTGTATGCCCCGGCTGAGCCAATGTGTACTTTATCCCCTACCTCTAAGAAGGGAAGCTCAGCCTCTCCGATGGTGTCCATCGAATCACAACTCGGGCCCGCCACTATCCATTTCCCCCTTTCCCCCTCCTTAGAGGAGAAAAGAGGATATCTTATTCCCCCGATGCTTTCCAAAAGCCCATTGAATACCCCCACATCCAGATAAAGCCACCTTTCCCCATCCTTAATCCTGCTTCCCAGGACGGAGGCCACCATAATTCCTGCCTCCCCTACCAGGGCCCTTCCCGGCTCCACCGCAAGCTCCACGCCTTCGGGAATGAGATCTTTTATTTCTCGGGCAATCTGGGAGATGGAAGGAACCGGATCCCGGTAAGTTATAGGGAAACCCCCTCCCAGGTTGAGCATGAAAGGTCCCTGTCCCTTAAACTCCCCCAGTACTTCGCGCGCCTTGAGAATCGCCTTCCTGAAGGCGAGGATGTTTACACACTGCGACCCTACATGGAAGGTTATGCCATAGGGTATAAGTTCCTTTTCCCTGGCCCTCCTTAGAAGAAGGGAAGCTCTTTCTGGAGGGGTGCCAAACTTTCTCGTGAGGGGCCACTCACTCCCCGTGTTATCTACCTCGAGCCTCACATACACTCTGGACCGGGGGGCGAGGGAAGAAAGCTTACTTAGCTCCTCTTCAGAGTCGAAGGCAAACCTATCCATCCCATACTCTTTTGCCCTCTGGATGAAGGAGGGGCTCTTCACCGGATTAGAGGAGATAATCCGCTGGGGGGGAATTCCTCTCTCTATGAAGAGGTCGAGCTCACCTTCCGAGGAGACTTCAAATCCCAGGCCCAGCCTATTCAGAAGGGAAATTATGTTCCCATCAGGGTTAGCCTTCAGGGAGTAGAAGACCTGTGCTTCTTTAAACACCTCCGTAAACTCCTGATACCGGCTTACGACCATATCCTCATCCATAAGCAAAAAAGGAGTTCTCATTTTACATCCAGGATAAGGGCAGTCTCATCACAATTATCGGGAAACTTAGGACACCGGTAACACTCCGCCCACACCTTGTGGGGAAGATCCATCTTATCTACTCTTACAAAGCCTAGCTTTTCAAAGAATGGGGGAATGAGGGTAAGGCAGAAAACGCGGGATATGCCCAAGCTCTGGCTATCCAGGATGCAAGTGTCAACGAGAGCTTTGCCTATTCCCTTCCCCTGGTTTCCTTCATCCACAACTATCGATCTGATCTCGGCTAGATCCTTCCAGTATATATGAAGACAGGAGCACGCAATCACCTTTCCTTCATTTTTTACTACCACAAAATCCCTTACGTCCTCATAGACCTCACTGAGCGCCCGAGGAAGCATTAGCTTTCTCTCCGCAAACTGGTTAATCAGGTTTTGAATCTGGAGAGCATCTTCTATTTTTGCCCGCTCTACTTTCAATTTCAGCCAACCTCTTACCAAAAAAAGAGGGGGGGTGGAACCTTAAAAACAGAGTAGTGTAGGGGCTCCGGGTTATGGATGTCTTCTCTCCCACCTCAAGGTTGAAGTTCAATTGTCCATCCAGGGAAACCACTACCTTTTTCATTGCTTCAACCTCAATTGAAGATTCGCCCCGGAGGACTAAGGAGTAGGGAAAGGTTAAATGAGGCGAGATGGGCAGAAGAACCATTTCTTTGGCCTGGGGATGGATGACTGGACCTCCAGAGGCCAGGCAATATCCGGTGCTTCCAGTAGCGCTGGCGACAATAACCCCATCAGCTCTATAGGTGGTGAAATGTTCATTGTCAATATTCACCCTGAGCTCAGTGGTTCGGGGTATCTCGCCGCGCGCTACTACTACATCGTTCAAGGCATGAAAGGCTTCGCCTCTCAGATTCACCTGTAACATGGAGCGCTTATCAATCCACCCTCCGGATTTGATGAGCTCCGGAAGCTTAAGCGTTTCATCCGCACTTACCTCGGTCAAAAAGCCTAAACTCCCCACATTCACCCCTACCAAAGGTATCTGGGCACTCGAGAAAGCTCGTGCCAACCGTAAAATGGTGCCATCACCACCAATGCTTACCACCAGGGAGACCGGAGAAAGGTCTGGCCCTATCTCTTCTGAAGAACAAGTCCACTCTGCCTGGAGAGTGGATGACAACCTTGTGGAAAGCTCGGTTGCGCGCGCGATGTGAGGGTGATAGACAATGCCAATCTTCCCTTCTTTTGAAGAGTGCATCACTTATGCCTGAAGTGTCTTACGCCGGTAAACACCATGGCGATGTTATGACGATTACAGGCCTTTATAACTTCTTCATCCCTCACTGAGCCTCCTGGCTGAATGATGGCCGAGATACCCTTTTCGACGGCCATCTCTACTCCATCTGAAAAGGGGAAAAAGCCATCAGAGGCCAAAACTGCCCCCTTAGACCCTTCACCGGCTTTCCCCAGGGCAATTTTCACACTGTCCACCCGGCTGGGCTGACCTCCTCCTATTCCCAGGACTGCTCTGTCCCTGGCCAGGACAATGGCATTGGACATCACATGTTTTACCACTCTCAAGGCAAACAGAAGGTCTGACAGTTCAGAGGGAGAGGGAGAGTGCTCTGTCACCACCTTAGGCTCAAGCTCTGAAGATTGGAGGCCATCCCTATCCTGAGCCAGGAACCCTCCTCTTACTGGTAAAAGGTCTACCATTTCCTGCTTCCCCATTCTTTGGTCAAAGGAGATTACCTTTAACCCCTTTTTGCGCTGGAGCAAATTTAGCGCCCCGTCTTCATAACCGGGGGCGAGGATGACATCGAAGTGAGTTTGGGAGATCTCGGAAGCAAGGTCGGTGCTTACGACCTGGTTTATCGCAACTATCCCCCCGAAGGCAGATACAGGGTCTCCGGCCAAAGCATGTTTATAGGCTAAAACCAGGTCTTCCCGGGAGGCAAGGCCACAGGGGCCCCCATGTTTGATGATGGTGACCGTAGGGGCATCAAATTCAGAGAGAAGGTTCAGGGCAGAATCGATGTCCAGAAGGTTGTTGAAGGAAAGTTCCTCTTTCGCCTTAAGAGAAGAAACGAGATTTGCTTTCCCTTGCTCCCCATACACAAACGCTCTCTGATGAGGGTTCTCACCGTATTTTAACTCTTTTTCCCTTATAAGAGGGATGGTCATCGCTTCAGGGAAGGCTTCCGGCGAAAGCCAGTGAGCAATGGTACTGTCGTAGGTAGCTACATGCTGGAAAGCCTTGTGAGCTAGTTTTTTCCTTTCCCTGAGGTTGACCCCGCCGGCACGCAGCTTGTCTAAAGTGGGGCGGTAATCCTCCGGGTCCACCAGAACTGTAACATGGGGGAAGTTCTTGGCGGCCGCCCGGATCAGGGTAGGCCCTCCAATATCAATATTTTCTAGGGCTTCTTCCTCCGTAGAATCCTTTTTTAAGATGGTATTTAAGAAGGGATAAAGATTAACCACCACTATATCCAAAGGTAGTATTCCCGCCTCCGAGAGTTCCCTCATGTGGCTTTCTATATCTCTTCGGGCCAGAATTCCAGCATGGATCTTGGGATGAAGGGTCTTAACCCTCCCTCCCAAAAGTTCATCAAAACCAGTGATTTCAGAGATGCTTTTCGCCCTGACCCCCCCCCTCTCCATCTCCCTGAGCGTGCCTGGTGTGGCGAATGTCTCTATTCCTAATTCCGCTAATCCTCGGGCTAACTCTACTATGCTCTTCCTATCGGAAACACTCAATATAGCTCTCATCGCTTATCATTATATCCTTTACGTTCGGACTTGGGAAATTTGAGGCCTTAAGTTTAAACTGGAAGTGAGTGAAGAATGTTGGCATCACCACCACCGTCCCCATAGAAGTCCTTATAGCAGGAGGATATAGGCCGCTTGACCTGAACAACCTTTTTGTCGGAGATCCTCATCCTGAAGAGCTGGTAAGTATGGCCGAGAAGAAGGGCTTTCCTCAGACCTCCTGCACCTGGATAAAGGGGGTCTATGGGGCCTGTCACAAATACGCCCTGGACACCATCCTGTACGTGATGCACGGTGATTGCTCGGGAAGCTTAGAGTTAGCCGAGGTTTTAAGGAGCGAGGGCAAAAACTGTATTTCCTTTTCCTACCCTGATTTCCCCCATCTGGGGAGGATGCAGGAGCAGCTTGAGAATCTAGCCTCGGCTTTGGGCACTTCTCTTAAGGAAGCGGAAAGGGTGAGAAGAAAAATCCTGCCCTACCGTGTCCTCTCCCGGAAGTTAGATGAACTCACTTGGAAGGAGGACCTGGTAAGCTCCTGGGAGAACCATTTTTTCCTGGTTTCAACCTCCGACTTTGAAGGGAACTTCCAAGCTTACCGAAGGAAAGCTTGTGGATTGATAGCTGGATGTGGAAAAAGAAGGCCCTATCCACCATCATTCATTCGTCTGGGCTACATCGGGGTTCCCCCTATCTTTGCCCGTAGCCTGTATCATTTCCTGGAGAGAAAGGGAGCCAGAGTGGTGTTCAACGAACTGCAATATCAATTCTCCATGCCTTCCCCGGGGGGGTGTTTAGCTCAGCAATATATCGACTATACTTATCCCTATTCCTCTTCTTATCGGCTCCGGAGCATTCTTCTTGAGCTTAGAAAAAGGAAAGCTCAGGGTGTAATCCATTATGTGCAATCCTTTTGCCATCGCCAAATCTCGGACATAGTATTCCGCAAGGAGATCGACCTACCTATATTGACTTTGGAGGGGAACACCAATTATACTTTAGACCAGCAAGCTATGACCAAGGTCGAGGCGTTTATCGACATGATAAGGCGTAGAGGAAAGTAAGACGTGGGAAGTGTACGTAAGTGGCGAACGAAGAAGATGGCCAAGCATAAATACAGGAAGCTCCGGAAAAAAACGCGCTGGCAAAGGTTACATAAGTAGATGGTCAAAATAGGTATAAATGGGTTTGGTCGTATCGGAAGGCTGACTCTTCGGGCCATAAGCCAATATCACCATGATGAGCTGAAGGTAGTAGCTCTAAATGACCTTACTGATGCCAGCACCAATGCTCACCTTCTTAAATATGATACCAGCTATGGCATCTACCCCGGAGAAGTGAGAGGAGAGGAAGGTCGTTTGATCATCGATGGTGAAGAAATAAGGGTGCTACAAGAGAGGGATCCGGCTCATATACCCTGGGGAGAGGTAGATATCGTTTTAGAGTGTACCGGACTGTTCACTGATGCCCGGAAGTCAGCCGGACACTTGAGCGCGGGGGCTAAAAAGGTACTCATATCTGCCCCGGCCAAGAATGAAGATATAACTGTGGTGTTAGGAGTTAATGAGAGCTCTTACGACCCCGGGAAGCACCACATCGTATCCTGTGCTTCTTGTACCACCAACTGTATTGCTCCCGTGGTCAAGGTGCTGCACCAAAGTTTCGGGGTACAAACAGGGTTTTTATCTACCATACACGCCTATACCAACGACCAAAAGATACTGGATCAATTTCACAAAGACTTACGTCGAGCCAGGTCCGCCGCCATGAACATCATCCCCACCACCACTGGAGCTGCTCGGGCGGTGACTCTGGTAATACCCGAGCTTGCCGGAAGGCTGGATGGGATGGCCCTCAGAGTACCTGTATCCACGGTTTCCTTGTGTGACTTTGTGTGCATCCTGGATAAAGAAGTGACCGTGGAGGAGGTAAACCGGGCCTTCCGAGAAGCATCACAGGGCTATCTCAAAGGGATAATGGAGTACTGTGAGGAAGAGCTAGTAAGCTCCGATTTTCGGGGGAATACACATAGCTCTATCGTGGATGCTAAGGAGACCATGGCTATGTCGTCTATGGTCAAGGTTGTTTCATGGTATGACAACGAATGGGGATATAGCTGCCGGCTGGCTGACCTTGCCTCCTATATAGTAGACAAAGAAAGGGGTTAACAGATGCTAACCTTGCGGACAGAACACCTCAGTAAGCGGTTCGGCCATATACAGGCAGTATTAGACTTAAATCTCGCCGTAGAAGAGGGAAAGATATTCGGGTTCCTGGGACCCAACGGTTCAGGCAAGACCACCACCATAGGAATGGTTTTGGGGCTCATCACTCCGTCTGGGGGCAGGATAGAACTCTTCGGTAGGGATACCAAAACCCACCTCAAATCTCTCCTATCCCAGGTGGGGTCGGTTCTGGAGGGCAACTCTTTTTATCCCTACCTCTCAGGAAGGGACAACCTCAAATTGTTTGCCCGCATTCTAAACCACAGGGCAGATTCACGGGTGGAGGAGGTGCTGGAGATGGTGAAGCTCACATCGAGAGCGGGGGATAAATATGGGGCCTACTCCCAAGGAATGAAACAACGGTTGGGGATCGCCTGTGCTCTGCTATCCGACCCTTCATTTCTCATCCTGGATGAGCCCACCAATGGCCTTGACCCCAGGGGAATGAGAGAGATAAGGGAGCTTATGCTGGATCTGAGAAAGAGAGGTAAGACCATTCTCCTTTCCAGCCATCTCCTCCATGAAGTGGAGCAGGTGTGCGACCATATAGCCATTATTAAGGAGGGAACTCTGGTGGCCCAGGGGGAGACAGCGGAGTTGGTCAAGGATAAGAACTTAGAAAGCTTCTTCCTGGAGGTTACGGAAGAGGAGGAAGAGTAATTGGGAGCGCTTATAAAATCAGAATTGACCAAGGTAAGAAAGCGCCGGATGGCCTGGATCCTTTTGCTCGTCCTGGTGGGCTTTTTTGCCATTCAGTTCTTTTTAAACTACGCTATGGGAGTACAAAATGCTGAATATCCTGATGAGGCCCTCATAAGCCTGCTTCAGTTCCCTGATGCCTTCAAGCTCATATTCTCCACTGCCCAGGGAATCGGAGGGTTGCTTTTAGCCGTCCTGGTGGCGTTCATGATGGGAAATGAGTACCACTGGGGGACGCTGAGACAGACCATGGCCTATGTAGGAGACCGCCCCCAGTATTTGGGAGCCAAGGTGCTCTCTCTTCTCATCCTGGCCATCATAATTACCTTCATCTCTCTTTTGGTGGGAATAGCATTTGCCTGTGCCACCACTTCCTGGCTGGGTGATCTGAACTCTGACTTCATTACCCTTTCCTTAGCCGGGGATACAGGTATAATATTTGGGGGAACAGTGCTGGGTCTTACCACCGTAGCCCTTCTCGTCTTCCTTTTTACCATTCTAGGTCGTTCTTCATGGGTGGGGTTAGGGGTGTATTTAGGCTATTCCTTCATTGTGGAGATGACCGTTATGGGCATTGCCAGTACTGCCGGGGGGTGGATGGGAAATATACCTGATTACCTCATCGGCCCTAACTCTACGGCCTTTCTGGAGATGGAGGAGCTGGGAGAAGATATAGGCTGGCAGTTTGACATTGGGCTTCCCAGCATGCCCCATGCTACCTTGACGCTTCTAGCCTGGTGTGCTATCCTGGGGGGCCTTTCCTTTTGGCTGTTTAAGAGAAGGGATATAACTCAGGCCAGTTGAAGCATGTGGTGTCGTGGAATAAGGGGGGCTGCGCGGGTGGCCTCCAATACCAGCCAGGATATACTTAAAGCATCGGAGGAACTGCTTACCGATATAATCAGGGCTAATGATCTTAAGATGGAGGATGTAGCAGCGATCGTTTTCACCCTCACCTCCGACCTCAACGCTGAATTTCCTGCTCGTGCCGCTCGGCGGTTGGGATGGGAGGTAATCCCTTTGCTTTGCGCCCAGGAGATAGATGTTCCTCAGAGCCTTTCCTCTACCCTGCGCATCCTTATCCTGCACAACACTGAGAAGAAGCCAGAGGAGATAAACCATGTTTACCTTAAGGGGACAGAAGTTTTGAGGGAGACAAAGATATGATTGTAGTGTTAAGACCAGAGGCAAGGGAAGATGAGATAGAAAGTATAATGGGCAGGATCGAGAGATCGGGGCTTAAGGGAGTTCTCACCCGGGGCTCAGAAAGAACTATAATAGGAGTGGTAGGGGTAGACCCGGTGTTGCCCGACCTCCGGGATGATGTGGAAATCATGCCCGGCGTGGAAGAGGTGATCCCCATCACCAAGCCCTATAAACTATGCTCGCGGGAATTCCAGTCGGAGAGGACGGTGATCCAGGTGGGTAGAGTGAAGATCGGCGGCGATGGGGTAGTAGTGATAGCTGGTCCCTGTGCAGTGGAGACGGAAGAGCAGATATTAGACACTGCCCGGGCAGTGAAAAGGTGGGGGGGGCACATCCTGCGGGGAGGGGCATTTAAACCCAGCACCTCTCCTTATCATTTCCGGGGTCTGGGGAGGGAGGGGCTGAAAATGCTCTCCGAGGCAGGAAAAGAAGTAGGACTCCCCGTAATTACTGAAGTGTTAACTCCAAAGGATGTGGAGCTGGTGGTAGAGTATACCGACATCCTCCAGATAGGAGCTCGCAATATGCAGAACTTTATTCTGCTGGATGAGGCCGGCCGAACCCGAAAGCCGGTGATGCTCAAGCGGGGGATGTCAGCCAAGGTCGAGGAGTGGCTTCTGGCGGCAGAGTATATCCTCTCCCAGGGCAACCGTCAGGTAATCCTCTGTGAGCGGGGAATTAGAACCTTTGAGAGTGCTACCCGTAACACCCTGGATATAAGCGCTATTCCTCTGGTACATAAATTAACTCATCTACCCGTAATCGCTGACCCCAGTCATGGCACGGGAAAGTGGTATCTGGTCACTCCCCTGACCCTGGCGGCGGTGGCGGCAGGGGCTGATGGAGTAATGATTGAGGTGCATCCCTCACCAGATACTGCTCTAAAGGATGGAGCTCAATCCTTGACCTTCGACCACTTTGCCGACCTGATGAGAAGGCTCGCTCCGGTAGCCGAAGCCTCCGGAAGACCCATATTTTCTACCTAAAATATGACTGAACCAGAGCTCCCCTTCCCTCACCCCACCCGGGAGACGATAGTCACCATCGGTGTATTTGATGGAGTCCACCGGGGGCATCATCATCTCATAACCCATCTTAAGGAGAGGGCAGGAGAAAGCTTCGCTCCGGCTGTGGTAGTCCTTCATCCTCACCCTCAGGCTATCCTCTCCCAAAACCCCCCCTCCCTTCTCACCACCCTTCCCCAAAGGATAGAGCTTATAAAGGAGTTGAGGATAGAGCTCGTCTTTTCCCTCCCCACCACGCGGGATCTACTGGAAGTTAAGGCTCACGATTTTGTTTCTCTACTTAAGACACACCTCAAAATGAGGGGGTTGGTGGTAGGACCTGACTTTGCTTTAGGGGAGGGCAGAGGGGGAAATGTTGCCTTTCTAAAGGAGCTGGGAAAAGATATGAACTTCACGGTGGATGTAGTGCCACCTTTTGCGGTTGATGGCAGGATAGCCTCCAGCTCCCAGATTCGATATTTATTAAGTGAGGGTAATGTGAGGGAAGCAGCTAAGCTTTTAGGGCGTCCCGTATCCCTGAATGGAGAAGTGGTCCATGGAGAGGGGAGGGGAAGATCCCTTTCCTTTCCTACCGTCAATCTGAGAGTAGATGAACATATTCTTCTGCCTGGGGATGGAGTGTATGCAGCCAGAGTGCGTATCAGAGATGATATCTACAAAGCAGTGGCCAACATCGGCGTCCGCCCCACCTTTGGAGGAAAGGGGAGGACTGTGGAAGCCTTTATGTTCGATTTTGAGGAAGAGATATATGGAGAAAGCATAGAGCTTGAGCTATGGGAAAGGTTGAGGGAGGAGAGGGCCTTTGCCTCCCCCTCAGAGCTTAGAAAGCAGCAAGAAATAGATGCCCGAAAGGCACAGAGTATTCTAAGAAATCATGAGCAGTCTTGACCATCTACTGGAAAGGGGAATAGCTGAGATCATTGTGGAGGAAGAGTTCCGGG
>DFBE01000017.1:21759-27501 GCA_002367275.1 Dehalococcoidia bacterium UBA3088 | reverse complement strand
GTAATCCTCATCATCGGGGATTTGACTGCCCAGATTGGGGACCCCAGTGGTAAGATGCAAGCTCGACCCCATCTTACTCCGGAGGAGGTAGAAGCAAATATAAAGACCTATTTAAGCTCATTCTTCAAGGTGGTAGAAAAGGAAAAAACCACCATCCTGAGACAAAGTCAATGGTTCTCCTCCATGACGACTGAATATCTGCTTCACCTCGCTTCACGCTTTACGGTAGCTCAGTTTTTACATAGAGAGGATTTTTTCTTGAGAATGAAGGCTGAAGATCCAGTTTATCTTTCGGAACTTCTGTACCCACTACTCCAGGCTTATGACTCTGTAGCGGTAAAGGCAGATGTAGAAGTAGGGGGAATAGACCAAAAGTTTAACTGCCTGGTGGGAAGGGAGTTACAGAGAATGCTGGACCAGCCCCCTCAGCAAATACTTCTCTTCCCCTTACTTGTAGGTACTGATGGCAGTCATAAGATGAGTAAGAGCCTTGGAAATTACATCGGAGTAGACGAGCCGCCCCAGGACATCTATGGCAAGGTAATGTCTATCCCCGACCAGCTTATACATTCCTATTTCGAGCTACTGACAGATGAGGATTTGGGAGAGATGGAAGATGAGCTCAAGGTCCAAAACCCCATGGAGGTAAAAAAGGAGTTAGCCTATAACATCACCTCTCAGCTCTATGGAGAGGAAGGAGCACGCGAGGCCCAGGAGTACTTCCTGAAAATATTTACTCGCCGGGAGCCTCCTTCCCAGATGGTTGAATATCCTCTTCAAGCAGAGGTGGTAGATGCCATAGATCTACTTTGGAATACCCATCTAGTGGAAAGTCGTATGGAAGCCAGGAGGCTTTTAAAGCAGGGGGCAGTCGAGGTCAATGGCCAAAAGCTTACCCAGCCCACATTTGCTCCTCATCCCGGAGCAGTTATCAAAGTGGGCAAGAGAGGATTTTTAAGAATAGTGGAGGGAAACTAAAATGCAGCTTCGTGTTCCCGGACCTACACCCTGTCCTCCCCAGGCCCTGGAGGCTCAAGGTAAGGAGATGATAAATCATCGTGGTGAGGAATTTAGAAAGCTTATTTTGGACATAACTTGGAGTTTAAAACAGATGTTTCAGACTCAAGACGATGTTTTGATCCTGACCGCCTCAGGAACAGGAGGATTGGAGGCAGCTATTGTGAATACCCTATCTCCGGGGGATAAGGTTCTGGCCCTATCTATAGGTGCGTTTGGGGATAGATTTTCAGACATCGCTCACAACTTCGGGGCAGAGGTGGAAAAGCTGGACTTTGAATGGGGAAGGGCAGCCCACCCTGAGGTGGTAGAAAAGAGGCTTAAGGATGATTCCAGGATAAAGGCGGTGATGGTTACCCATAATGAAACTTCCACCGGGGTAACCAACGACCTTGAAGCCATATCCCGAGTAGCCAAAGAATATGATAAGCTCTTGCTGGTGGATGCTGTGTCCAGCCTGAGCTGTATTGACCTTCCGGTAGATCTCTGGGGGTGTGATGTAGTAGTTACTGCTTCCCAGAAGGGCTGGATGTCCCCGCCGGGGTTGGCTATGGTGAGCATAAGCGAGAGAGGATGGAAGGCAGTCTCGGAGGCTCAAATGCCCCGATACTACTGGGACCTTTCAAGGGCCAGGTCTTTCTTAGAGAAGGGCCAGACCCCCTGGACTCCTGCCATCTCCACCTTATATGCTCTTTATTCTACCCTGAAGCTAATGGAGGGGGAAGGATTGGCCAATATAATTAAGCGCCATGTGCGCGTTGGAGATAGGGCTCGCATGCGTATTGAGGAGCTTGGCCTTTCTCTGTTTCCCAAAGAAGCCTATTCCAACACTGTCACAGCGGTAAATATTCCTTCTGATGTTGACAGCCGAAAACTGCTCACTACCATGCGCAGGAAGTATAATATAGTGCTCGCGGGGGGTCAGCAAAGGCTTTCCGGAAAGATATTTCGCATAGGACATATGGGTTGGGTGGGTGAGGAAGACATCGATCAAATAATAGTTGCACTTAAGAAAGCATTACCGGAGAGCAAAAGGTGAAGGTGTTAGTGGCTGATTCCATTGCTTCTGAAGGGCTGGACATTCTCAGGTCTCACTTTGAAGTGGAGGAAAAATACGGGCTTTCAGAAGAGGAGCTTTGTTCCATTATTGAAGATTATGATGGCTTGGTAGTGCGCAGTGTATCTCAGGTGACCGCTCAAGTAATTCGGAGGGGGACAAGGCTTCAAGTCATCGCCCGAGCTGGCGTGGGAGTGGATAACATCGATGTAGAGAAAGCTACCCAAAGGGGCATTGTGGTAGTCAACGTACCTTATGGAAATACCATCTCTGCGGCAGAGCATACCATCGCCCTGATGCTTTCTCTAGCTCGCCACATTCCTCAAGCCCACGCACTGCTCCGATCAGGAACCTGGGATAGGGAGAAATTTATGGGGGTGGGAGTGCAGGATAAAACTTTGGGGATCATCGGGTTGGGCAACGTGGGTACTGAGGTAGCCCGAAGGGCTCAAGGATTGAGGATGAAGGTAGTTGCCTTTGATCCTTTTGTCTCCGAATCCTATGCCCAAAACTCAGGGGTTGAGCTTATGCCCCTGGATGATCTCCTGAGCATGTCTGATTTCATCACCCTTCATATCCCTCGGACCTCTAAGACGAAGGGTATTATCGGGGAGAGAGAGCTACATCTGATGAAAAGAGAAGCTCGTATCATCAACTGTGCCCGGGGGGGATTGATATCGGAACAGGCCCTTGTGAAGGCACTCAATGAGAGAAGAATAGCCGGAGCGG
This sequence comes from Dehalococcoidia bacterium UBA3088, assembly GCA_002367275.1. GTDB lineage: Bacteria > Chloroflexota > Dehalococcoidia > UBA2247 > UBA3088 > UBA3088. The sequence goes on along the minus strand of DFBE01000017.1, from coordinate 24,698 downwards.
CCTTAGATGTGTTTGAAGTTGAACCTCCCTCTTCCCTCCTTCTGCAAAGCGACAATATAGTAGCCACTCCTCATCTGGGAGCATCAACCGTGGAGGCTCAGGCAAGCGTAGCCCAAGGTGCGGCAGACCAAGTAGTGGATGTTTTGTTTCGAGGTATAACTCCTCAATATGCCGTAAATGCCCCCTTTATCTCCCCCGAAGTGGGTAAGGTTATGTCCCCCTATCTTGGGCTTTCTCGAACTTTAGCTCACCTGGCATCCCAGCTTATGGAAGGTCAGTTGGAAAGAGTGGACATTTTCTATGATGGAGAGATAGCTGCCTACGACACATCTCGGGTGAAGGCAGAAGTACTGGGAAGCCTTTTGAGCGAGGTCTGCGAAGAAAGGGTGAACATGGTAAATGCAGGAATCATCGCCCAGAACCGGGGGATAAAGATCTCAGAGCACAAAAATGAGGTATGCGATAACTACGCCTCTCTGTTAAGCGTTGAGGTACAAAGCAAGCAAAAAACTCAAGTTTCAGGAACAATAATGCGGGGTGAACCCCATATTGTGAAAGTGAATGACCACTGGGTGGATTTCGTGCCCGGCCCAGGATATGTTTTATTCAGCTATCATGTTGACCGTCCGGGGCTTATTGGCCAGGTGGGAAACATAACCGGCAAGGCAGATGTAGACATCAGCTTTATGCAGGTAAGTCGCCAGAGGCCTCGAGGTGAAGCCCTCATGGTGTTAAAGCTGGATGAACCCCTGGGGAAGGATGAGATAGAGAGGGTAGCTAGCATCCCTGGTGTACATACTGTAAAATTGGTGAAGTTTTAACTTCCTTGCCTTGAGTCAAAACTTGTGAGCGTAATAACTTTAACTACTGATTTTGGGAATAGCCCCTATCGGGGGATAATGGAGGGAGTTATCCTGGGCTTGAACCCTAAGGCTACTATCGTTGACTTAACGCACGGAATTTCGCCTCAGAATATTCTGGAGGCAGCCTTTGTCATCCATATTGCTCACCCCTATTTCCCCCCCGACACCATTCATGTCATCGTGGTTGATCCTGAGGTGGGTACTCAGAGGAGGAGCGTGGTTCTGAGAACATCAAAGACATTTTTTGTCTGTCCGGATAATGGCATCCTGAGCTACATTTTGAATGGAAAAAGCAGGTTAACTTCCGGCATGCAAGCAGTATCCCTTACCAATGCGCGTTTCTGGCTTATGGACACAAGGTCTACGTTTGCCGGAAGGGATGTGTTTGCTCCCGTGGCCGCCCACCTTTCACTGGGGGTTCCACTTATGAAGTTGGGGGAGGAGATAAAATCTCTTTTCTCCTTCCCCCTTACCCGACCTGAGCATGGGGAAGACTACATTGTGGGGCATGTGATCTACGTTGACCATTTCGGAAATCTCATTACCGACATAAAGCGGAGCGACCCGCCCTCAAAGGAGCTTGAAGTGGTAGTAGGCGACTTACGCATAAGAGGAATTTCCTCCTCATACTCGGCGGGGGACATTGTCGCCCTGTGGGATTCAAGTGATAATTTGGAGATTGCCGCCCGCGGTGGTAATGCTGGAAGACTTCTAAATAAAGGAGAGGGGGATAATATTTACCTGAGATGGGAATAGAAAGTTGGGTAAGGCAAGCCGTTAAGGCCGCCATGGAGGGAAAATGGGGGGAGGCAGTGGAGGTAAACAGGGCTATCCTCCGCCGCTCCTCTACCGATGTTCCCGCACTTAACCGCTTGGGGAGAGCCCTACTGGAGACGGGCAGAATGGATGAAGCATGGGATGCGTACTCCCAGGCGGTGGAGATTGACTCTGGAAACCGCATTGCCCAGAAAAACTTGCAAAGGCTTTCCCAAATCTCTTCTCGCTCTCCGGGAAAGATCTTCCTCCCCTACTCCTTAGAAGGGGGCAAGATGGGCATAGTAAATTTGATAGACGTAGAAGAGGAAGCACTCAGTTCCTTCTTTTCCGGAGACGAAGTGTACTTAAGAGAAGAAGGAGATAATTTATCTGTCACTGATCTCACGGGGAAATATATAGGCAAGGTTGACCCCGCCTGTGGGGCTAGACTCCTGAGACTTATTCGAGGGGGCAATAGATATAGGGTAGGACTTCTGAACCTGGATGGGGGTAGGGTAAGGGCGGTGGTGAAAGAGGAGGAGAAGAGCCCCGAGCTTCAAAACATTGTATCCTTCCTTCTTGGCGAAGAGGAGAGGCCTCGCAGCCATAGGCTCGAAGTTACGGAAGCACAAAATATTTCTGAAGAGAGCGACGAGGATGGGTAAGGTTTTGCCTGTAGATATCTCAGAGGAGCTCTCCAGGTCCTACATGGATTATGCTATGAGCGTGATTGTGTCCCGCGCTCTTCCGGATATGCGGGATGGTCTAAAGCCGGTACAGCGTAGGATAATTTATGCCATGAGCGAGATTGGCCTTACCCATCGGGGGAGTTCCAAGAAGTGTGCTCGTATTGTAGGCGAAGTCCTGGGTAAATACCATCCTCATGGAGATGCCCCGGTGTATGAGGCCCTGGTTCGGATGGCCCAGGATTTTTCCTTAAGATATCCACTTGTTCAAGGACAGGGAAACTTCGGCAGCATTGATGGTGACCCTCCTGCCGCCATGCGGTATACTGAGGCCAAGCTATCCTCCCTATCTTCAGAATTTCTCTCCGATCTCCCCAAAGACACTGTGAAGTTCGTTCCCAATTTTGATGATACGCTTACTGAACCGGAGGTTTTGCCCTCCAGATTCCCCCACCTTCTGGTGAACGGAGCTCAGGGTATCGCCGTAGGTATGGCTACCAGCATCCCTCCTCACAATATCTCTGAAGTATGTGATGCTATCATCCACTCTATTCACCATCCTGAGGCAAGCCCTTCTGAGCTCGCGGAGTTTATACATGGCCCTGATTTTCCCACACGAGGGATCATGCTCAGG
>DFBE01000017.1:6745-21725 GCA_002367275.1 Dehalococcoidia bacterium UBA3088 | reverse complement strand
ACCTGAAAGGCCGAAGTCAGCTAATAATAACTGAACTTCCCTACCAGGTAAATAAATCTTCCCTGGTTTCGGAGATAGCTAAGGATAAAAGGATAGAGGAGATAGCTGAAGTTACGGATGAGTCGGACAGGGAAGGAATAAGGATAAGGATAGAGCTTAAAAAAGGAACAGAGCCAGAAAGTGTACTGAATTTCTTATATCATCATACCCAACTTTCTTCATCCTTTCCCGTAAACCTGCTGGCACTCATAAATGGTGAGCCCCGAACCTTCACCCTTTCGGACTATGTCTCCCACTTTGTGGAGTTTCGCTCCTCTACCATTCTGCGAAGGCTCAAGTTTGAACTTGGGAAGGCTAAGGAAAGATATCATATTCTGGAGGGGATCAAAGTTGCTCTAGATAATATAGATGAAGTCATCTCACTTATTCGCTCATCTAAAGACAGGGAGGAAGCTAAGACAAGGCTAATCTCCTACTTCAGTCTTTCTGAGGTACAGGCAGAAGCCATCCTGGCTATTGAACTTCAGCGCCTGGCAGCACTGGAGAGAGAAAAGATATTACAGGAGAAGGAGGAGCTCACATGGAAGATGGAGGAGATATCGGGGATAATAGAAGACCCTCATAAGATTCAACAGCAGGTAGCCTCCGAGCTTTCCGAGCTCAAGGCTAAGTACGGTGATAGAAGAAGGACAGAGATCGTATCCGATGTGCCCGGAAACGAAGATAAAGTCCTCCATCGTCCGATGGTAGTCCTCCTAAATGGCAAGGACTACCTGAGGCGTATCCCGGTATCAGGGTATACCCGAAGAAGGTCGGAGGAAATAAGTTTGGTTATAAGCTGTGATAGTCAGGAAAGAGTGTTCTTTTTCACCGACCAGGGGAGAGTGGCCAGCCTTGTCTGCTCAACTATACCTCTGGACGGAATGCCCCTTAAGACCTTGATATCGCTTCCGGAAGGAGAAAGGGTGGCACACATGGAGACGGTGGGCGAGGAAACTCAGGGCAAATCTGTCATTCTGGCTACCACAAGTGGGATATTGAAGAAAATAGACGGGGGTGAAATTTTGGGGGCTAGAAAAAGCGGCGTGAGGGCGATGAGGCTAAGGGAAGGGCAGAGAGTTATGGGAGCCCAAATCTTAACCCCCCGGGATAAGATCATTCTGGTAACTCGGAAAGGTAGAGTTCTGGGACTTTCTCCCCAAAATGTGCCCTCTTCCCGGCGGGGGAGTGGCGGCAGGCTCACGATAAAGTCCCCCCCCGATGACCTTCTGATAGGCATGCATGCTTCGCAAGATGGTTTACTTCTTCTGGCCACCACTAAGGGATCCTTGAGGCTCTTTCCTGTGGCCCGTATTCATCTTTCGGCCTCCAGGAGGGGAAATAAGATCGTAAACCTGAGTCAAAAAACAGGGGAAGTATTATGGTCGGGTATCGTTTATCCTGAGGATAAAGTAGTCCTTATATCAGAGGATGGAAAACTTCGTTCCCTTAAGGTGAGCAAAATTTCCGACCTTCGGGTTCGGGAGTTTGCGAAATCCCTGGCCTCGGTATATGTTGAGCCAGCTATGCCGTGAAGCTCTGGATAAAAACAGAGTAGTAGAGGAAAGAAGGTGGAACCGAACAAAACCCCCCACGCTATGTACCTTTCATGCCCCTTTACTTTCCCACCCTCGATATCCTTCTTGGCTTCCCTCACCCCTGAACTGGCTGTGGAGGATAGGTTGGGATGTCGCCTTACCATTTAGAGTAGGCTATCCCCACCAGTGGCTGTGGGACTCCTGTGCCCATGCCACAGTCCTCTCCCATATAGATATAGAACTGGCTCAACAAGAAATTTTTTCCCTCCTCTATGCTCAACAAGATGATGGGTTCATCCCTCACCTGATATGGAATAAGAAGAGCATGCACTGGGTGGATAGGATGAGCCAGCCATTCTATCCCCGCTTGCATTTCTCTCCCTTCATCCAACCCCCGGCTTTAGCTTCGGCAGTGGAGGCCATATTTCTCCATAGCCAGAATATGGGCTTTTTACGGGAGGTACTCCCCCATGTTCAGGCCTATTACCTTCATTTAGAAAAAACCCGGAGCAAAGGGGAAGATGGGCTTTTGGAGATCATTATTTCCTACGAGGGAGGAAGGGATAGGAGTCCAGAATATGATGAGGTATACGGAAGTTCCACAGCTAATAGCGTTTGGCCCATGGTAAGGCTCCTCATCCGATATTATGCCCTAGGTTGGAATGAGGAGAAGATATTCCACCGCTCGCTTTTCAGGGTGAAGGATCTGCTCTTGAACTGTGTGTATGTCCAAAATCTACTCTCCCTATCTCGCCTTCTTGAGCTCGTCGGCGAGGATAAACATAGAAGGCTGCTCCTCTCCCTGGCGGAGAGATGCGAGGAATCCATCCTGGGTAAGATGTACGATGACCGGAGTGGGCTCTTTTACAGTCTGGACTCCCGCCAGGGAGGGGACAAAAGATTACCGGTGAATACCATCTCCTCCCTGTTTCCCCTTATTCTTCCTCACATCCCAGAGGAGTGGGTGGAGAGGTTGGTCAAAGAGCATCTATTGAACCCCCAGGAATATTGGACTCCCTACCCTCTGCCGGCCGTTCCCTTGATGCGCGATAAGCCTCTAAAGATGCGGCATGTGATCTGGAGAGGACCTCAAACCTGGGTATACTCCAACTGGTACATCGTCAAGGGCCTGAGGAAGCAGGCACAAAGATTCAGTCGAGAGGAATATAAGGGGATCGCTGACCATATCACCACCAAGACTGAAGAGCTTATTTTAAGGGAGGGCTTCCATGACTTCTATGACTCCCAAACTGGAAGGGGCAGCGGAGTTTCCCCCTTTAGCTGGTCTACTTTGATTCTGGACATGGCTTGAGCGATGAACCGTCTGGTAAAGAAAGCGATTTTGTTTTTTGTTATCCTTGCCTTAGCTTTGGGGATTTCCCTGGCCATAGTCCACTACTCCTCCCGCATCGAGGCCTTCGATCGATATGGTTATATCGGGGCTTTGGTGGCTCCCTTTCTGTCCAGTGCCGTTTCCATTCCCATCCCCTTTGTTTCCAGTGCCGCTGGCCTGGCCGTAACCATAGCAGTGTTTGATTGTGCCAGCATGAGGTGGCTAGTCCCTCTTCTGGCCGGCTTGGGGGGAACGTTGGGCGAGCTGGTAGGTTACGGGGTAGGCCGAGGAGGAAGAAGAGCGGTGAGTGGCTCATCATACTTTTCCCTCTCTCACAGATGGTCAGTTCGGATTATGGGAATTATAGTTTTCTGCTCTGCCCTTTTTCCTCTAGGTATATTCGACTTCATAGCCATCGCCGCGGGAGTCCTAAAGTTCTCCCCGTTAAGATTTTTCCTCTGCTGCCTGGTAGGAAGAATCCCCCGCTCCTTTATAGAAGTGTACATAGGTGGAGGCATCGTTGATATCATATTCTAGCCTGGCTTAACTTAAGCAAAAGTGTTATCTTATCAGGAAGAATGAGAAAAGAGGGAGAGATAGAGATGCGTCGAGTATACAGCAAGGATGAGAGAGGAAGAACGTACTATGAGTTGGATGAGGCCCAAAGAAAGCTGATAGACATATATCGACCGGAAAGGCCAATATGCAACACTACCTTCGTGATTGACATGACCGAGATAGATAGCCTGCGGAAGGAAGGAAAAGCGCCGTTCAGCCTTTACTCCTTTATTCTCAAGGCCGCGGCAGACACGTTGGCGAACTTCCCCATCCTGGGGGGGCGGTGGGAGGGAAAGGACAAAATTATCTGCTCTCCCCAAGGAGAAGCAGATATAGGTGGGCCCATACAGGTAGGGGATACCATCGGCTTTTTCTGGATCGAGAGAGCTAATCAGAGAAATCTTCCTGAGATCTCCGAAATCCTGATGAGAAACCTCTCCGAAGCAAGATCGGGTAGAGCAGGATGGGGAGATAGGAGTGTAAAAAAACCCGGGATGGTGGTGAGCAATGTAGGAACTATTGGGGAAGTAGACTGGGGAAGCGGCCCGGTAGCCTCCTTTTCTACGTCTATATTAGGTATATGCGCAGTTATGGAGAAAACTAAGGTCATAGAGGGGCAAATTCAGATAAGAAAACTCATGAATGCTGTCCTCCTGTGGGACCACCGGGCCATGATGGCTAACACATCCGTGGAGTTCCTTACCGAGTTCAAAAGGAGACTGGAGAATCCTCTCCTTCTATGGGAAGAATCATCTCGTCCATGAAGATAAGAGAGGTGGGGGAGTTTGCTCTCCTCGACCGTTTATCCCGCATCATCGCCTTGCCAGGAGATGAAGTCATTATCGGGATAGGGGATGATGCCGCCCTGTGGAAAGGAAGTTCCTTTGCTCTGGCCACCACTGATAGTCTGGTGGCGGGAGTCCATTTCTTTATGGACGACCTATCCTTCAGGGAGGTGGGGAGCAAATCCATCCTGGTCAATGTGAGCGATATTGCTGCTATGGGGGGTATTCCCAAGTATGCCCTCATATCCTTATCCCTGAGCCCAGAAATGGAGTTCTGTGAGGTAGAAGAGCTTGGTGAGGGAATTTCAAAAGTTTGCTCGGCCTTGGGAATATCCATCGTAGGAGGAAACTTAAGTTCCTGCCCTACCCTGGTGGTAAATGTAACCTTGATTGGAGAAGCGAAGGATGAGAAGGTTCTCACTCGAAGAGGAGCTCGGGTGAGCGACCTGGTGGCGGTTACTGGCTATTTGGGCCTGGCCGGAGGATACCGCAGGTTAAAATCTGAGATCCATAACCTTGACTTGCGCATACGGTCCATCTTAAGACAGGCCTTTGCCTGTCCCAAAGCGCGTATTTTGGAGGGGAGGATGCTTTGTGAATCGGGGGTGAGAGCGGCCATAGACGTAAGCGATGGGCTTGTCCAGGATCTTTCCCATATATGTGAAGGAAGCCATCTGGGGGCAATAATAATGATAGATAGGCTTCCCCTTCACCCTGAAGTGTGTGAGTTCCTCACGGCGGAGGATGCCCTGTATGGTGGGGAGGATTACGAGCTTTTGTTCACCGCTCCTCCCCAACTTATGCCTGCACTAGAGCAAAGACTCCCCTGCCCGCTGACCGTGGTGGGAAGGATGGTAGAGGACCATCCGGGGGAAATTATACTACTGGATGGGAAGGGGAATCGACTTCCTCATTTAAGATCGGGGTGGGATCATTTTGCGCATCCAAACCTCAAGCCCTGAGGAGACCAGATCGGTGGGTAGGAAATTGGGTGAGCGTTCCTCACCCGGGGATATCATCCTCCTTTCCGGTGGGCTGGGAGCAGGTAAGACCTGCCTTGCCCAGGGAATCCTGTGGGGTGTGGGGGTCGGGGGGTTTGCTCCGAGTCCCTCCTTCGTCATCATAAGGGAATATAGAGGAAGGCTTCCTCTATATCATATAGACCTCTACCGACTGAGTGTGGAGGAGGTCGAAGATATAGGAATTGAAGACTATCTTTCCCAAGATGCGGTGTGCGTTGTAGAATGGGCAGAGAGAGGAGAGGCTATCTTTCCCTCCCATAACTTGCTTATAAGCATGCGCATCGTCTCTGAAACCTCGAGGCTTCTTGAATTCAAGCCTCGAGGTCCGCACTACCTGAGGCTAATGCAAGACTTATGGAGCTCTCTATAGATACCTCAAGCTCCATTTCCTCCCTTTCCCTATCCCAAAGGGGGGAAATAAAGGTGGAGTTCAATTGGCGATGCTCACAAAACCATGCCTCGGAGCTATTCCCCAACCTGAACTATGTGCTAAGAGGGCAAGGAGTCTCCCCTCACGAGCTTACAGCCATCGTGGTGGCTAAGGGCCCGGGCAGTTTTAATGGACTAAGGGTGGGCATAGCCGCCGCCAAAGGATTGGCGTTTGCTCTGGACATTCCTGTAGTGGGGATAAGTACCTTAGAGGTGGAAGCCTTCCCCTTTTCATTTTACGGTTTACCTGTATGCTCCCTCCACCATCTAAGTAAAGAGGAATTTGCCTTCGCAGTGTATCAGGGAGAAGGTGAGGAATGGCAAAACGTCATTCCTCCCGGCATAGGAGCTCTGGATGATGTTAGCCACAGTACACGGGAGAGGACCATATTTTGCGGTGAACTAAAAGATGAGGTAAAATGCCATATTAAGGAGAGTTTGGGAGATTTGGCGGTAATCCCTGATCGGGTAGTGAATGTGAGACGAGGGGGATTTTTAGCCTACCTGGGCTGGAAAAGATTGGAGGAAGGAGAGGTAAACGATATATTGCTCTTAGAACCGCTGTATTTAAGGAAGCCCAAGATCACGCTTAAGAAAGGAGGACAGCAGTGAATAATATTTCTTCCCTTGTTTGGGGAATTGTAGGGGGCCTGGTAATCCTGGCTTTCCTGGTAAGCGGGCTTACGCTGGGTATCATCCAGGCCGACTTATGGGCCCTCCTCATTATAGGCTCTCTGTTGGGTGTGCCTCTTATGGTAAAGGGGGGAAAGGATATGAGCGGTGAAGCTATATGGACAGCATTCGGCATCACCGTGGCGGGGGTTTCCCTGGTCTCGGGTATAACTCTGGCCATCGCCTGGCACCCCTTATGGGCCCTCCTTATCCTCATGGTGGGGGGTGGAGGGGGCGTGGTGGTGGCTGGTTCGCTGTGGAGGGAGGCGCTGGAGGTTATAGATATTGAATTTCTGAGGGTAGAGGAATGAGCTACTGGATCCTGAGTAGTAGCTTTGCTCTATGCCATAATTTCTCCAGTTTATAGTACTCCCTCTGCTCGGGGGAGAAGATGTGTACGATGATGCTACGCGCATCCAGGAGCACCCAACCTGAAGTGGCCGTCCCCTCTATATGATGTAACTCCGCTTCTTTCTCTTCCCTCAGCACCTCACCGATGGCTGAAGATAAAGATTCGATCTGGGGTGGGGATTCGCCGCTTAAGATTATAAAGTAGCTGGTAAGCAGGCACACCTCCCCCACATCCAGAAGAATGATGTCCAGGGCCTGCTTTTGGGAAGCTGTCTCTGTGACTCTTCGAGCTACATCTATAACCGCCAAAATTCTAAAAGCTAAGTCTATTCCTCTGAAACATGGTTATCCTTCAGGTCATCATAGGCTAGGCAGCATAAGATATGGCCGCATAAACCACAAAATTTAGAAGGGTTCAAACCTGCCCTCTTCACTGCCTTGGTGGTAGGAGGAGAAAGCTCATTTAAGAAGGACGAGCAGCAGACAGGAAGACCACACCTTCCCACCCCCCCCAACAGCCTGGCCCCCTCGCGCGCCCCTACCCTCCTTAGCTCTACCCTGGTCCGGAGGTCAGAATTGATGTGGTAAGCCAATTCGCGGAAGTCGACCTTGTGGGGGGAGACAAAGTATACCACAATGTAGCTGCCATCGATGTTGGAAGAGGCGAAGGCGGGCTTCATGAGGAGGCCAAGCTCTCTGACATACTCCCGACATTTAAGCAATGCCTCTTCCTCGCTAACCGTCTTTTGTCTCAATTCCTCCTTGGTTGCGCGATGAAGGATGGACGGAAAGGTCTTCCTCATCCGGAGCACATTCGATACCTGCTTTGAAGGTGAAACCACTCTGGCCACTTCCATACCATGCTCACCCTTTACCACTACCAGGTCATTCAACTGAAGCTTAGTAGCCTCAGGTTCAACATAGTAACGGACTTTATCTCCGGCCTTAACTTTTAGTCCTACTGTGCACAAAGTTTCTTCCATGCTTAAAGCCTTTTATCTATAGAGAAAGCATGCCCTTCCATGCCCTCAGCGTGAGCCAATTCCTTGACTACCCAGGCCAAACTCTCAAGCTCTGGCCTTGAAATGTAAAACAGGGAGGTTTTTTTCACAAAATCATCCACCCCCAGAGGAGAAGAAAACCTGGCCGTCCCTCCGGTGGGCATGACATGGCTGGGGCCAGCCACATAGTCCCCCATGGCTTCCGCTGAGCTTTCTCCCATAAATATCCCTCCGGCGTTCTTTATCCGGCCTACATACCTTTCGGGATGTTCTATGAGCAGCGTGAGGTGTTCGGGGGCGTAGAGGTTGGTAAGTTCAAAGGCTTCATCGATGGTCTCCACCACGGCTATTCCTCCTCTATCTTTGAGCGCGAGATGTGCAATTTCCCTTCTTAAAATATCGGAAGCTAAAGTTTCCACCTCCTCATTCACCTTTAAGGCTAGTCTTTCTGAGGTGGTGATGAGGATAGCGGAGGCCAGTATGTCATGCTCTGCCTGTGCCACCAGGTCGGCAGCACAAACTTCAGGGGAAGCATTATCATCAGCAATGATGACCGTCTCGGTGGGCCCGTAGAAGCCATCGATGCCCACCAGTCCGACTACTCTCCGTTTAGCTAGCTGGACCAATAAGTTTCCCGGGCCACATATCTTGTCGACTTTAGGAATGGACTCCGTTCCCAGAGCCAGGGCAAATATGGCCTGCGCTCCCCCTACCTTGAACACCTTATCCACCCCACAGATCTTGGCTGCTGCCAATACTTCAGGGCAGACCGAGCCCTCCTGGGTTGGCGGAGTGGTGATGACGATCTCCTTTACTCCCGCCACCTGAGCAGGGATAATCGTCATGAGCACGGTTGAAGGATAGGATGCGGGAACATATACTCCTACCTTCTGCAAGGGGCGAATCATCTGGCCGATACCTCTTTCAAAGTCAAACAGGTTCCTGGGGGTTAAGAAGGCGTTATGAAAGGAAAAAATCCTATCCCGGGCAATCTTAAGGGCAGAGATAAGACTCAAGGGTATAGTTGCATTTGCTCGCTCTATCTCTGACCTTGGTACTGAGAGTTTCGTAAGACGCGCACCATCTATCCTCTGCGTTAAGTCTCGTAGCGCTTTGTCTCCCCGATCTCGAACCTCCTTCAACATCTCCTCTATCAGATGCTCCGGGGAAAGCTCCTCCCCGAATATCTTCCCCACCTTTTTTTTGAGTGCCGGGGGAAACTCTTCAGAGTAAGGAATCCTCTTGAGTACAGTGCGTAAGGCTTCTTCTTTACCCCTGGCTATTCTCATATTTCCTGTTCGGAAGCTTGCTTTAGAGTATCCACCAGATGGGAGATCCTCTTCCCCTTCATATTAAGGCTTTCCTCATTGGCTATCAAACAGGCAGAGGAGGAGAACAAGGTGTCAATAACCTTCAGGTTTTGCTGGCGGATAGTAGCTCCGGTTTGAACATTCTCTATCAGCAGGTCTCCGTCTTCGGACAGGAAAGATTCACTGGCCCCAAAGGTGGGTATGACACGATAAGGGGAAAGATGGTTCCTACGGGCATACCAATCAGCGATGTTCACATATTCCGAAATCACCCGAAATTCGGAAAAGGCTCCTCGAAGCGAAGCTTGGCTGTTCACTGTTACTTCCTGGGATACGACGGCGCAGATGTTCACCCTGCCTATGGGGAAGCTCAGAAGCTTTCTTACTGGAGAAGAAGGAAAGCAAAGCTTGTGCTCCCAGAGCCAATCCTCTCCCGTCACGGCAAGGTCGAAATTTTCTTGAGCCACCTGAAGAGGCATATCCTGGGGCCTTATCACTTTGGCCCATAGCTCGGGAAAAGTTAAACCAAAATAAAAGCTTCCTCTAAGTTTTTTCCCCTTATGGATACCCGCTCTAGAAAGAAGCTCAAACGTGGGTTCTCCCTGGTGCCCATCAGGGAGGGCAAAACGAATTGCATCAGAAGGGAGCTTCTCCCCAATATCAGGCATGCGATTTTGGAATACAGGAGGAGGGACTTCTTCCCTGAGAGGTGAGATTAAGGAAGTAAAGGGGCTTAGATCCTTCTCCTGCCAGCTTTTCTGGTTGGCTATAAGCACTGCCTCTGCCCGGGCGAGGGAGAATAAACCAAAAAGATGACAGGGATTTTCTGAAATAGAGGTCAAGGCTACCTCGGCATTCTCTGGAGGATAGACCAAAGCGTTTCCCCATAAGGGGTAGATGGTAAATTCTCGTAGCCTCATCCTCAGGGCTAAGGATTCAGCAAGATAGGGATACTCGGTAGCGATACGTATTTTCCTTCCCTTTAAGTCCTCAAGGCTCGATATCCCTGTTCCTGGGCAGGTGGCGAGGCAGATCTCCTCCCAGCCAAAATTCAGAGAGCGCAAGCTCACCAGGTTGCTTTTAGGGAAGCGAGATAAAAGCTCTAAGGCCCACTGCCTGCCGCATATCCCCAGATCATAGCTACCTATGGCTACCTGAATGGGAATATCCTTCTCCCGAAATACTTTGAATTGAAAGGGGGGTGAGCAAAACCGGTAGGATCGGGAATGGTCATCATAACCCTCGATGCGTATTCCTCCCCTCCTGATAACCTCCGCTGCCCCGGCAAGAAGCCTTCCCTTAGGTAGAGCTATCCTCAATTCCACTTACGATATCGTCTAAAGAGCCAGAGACCTTCTTTGTGGTTTTCCGGTTTACTAAATGAAGGAGGTTTTCTTCCACCTCCATCTCCCATTCTACAGGGCAGGTAACACCTAAATCCAGGATAGCAGTGTATCCTTTATCTCGTAACCTGGTTGCTACCTCAAAGCAAGACTTCTTGTCTTTCCCTGAGATGAGAATCTTCTTATCCTCCGGTAACACCTTCATTTCACTCACCAGGGGATCAACATACAGGGCAAAGCCACAAGCAGGAACCTCCCCCCCTCCCAAAAGAGGAATCAGATGGTCATATCTTCCCCCTCCCCCCACCCTTCTTCCTCGAACCGAGAACCTGAATATACCCCCGGTATAGTACTCAAAATTCTCTACCCAGGGAAGGTCGATGGAATAGGAAAGCTCAAGCTCATCTAAAAGCAAGCTTACATCTTTAAGCTCATCTACTCCCCTCACTGCTCTATCGGGAAGGGAAAGCGAGGTCAGATTGGCCAGAAATCCATGTGACCTTCCCCCCTCCCCAAACAGGGGAGCGAACTCCTTGTCTTTTAGCACCTCAAGGTCGGTATGGGACAGGCTTATGCTGGGCTCAAACCCGAGACGCCACAGGATCTCCCTCCCCAAAAGGATAAGCTCTACCAGGCTCTCTGATCTATCTGAGCCCAGGAGTTCCACTCCACACTGCCAGATTTCCCTGGGCTCCTCCCCTTCCTCAAAGCGAAACATATTTTCCACATAGAAAAGACGGGAAAATCTTTTCCCTTCCTCCACAAACAGTCGAGCTATAGGAATGGTCCCTTCAGGCCGAAGGACCACTCTTTCTCCACTCCACCCATCCCAATCCAAGAAAGAATAGACCATAGATAGCATATCCGGGGAAAGTGTTCCTACTGAGGTGAACAGATGAAGATATTCCAGGGCAGGTGTCTTTACCTCCTCGTAACCCCACCTTTGACAGGAAGAGCGAAACACCTCCTCGATGTGACGTAAGGAAGCTATATTCTGGGGTAGAAGATCGCGGTACCCTCTACACCTTCTAGCCTTCATAAGCTTGGTAAGTAGACCTGTAAGCCGAGTTCTGTACCCATTTATGTATGGGCGGTGACCATCTATCTGGGATGGCAGTTACCTGCCACCTCTAGCGGCCTACCTGGAGGTTTAAGACGGGCACTATCCTCCTCATTTGGCCTTGCTCCGGATGGGGTTTGCCCGCAAACAATGTCACCATCATCGCGGTGAGCTCTTACCTCACCATTTCACCCTTACCCGCGCCAAATCTGATCGGCTCGTCGGCGGTGTAGTTTCTGTGGCACTTTCCGTAGAATTTCCCCTCCTGGGATTTCCCCAGCATCCTGCCCGATGGAGCTCGGACTTTCCTCCCCTTTTTGAGGGCGGCCACCCAGTCTACTTACCATAAACAAATATACCATGAGCTCCCTTACTCGTCAACCGAGAGACCTCCAGTACTCCTGAAGGTTCCTTTTGACCTCCGCCACCACTTCCTCAGTCTTGATAAATACCTCCTTCCCTTGAGGATGCTCCGGGAAGGGTTCAGCAAACTCTTGGTGTATGTCCATGAGGCCCAAGATGAGGGATGACCAACCCAGAGGCAAAATTTCCAGGTTATAACCTGAGCACAGGAGGTCAACTTCCTTACCCTGGCATACCCTGGCCATTTCTCTTACCCTCTCCCCGATCATATGAAATCCTTTGAGGTTTAGGCCTAACTGGGTAAGCTCATCGGCAAAATGAGGATCAGAGCCACCATTTCGGATAATGATCTGGGGGTCAAACTCCCGGCTTAAAGGAAGGGCTATTTCCTCCATAACTAGATTATAGGAATCATATCCCGCCAGCAGGGGCAAAGGAATGTTCACCGTGTAGCCCTTACCCTCTCCTCTTCCTATCTCATGAGCAAAACCTTTCCCTGGATATATCGTCCGGGGGTCCTGGTGAAGGTCGATAAATAATACCTGAGGGTCATCATAGAAGGTATGAGCAGTTCCATTTCCAGCATGAGCGTCAGTATCCAGGACGAGTATCCTTTCCAGGCCATATTTTTTCTTGAGGTTAAGGGTGCAGATGGCTACATCGTTTAAGATACAAAATCCCTCTCCATACTCCCGTGAAGCGTGGTGCATCCCCCCACCCAGGGCGATGGCCTTTTCATATCTTCCCTCTGCCACTATTTCTCCGGCCAGCTTTGAGCTTCCGCAAATCAGCCTGGCCGCTTGGGCGAGATTTCCCGCCCCGGGCTTTGGAATGTTGTCCCCACTCAAAAATCTGTATGCTCCTGGAACATCGATGCCGGAAGCTTGTATACGGTAGAAGTTCTCCACGAAATGAATGTATTCCTCAGAGTGCACCAGCATCAGATCTTCATCACTGGCCGGGGAAGATTCTATGATCTCGAAATTGTCCTGGTTTAAGTTTGCCCGGAAAAATTCTCTGAAACGTGGGTAGCGATCTCCTCGGAAGGGATGCCCTTGGCCGAAATCATACTGGGCGAGATTATCAGAATACAGAAGGGCAGCCTTCACGAGATTTATTATAGCATTAAATTGATGCTATTCTGTTAACAGTGATTGACGTTCACTGCCATCTCACATTTGAAGCCTTCGACTCGGATAGAGAAGAGATAATTCGAGATTTAAAGAAAAGGCTTAAGGCAGTGATAGTAAGCTCAACTGACGTGGAAGATGCCCAAGGGGTGCTTAAGTTATACGCTGAGCACCCCTCATTTTTGTATGCCACCCTGGGTCTTCATCCAGTTTATGCCCCGGATATGGACGACCAAAGGCTTGAGTCCTATCTAAGGTTCATCCGGGATAGAAGGTCTAAGATTGTGGGGATTGGTGAAGTGGGGCTAGACTACCACTGGGTGAAGGAAGAGGCAAGAAGGGAAAGGATGAGGGAGGTTTTCTCCAGGTTTTTAGAGCTGGCCTGCGAACTCGACCTTCCTATAGTGCTCCACCTCCGGGAAGCCATCGATTCGGGGCTGAGGATGGTGATAGATAGCGGGGTGAAGAAGGTTTTATTCCATTGTTTCACCGGTAAGAAGAAGCAAGCCCAGGAGATCACCTCTTATGGCTACTACATATCCTTGGCCCCCAACATTCTGAAAAGTAAGGACCTAAAGAGGGCAGCCAGGACATTATCCTTAGAGCGGGTGCTCACTGAGACTGACTCTCCCTACCTCGACCCTGAAGGAGGGAGGAATACTCCCCAGAACGTTTCCCTGGTCATCCAGAGAATAGCCGAGATTCAGGGTTTATCCTGGGAAGAGGTTGACCACATGACCACCCAAAATGCTCAAGTTTTATTCAACTTAGGGGTGGGGTGAGGGTCACCCTTATTTTTGAACAGGGGCTTGAGCATGGCCGGGGTCACCAGGGTGGTGACGATGCTGATCAAGACAGCAATACCGAATAGTTCCCGTGCCACATCCCCCGTCCCCAGAGCTCCCGCCAGAAGCCCTGCCCCCGCCACGATGAGCCCCACCTCCCCTCGAGGTACCATCCCCACTCCTACTATCATCCCGCTCCGGTGCGGAAGCTTCCCCACTACCCTGGCCGGTATATAGCAGCCCACCATTTTACCCACTATGGCCAGCCCGATGAGGAGAAGAGCCACCGCTATAGGCTTGGCCTCTCCGAACATGGTGAGGTCAACCTGCATGCCCAGGTAGGCAAAGAAAAAGGGGGCCAGGAAGAGCATTATGGGCCGTGTGCTTTGAGCGATCTCCTCCCTCTCGGGGGTGGCAGCAAACATAAGCCCGGCTACATATGCCCCCACCACCGGATGGAGGTCGACCAGGGTCACTAGATAGGCAATGATGAACCCACAAATGATGGCAAAAATAGGGCTTGTCCCTGACTTTTTAAATGGCCCCAGGATAAAGCGAGATATAAGGTGAGGGAACCTCACCCCAAACATAAGCAGAGCAAACCACACCGCAAAGCCGATGATGGCAATCTGAACACCATGCATGATATCGAGCGTACCCGTCTCAGCTGCTTGAATAACCACAGAAAGGATAACGATGCCGATTATATCGTCCACCACTGCCGCTACCAGTATGGTGGTCCCCTCGGTGGTATTGAGCCTTCCCATCTCCATCAGTATCCTCACCGTAAGTCCGATGCTGGTAGCTACCAGCACCGCCCCCATGAATAGCCACCCATTTTGCCCCACATCGGGATAGAGCGTCATCACGACCACATAGCCTAAGATGAAGGGAAGGATAACCCCACCTACCGCCACCACAGAGCCGGTAACCCCCTGACGCAGAAAGGCCCTGACATCTGTCTCCACTCCCGCCACGAAGAGAAGACAGATGACGGCTATTTCAGAGATGATTTCCATGATGTGAAGTTCGCCAGTCTCCTCCCCGGTTTCGGTAAACCAACCTTCTATGGTGGCAAAGTTGAGGATTATGGGGTCGTGAAATAGCAATCCTCCTATAGCAAAAGGGGAAATGATAATCCCGGCGGCCAGCTCACCTATAACTGAGGGCTGCTTAAAGTACCGCTCGGCTATCTCCCCGCCGATGCGGGCAGCAAGGAGGATGAGACCGAAGGTAAGGATGAACTTAAAGTAGATGTCCA
>DFBE01000017.1:0-6719 GCA_002367275.1 Dehalococcoidia bacterium UBA3088 | reverse complement strand
GCATAAAAATCCCTGAACTAAATTAAACCTTGGGCACTAAATCAGTCCCGTGAGGTCCCCCAGGATGGGTGCCAAGACCAGGGAAATAATGGCCATAAGCTTCAGCATAATGTTGAGGGAAGGGCCCGCAGCATCTTTCATGGGATCTCCTACCGTATCTCCCACCACTGCTGCCTTATGAGGATCAGAGCCCTTACCCCCAAAATGGCCTGCCTCTATCCATTTCTTGGCATTATCCCAACTTCCCCCCGCATTGGCCTGAGTTATAGCCAGCATAAATCCACAGCCTATGGAACCCATAAGGAATCCTGCCAAGGCGTACTTCCCCAGTACTACCCCTACCAGTATGGGGGCAACTATGGCTAGGATGGTGGGAAGGATCATACGCCTGATCGCTCCACTGGTGGATATATCCACACATTTCCCATATTCTGGCCGAGCCGTGCCTTCCATAAGCCCGGGTATCTCCCTGAACTGACGTCTCACTTCCTCAATGATGGTAAAAGTATTGGCCCCTGCTCCCCGAAGGACGATGGCCGAGAAGATGGCCGGTAAAAGAACCCCAATGAATAACCCCGCTATCACATGAGCACTCAATATGCTACTCTCCAGCCCTCCCAGGATCACCACCTCTCCCCCCTGAACTTCAGCTATTCCCACCGCAAAGGCATAGGAAAGCATCAAGGCCAGGGCAGTGAGGGCTGCCGAGCCAATGGCAAACCCCTTTCCGGTGGCAGCAGTAGTATTGCCCAGAGAATCCAGAGCATCAGTTCTGGCCCTTACATCCTCCCCCAAACCGGCCATTTCGGTGATGCCACCAGCGTTGTCCGCCACCGGGCCATAGGCATCGGTGGCCAGGGTAATCCCCAGCGTGGAGAGCATCCCTATACCCGCGATAGCTACCCCGTAGAAGCTGGCAAATTCATAGGCTCCCAGAAGAGCAAACGCTATTACCAGAAGGGGAATCCAGTTGCTGAACAGACCGTTGGCAAATCCCTGGATTATGTTTGTCCCCGCCCCGGTGGTGGAGGCCTCCGAGATACTCTTAGTAGGCTTATAGGCATAGGAAGTATAGTAGTTGGTACTTTCACCGATGATCACTCCTCCCACCAAGCCGCAGATCACCGCATACCATATGTTGATATCAGCATCCAGAAGCTCTATAGCGACGTAGGAAAAGATAAGAACCAGGGCCGCAGCGGAGAAAGTCCCTCTGCGTAAGGCATTAAGCAGTGCCCCCATTTCGGGCTTATCTCCTACCCGCACCATAAAGCAGCTAAGGATAGAAGCCCCAATGCCTCCGGCGGCTACCATCATCGGCAGGTACCAGGCGGTAGGGTCATCACCGGCCAATCCCATACCCACCGCTACTGTGCACAGTGTCATGGTGGCGATGATGGAATCCACATAGGATTCAAAGAGGTCTGCTCCCATGCCACACACATCTCCCACGTTGTCTCCCACAAAGTCGGCTATAACTGCTGCATTACGAGGGTCGTCTTCAGGTATTCCCTTCTCCACTTTTCCCACCAGGTCAGCAGCAGCATCCGCTCCCTTGGTGTAAATCCCCCCTCCCACTCTGGCAAACAGAGCCACCGCTGAGGCACCCATGCCAAAGGCAGGAATGATGGAAATGAATTCCTCCTTGGGGAGGTCGCTGAAGGCAAAATATATAATGCTCACGCCCACCAGTCCTATACCCACCACTATCATCCCCATCACCGCCCCCCCCCGGAAGGAAACCTTGAGCCCCTGGTTTAAGCTTTTTTGGGCAGCGGTGGTGGTCCTACCGTTGGACCTTATGGCCATGTTCATTCCCACATACCCAGCAGCCATAGAGCAGGTAGCGCCAAAGGCAAAGGATAATGCCATACGCCACCCCAGGTCAGGGACGACCGCCAGTATGACGCCCACAATAACTATGAACAGAGCTAATATTTGATATTCACGACCGAGGAAGGCCAGAGCTCCTTCCTTGATAGCTTCAGAGATTTCCCTTACCCTGGCAGTGCCAGCATCAAACTTCAGGACGCCTCTAGCCAGATAGCCAGCAAACAGTATCCCTACTATCCCTAAACTCAGAGCAATCCACGCCGTATCCATAGCGATTTAATAACCTCTCCAAGCCTTAAAACCGCTGGGAAGATTAACACATTGTTGAGACTCTGTCAAACATCCGCATAGATTGTTACTGTATCATTTTCCCTCCCTGTCGAGATTGCCTCGGGGCTTCGCCCCTTCGCAATGACATGATGGGGGGCGTCTATCTACCGACCAAATTATTACAGACTCCATAGATTTTTGCTTTTACCCTGGCATAGCTTTGCTCAGAGATCCATCGTATAATAGCGTTAAGTGGAAACTTGGGTACTGGTATTGATCCCGGTAATATCAGCAGGCATTGGCTACCTCACCAATGTGGTGGCCATTCGCATGCTGTTTCACCCCCAAAAGCCCATAAATATTCTGGGCTTTAAGGTTCAGGGGCTTATTCCACGGCGAAAAAATGAGATGGCAGGTGCCATTGCCAACATTATCCAGGAGGAGTTCATCTCTGGAGAAGACATCGAAGTGGTGGTCAGGGATGCCTTTAAGAGAAGAGGACTGGATGAGATCATCACCCAAACCCTTCAAGAGAGAACGAAGAAGGTGCGAGAGAGAGTGTCCTTCAGGACTCCTTTCCAGAGAATAGCAGGACGTCTTCTGCCCTCCCGGGTAAAGAGCATACCGAGGCTAATAGTAAAGCAAGCGGTAAGAAATGTAATTCCCCCCGAAGTAGCTGTCCAGAAGGTAGCCACTGAAGCTCGCGAGTTCGACCTCGAGGATTACATCGTTCAGAAGATCGGTGAGTATGAGGAGGGAAGATTAGAGGGCATATTACATCGCTTGGGAGCCAGAGAGCTTCGGTTGATTGAGATGTACGGGGGAATCCTGGGGTTTTTGGTGGGTATAGTTCAAGTCATCATATTAACCGTGCTATCGTGATAAGGGTGGGGATAGTAAATGTCACGGGGTACATTGGTGCTGAGCTAGCTCGGCTGCTTTCTTCACACCCTGAAGTGAGACTTTCCTGGGCTACAGGAAGAAGCGAGGTGGGGAAAAGATTGAGCGATGTCTTTCCCTATCTGGACGATATCCAGATCACCCCAGAGCCAGAGGAGGCAGACATTGTCTTCTCTGCCCTGCCTGCTGGGTCGAGCGCGAAAGAGGTTGTCCCTCTGGTCAATAAAGGGATGAGGGTGATTGACCTCAGTGCCGATTTTAGACTGGATGAGGAGAGCCTTTACCCAGAGTGGTATGGTTTTTCCCACCCTGCCCCCTACCTCATCAAAGAAAAAGTGTATGGGCTCTCAGAGCTGTACCGCCAGGATATAGCTAAGGCTAGCCTGGTGGCCAATCCAGGGTGTTATCCCACTGCCACCCTCCTCGCCCTGGCTCCTGCCCTCCAGGAAGGTTTAATTCAGCCTGACATCGTAGTCGATGCTAAGTCGGGGATGTCGGGGGCAGGAAGGACATTCAGCCTGGCCACCCACTTTGCTGAAGCTAATGAAAACCTTTCCGCCTACGCTCTGGAGGGCCACCGACACCTTCCGGAGATCATCCAAGAGGTGAGAAAGATGGGAGGAATTTCCCCCTGCGTAACCTTCATTCCTCATCTTGTCCCCCTAACCCGAGGCTTGCTGGTAACTTGCTACGCTTCCCTCACCAAGGAGACCAATGTAGAAAGGTTATACCAAGAGTTCTATAGGAAAGAGCCGTTTGTGGAAGTGGTGGCTTTCCCTCCCCCAACTAAGCTTGCCCTGGGCAGCAATCTGTGCCTCATTCACCCCACCATCGATAGGAGAACAGGGAAACTTATTGTTGTGGGATGTCTAGATAACCTCATAAAAGGGGGGGCAGGGCAAGCCATACAGAATATGAATCTGATGCTAAACTTTCCGGAAATCCTGGGGATTCCCTCAAAACCGCTTTACCCTTAACCTTACTTTTTGTATAATTTAATCCGTTTCAAATTTACAGTTAAGGAGGGAAGGTGATGTGTATGCTTTAGGTAGACATACTCTTTTAGAGTTAAAACAGTGCGATAGAGAAGTGTTGGAAGATATAGGGGAGATAAGGGAGATTCTTCTGGGCGCTGCCGAGCGAGCAAAGGCGAAGGTTGTCGGAGAGTCGTTTCACCAATTCTCCCCTCAAGGTGTAAGTGGAGTGGTTATCATCGCTGAATCTCACCTCTCAATTCATACCTGGCCAGAATGGAACTATGCTGCGGTGGATATTTTTACCTGTGGCGACTCAGCAAACACTGAGGAAGCGATAGAATTCATGACGCGGAGCCTTAGCTGTCAAAACTTATCGGTATTGGAGATAAGTAGAGGAATAGTGGGTAGTCATGATGCTCAAGGATAAGTGGTTCGGCGACCACATCACTCCTCATATAGTCCAACTTCACGTCATCGATAATATTGTTTACTCGGGTCAGACCAGGTTTCAGCACGTGGAGATATTGGACCTTAAGGGGTCAGGAAGATGTCTGGTGTTGGATGGGAAAATTCAGTCCACCGAACAGGATGAGTTCATCTACCATGAAACCCTGGTTCACCCTCCTCTCATTTTGCATCCCCACCCCAGAAGGGTGTGCATCATCGGTGGTGGTGAAGGAGCCATACTGCGGGAAGTGCTAGATCATCACACCGTGGAGAAAGCATTAATGATAGACATCGATGAAGAAGTGGTAGGGATATGTCAAAGGTTTCTTCCTTCGCTACATAAGGGATCCTTCTATGACCCACGAGTGGAGGTTATCTTCGCCGATGCCCGAAGGCATCTGGAGGAGACGGATGGGACCTTCGATATTATCATCCTGGACCTGACTGACCCTCTCCCCGGAGGGCCTTCATCCTCTGTTTATACTCGAGAGTTCTACTCGTTAGTTCGGGAAAGGCTCTCTCCGGGCGGGATAGTGAGTGTCCAGGCAGGATGTTCCAGTCTAGGAAACATATCTGTTTTTACCCAGGTCAACCATACTCTGGCCTCGGTTTTTCCTTATGTCTTTCCTTATGAGGCAAATATCCCTTCCTTTGGATCTAACTGGGGATTTTGCCTGGTCTCCCCCGATAACTATGATCCTCTATCGTTGACTTCAGAAGAAATAGATCGAAGAATTGCGGAGCGTGTCACCGATAGACTTCGGTTCTATGATGGCATCACGCATCACGGAATGTTCTTCCTGCCTAAGTATCTTCGTGAAGGTATAAAAGGAGAAGGCAGAGTAATTACTGACGAAAACCCCCTTGAGAACCTATGGGATTAACATGGAGGAAGGAAAAGTATTCAATCTTCGGTGGTGGGATGGATTCAAAGAATTAGGGCTCCTCATTGGGGTATACCTGGCTTATTCCCTCACCCGGGGGAACCTGGGTGATAAAGCTTATCTGGCCTTCGATAATGCTTACAGCATCATTTTACTGGAGGAAGGATGGGGTATATTCGTCGAGCTTGAAGTTCAATCGTTCTTTCTGGAGCATGAACCCTTCATCCACTTGGCCAACGGAGTTTACACTTTTGCCTATTACCCCCTGCTGGCATTAGTGGGTTTGTGGCTGTACCTTTTCCACTATGACATATACCCCCGGATACGCAACATCTTCCTGGCCACCGCCGCTATAGGTCTTCTGGGCTTTACTTTATACCCGCTGGCCCCGCCCCGCTTCATACCTGGTTTTGTGGATACTTTAGAGCAGAGTAGTTCCCTAAACTACAGCTTGCCCGTCATGCAAGCCTTTTATAACCCTTATGCTGCCATGCCCAGCATCCATTTTGCCTGGACTTTTCTGGCCGGGATGAGCTTAGCCTTTATAGCTAAGTCTTGGTGGATAAAGCCACTGGGGGTGCTATGGCCTGCTGCCATCGTTGTATCCACAGTAGCCACTGCTAACCACTTTTTTCTGGACATTGCCGGAGGAGCCCTGGCAGTGGGGTTAGGATACGGCTTCGTCTTACTCCTTCCCAGGGC
Source organism: Dehalococcoidia bacterium UBA3088 (assembly GCA_002367275.1). Lineage (GTDB taxonomy): Bacteria > Chloroflexota > Dehalococcoidia > UBA2247 > UBA3088 > UBA3088. The sequence goes on along the minus strand of DFBE01000017.1, from coordinate 706 downwards.
CTATAATAATCTCAAGCTGTCTTGGGCCGGCATCCGTCAGAAATGAATTCTTCTAACCGGGGAAATATTGCCAAGCCAAGCAATAAGAAAAGAAGGTGTTTTCATTTCTTTGGCATCCTTGCCGCCATTATGGTGGCACTCCTCCTGCCAGAAAGAACGTTCGTTATTGCGTTATACGCCGCAACCTTCAGTTTTATCCTGCTCGAGATCCTGAGGTTTTCCTTTCCCAGACTGAATCAATGGCTCACATGCCACCTTCACGTCCTCCTTAGGGATGATGAGGTCAGGCATCCTGTAACCAGCACCTATATCCTGGTGGCCTCCCTTGTCGTAGTTCTCCTGTTTGGCCGAGATATAGCTATGGAATCATTGCTCTTTCTGGCGGTCGGCGACCCTGCCGCCGCCGCCGTGGGCCAGAGGTGGGGGAGGCTAAGGTTAAGAAATAAAAGTCTGGAGGGTTCTTTGGCCTTTTTCCTTTTTAGTTGCGCCATAGGAACTATTCTGGGAAGTACCATTCTATCTCTTAGCCTGAGCGTGATCGTCACTGGAGCTATACTGGCCACCCTGGTTGAGCTTTTGTCCTTTCGCTTTGATGATAACCTTACCATTCCTCTAGCCAGCTCAGGCGGAATGTATACGGTTAAATTAATGCTTACGGGATAGAACCAGAGAAGCCATGGGCTTATAATCCCAAATTATGCACGAA
>DFBE01000020.1 GCA_002367275.1 Dehalococcoidia bacterium UBA3088 | reverse complement strand
TGGCTGACCATCCTCTCAGACCAGCTACCCGTCTTCGGCTTGGTGGGCCATTACCTCACCAACTACCTGATAGGCCGCAAACCCCTCCTTCGATGCCTTTCGACTTTAATGACCAAGCCTTACCCCGATCATATTATGCGGTATTAGCCAGGATTTCTCCTGGTTATTCCCCACCGAAGGGTAGGTTATTTACGTGTTACTCAGCCGTTCGCCACTCGTCAAGAACCTTTCGGTTCTTTTCTCGTTCGACTTGCATGCATTAGGCACGCCGCTAGCATTCATCCTGAGCTAGGATCAAACTCTCCATTCTTCCTTCCACTATCCAGTTGTTAAGGTACACTTGGATAAGCTACCATTTTTAGTGTAGCATATTCTATGGCGTTGTCAAGAATTGGTATCGTTATCCCTGCTGCCGGGAAATCACTTCGGATGGAGAGGATGGATAAGGTAAGAACAGAGCTGATGCATAAACCTCTCCTTTATTGGTCAGTGTCAGCGTTCATGAACATTTCTCAGGTGGTGGAGATAGTAGTCCTGGTCTCCAAACAGAACCTTGCCTTTGCTCAAAAGCTGGTGGAGGAAGAAAGCTGGTCCAGCGTTAAACTTGCCCTGGGTGGAGAGGAAAGGCAAAGCTCGGTTGACAAGGGGTTATCTTTTTTGTCTCCAGTAGATCTCGTGGGAATTCACGATGGAGCACGACCCTGTTTGAGTATTGATCTTGTACAAAGGGGAATTTCGGAGATAGAAGGATGGGATGGGGCGGTCCCGGTAATTCTCCCCACAGATACGGTAAAGAGAGTGGAGGGAGATGAGGTCAAATTCAGCTTCAACAAAGGAGAGGTATTTCTGACCCAAACCCCTCAATTCTTCAGGTATGATGCATTAATATCTTGCTATGAGAAGATAGAGGGTGAGGTACAGGATGATGCTACCCTTTTGGAAAGATATGGTTATAGAATAAAGGCCTTTCCTGGGGATCCGGAGAACATCAAGGTTACCTATCCCTGGGATCTGGTCTCTGCTTCCACCATCCTTAAGATGCGGCAATGAGGGTAGGAATAGGTTATGATGTTCACGCTGTAAAGAGGGAAAGAAGATTGATACTGGGAGGGGTGGAGGTGGCCTCTGAATTTGGGCTCGCGGGGCACAGCGATGGCGATGTGGTACTTCATGCCATTATCGATTCTCTACTGGGGGCGGCAGCGCTGGGGGATATAGGAATTTTTTTTCCTTGTACTCCGGAGTACAAGGATATCCAAAGCACCATTCTCCTTCGGAGGGTAAAAGAACTTATCGCTCGCGAGGGATATAAAGTAGGCAACATCGATGTGGCCATCTGCGCCGAGTCTCCTCGTCTTTCCCCTTTTTTTGACCAAATGAAAGAGGAAATAGGAAAAGTATTGGACATCCCCAAGCAAAAAATAGGGATTAAGGCTACCAGCCCTGAGGGCGTCGGTCCCCTGGGGAGAGGAGAGGGCATTTGCGCTTACGCTGTAGCCATTTTAGAGGAGGGAAATGAAGGTTTTCAACACCCTTTCAGGCAATAAGGAGGAATTTCTCTCCCCAGGATCTGAGGTGAAGATATATGTATGCGGCATCACCTCCTATGACTTTTGCCACATTGGTCATGCGGCAAGCTATATCTTCTTCGATGTAGTGCGAAGATACCTTGCTTTTAAAGGGTATAAGGTAAAATATGTGCAAAATTTTACCGATGTAGATGATAAGATTATAAACCAGGCCCAAAGCTTGGGTATCTCGTGTCAGGAACTTTCCCAGAGGTTCATTTCAGAGTATTTTCTGGATATGGATTCTCTAAATATACTGAGGGCAGATGTCTACCCCAAGGCTTCGGAGGAGATACCCCAGATGCTGCATCTAATTCAGGGGTTGATGGAAAAAGGATATGCCTATCCGGGGAAAGATGGAATTTACTTCCGGGTGAGGAAATGTAAAGATTATGGCAAGCTCTCTCATCAAGATATAGACTCCCTCATTTCCCAAGAGGCAGGAGAAAAGGAAAGTCCCCTCGATTTTGCCTTATGGAAATTTTACCGCCCCGGAGAGCCATACTGGGAGAGCCCCTGGGGGAAAGGAAGGCCAGGGTGGCATATTGAGTGCAGTGCCATGGCCTTGAAATATCTGGGGGAGACATTGGATATCCATGGTGGTGGTGAGGATCTTATCTTTCCTCATCACGAAAATGAGATAGCTCAATCAGAGTGTTTCACTGGTGTACCCTTTGCCAGATACTGGCTGCATAATGGAATGGTGAGATTGGGATCGGAGAAGATGAGCAAATCACTGGGAAATTTGGTCAGCGTAAGACAAAGTCGGGAGATGTTTGATGCCGATACAATAAGGTTATTTGTCCTGAGCTCCCATTATCGGAGCCCTATTACCTATACTGAAGAAATACTCCAGTCCTGCCGCCGGGGGGCGGAGAGGCTCCGTGAAGCAGTAAGAGCGGTAGAGAGGGGGGGTGAGGACAAGGTAGACAGCGAAATATATCGCCAAAGATTTATGAAGGCAATGGATGATGATTTCAACACTCCTCAAGCTTTAGCCTCCCTGTTCGACCTGGCCAAGGAGATAAACCGGGGGACCTCCCTGGGATCAGACGTAGTTCCTGCCCAGAATTGTCTCAAGGATTTATGCCACCTTTTGGGCTTAGAATTAAGTGAGGAGAGGGTTGAGCTTGAGGGTTCACCATTTATCGAACTCCTGGTCTCCATCAGAGATGAGCTCAGGAGGAAAAGGGAGTTCGAGCTTGCAGACAGCGTTCGTTCTCGCCTGAAAGAGCTAGGAATAACCCTGGAGGACACCCCCCAGAAGACGATATGGAAAGTATCCGGGTAGGATGAGTTCCTTACCCAGATTTCCTTTACAGGCACTACATATCGTGATGGCTTGAAAGATATATGCCTTATGTAGTTGACCTTTTGTTAAAGGGATGGTTAAATAGTGGAGAACAGAACTGCTGTTTCAAAAGCAGGGGCCCCGTGGTGTAGCGGACTAACNNAACATGCCACCCTGTCACGGTGGAGATCAGGGGTTCGAATCCCCTCGGGGTCGCTTCTTCAAGTTTTTGTTGACAAACTCTTCATAGTTTAGCTTGAAAAAGGGTTCGAATTCCGGTTGTGGTTTAACGGCGACAATTTGTTTATTCTTTATCCAGATTTCCTGAAAGAGGGTTCGAGCCAGTTTATTTCTTTGCTCTTGATCTGCCTGCCCCCAGGCTTTAGCTACGTTTGAAAGAAAACCAGCTAGCTTATCCAAAACACGGGGATGGCTGTCGCTTGAAGTAAAAGTTCTTAAGCGCCTCTGGATGCTTTCACGTTGTTTGAGGTATTCATCTTTGCCTATGTCTCCCCAACTATACAAGTCCTTGAGTCTACTTAATTGGGTCTTCAACTTGGGCTCCTCTGCACGCCCATCCCCATAACTTGCTTGCAGCTTACGGTGAGCCTCTAAGATTTTCTGTTGGTAGTCTTCTGGTATATGAAATGTCTCAAGATACCCCTCTATTTGCTCTTCGTAAACTTGAATAAGGGCTGACTTTTGAGGACAATCCCAACCCTTGGAACGGTTGTAACAGCCCAATCTCGCTTTCCCTTCCTTGGTGAAGCTTACATGGATTCTCCCCTTGCAATACCAGCAATAGGCGATGCCACTTAGTGAGCAAACTTTTCTATCGCTTCGGCAGCGGGTGTTAGTTGAGGTGCTATTTCGGCGACGCATTTCCTGCGTTTGATTCCAAAGCTCTTCGTCGATAAAAGCTTCATGTTTGGCTTTCATCCATCCCCCGTTGCCGTCAGGCAAGTAGCCAAGATAGAATCTGTTGGTGAGCATCCCCCTAACTGTGTCTTTGGAAAATGGTCTGTTGCCCTGGTTACCAGCTGTGCGATATTCCTTCTCGTTTAAGGCCATGGCTACCTCTCTATCGCTTTTGCCCTGTGCTGCCAGTCCAAAGGCCATTACCAGTCCGGGGTGGGTATCAGGATTAGGTATAGGCACGCCGTCTTTTCCCTTCATTGCACCAAAAGGCAAAAGACCACAATAGAGCCCTTGTGCTCTTCGTTCCGCCCAGCCTTTCTTGGTCTCCTGACTTAGATTGTCGGAGTAGAATTGAGCCAGTCCCCCAAGGAGAGTGAGAGCCAAATTTCCCCAGGGTGTTGAAAAGTCCATTTGCTCGTTGATGGACAGAAATGTGACCCCCGCCTTTGACAGCCTATCAAAGTATTCGAGGGTAATCCGGAGGTTCCGAGAAAAGCGGTCAAGCTTGTGAACAACAAGGACGTGAAAATTGCCAGTCAAGGCATCGTCAATCATCTTCTTGAACGCAGGGCGCCGATTAACATTATCAGTCCTAGCAGACTTTCCTTCATCAATATACTCTCCATACGCAGTCCATCCCCGAGCTTCGACTAGTGTCTGAAAAGCCCGCCTCTGGGCGTCAATGCTGTAGCCCTCTACCTGTTCCTCGCTACTAACTCTGGCGTAAAGTGCTGCTCTCACCTCTCACCTCCTTTTGGTTTCCTTTGTCTCTTATAATCAAGTGAATTACCCTCAATCAGCCACATATAGCCTAACTTCCTGGCTTTTATCTTTCCCTGCCGAATAAGTCGGCAAATCTGGGACTCAGTGATTCTCAGTTGTTCACTTGCTTCCTTAACTGTTATTTCCATAGGCACCTCTGATATACACTATACCAGATACCTGGAATACAGTCAAAAAACTTTGCTTTACATCGGTGATGAGCTTCTAAGCTCTTCTTCAACTCAACGAGACTATAACACCTATCATAGTCAACTACATTATTTTGATCTGGCATCCTACCTGCTTGTAAGGCTTCACTTCCTGTCTTTTGTGCCTTCTGAGATGCCTTAATATATTCTTGAGCAATTTCATCA
>DFBE01000035.1 GCA_002367275.1 Dehalococcoidia bacterium UBA3088 | reverse complement strand
AAAAAGATTCAGCTTTTTTAGACTAGCAAGGTCTGAAAGCGGTGATAGATCGCTTATCTGGTTGACAGGAAACCACAGATGTTCCATATTGATGCAATATTCAAGTCCGGTGAGGTCAGTAATGTCCCTTCCCCCAGGCTCAAGCTCAGTTAGTCCCTCCAAATCCGTCGTATAGATCGGCCCTTCAGGCTTATCGATTGCCTCCCTTATCGCCTCCTCAAGATTTGAGTCAGGAAAGATAACTTCTTGCTCTGCCTTTCCTACTGCTTTCTCCGGCATCCCCATTTGGACCTGGCTTCCCAGAGTAGTCAAAGGAAGCATTGTCGCCAGTAGGACAGTAATCATCACCGGGCCTATCTTCCGCATCATCTTAATTTCCTTCATAATCTCCTCCTGAATTCTATGGTTTCGACATCCGAGCTGTAAATCAATAGTCTTCTTGGAGAATTTTATCTCATCCCGGTTGCATCTCACAACTGATGGAAATTCCTTTGGTCATACTCTACTTTCCGTTAGCCAGGTCAATTCTTCGTAAACTGGACTTGGGACATGAGTTCGGACAAGGTAATCTCATAAAAAAAGCAGGGGGTGAATTCATACTCCTTCCAGGACCATTGAAGATGATTCTACGAACCTCTATGGGTAATCAGCAATTAGAGCCAGAAGGAGGCCTTAAGAATCTATAAAGCCAGGATGAAGATAGAGGAGAGCTTCAAGGATCTAAAGAGTCTGTTGGGGATAGATAAGATCGCTTCACTCTCAGAGGAATCATCCTCGGAGATGTCCGAACTCATGTCTGAACCTCAGCCTCTGCTCACCCCAGGCTAGCCTAACCACTGCTTTTGTGGAGGATGGAACCTCTGATGCTGAATTCGAAGAGCAGAGGACCATCTGAACATATCCAGATCTCATCCCGGGAAGAGCTATACTACTTCAAGCTACTCCAGAGTTTTTTCAGCACCGAGGGGCTATATCAGACCATTGGCAAGTGGAAAGGCAGTTACTCCGCTGTTTGACCTAGTCATAATAGATTTCTTGCATAATTAACTTTTCCGAGCACAAACCATATCTTTACCCCCCTAATATATCTGAGGTAGAACTATATACTTGACCAAGAGGGATGATAAAACGATGAGTTATGCCTTAACTTCAAGAAAGCCGAAGATATTCAGGACATTCACAGGACTAAGCATCGAAGAGTTTGATGGATTACACCAAAGGTAACCGTTCACTACGGTGTCATTCTGAGAAAGCGTAGCGACCGAAGAATCTCGGAGACCCTTCGCTCCGCTCTGGGTGACATACGGAGTGGGTGAACGCTTACTACCAAAGAAGGAGGATAAAGTTCTTGAGGATAAGGATAAAAGATACAATAAGAAGCTGAGCAGAGCGAGGGTAGTGGTAGAATATGTTATTAGGAGGATGAGGAAATTCAAGGTTATGGGGAGTGAATTCAGAAATAAGCTCGGAGGATACGACGATATGACATTGATCGGAGTCAATCCCATTCTTATCAGAATAATGCGAAAGGAGGGAAACTTGCAGATGACAATAGCTTGAGCTAAACTGGCTTAAAGCCTGGCACTGCTCCACTCATCCCTGGCAGGGGTGGCCGATTTGACCGAGAAGGTGGCCGGTTTGGAGCGAACCCGGTGGCCGATTTCACCGAAATCCGCAACCTGTGGCGGGCAGGTGAGACTTCATGGCGTGCCAGCGACCTCGCGCGAGCCTTTGCCCAGTTTCCGCATCTGCCCAAGATGCTCCGACAGCGGAATATCATGAATACATTGGCTCTGGGCACGGAGCAGGGCTATTTTGTCTTGCGTCTGCCCCGGCCAGATAGGAGCATACGCACCATCTGGCGATCCCAAGTGAGTGAAGTAGATTTGAAAGAGCGTGACCTGGAAGTAGTCCTTCCACAGGCAGCGGAACTCTCAGAGTTAGGTAGCAGTCTTCTTGCCCCTGGAGCTCTACGAGGGCTGTGGCCTCAGGATAACTCTTCTATCACTGTTGGAGAAGTGGTCCAGTTCTTCGATGGGAAACATGTAAGCAAGGTGCAACGAGAGGGCTATGAAGAGACTTTCCCAGTGCCGAAAGCGTCGAGGGAGGTGGTAGAGGGAGAGCTATTCATGAGGCGGTGAAGGCCGGTGCCGTATGGCTCATATCCGGCCCTGCCAGCGTCTTCCGCGAGGAAATCCCCCTGGGTGTATTGAGCGACGCTGCAGCGCTCCACCTGCCACCTGCTGAAATCTCCGCTACAGCTCTCTTGCCCCAGAACTTGCCTGTGGCATGGACTCAGTCGGTTACCACAGCTGCCGCTATCAGTCAGGCACTCTCAGTAGTGCATGAGAGACCTCTGCCTTGGGCTATCGTGCGGGCAGCTATTAATGGAGCTATCCGGAGTAGACTTCTGGAACGTACTGCTGACTCCGGGCCATGGCCGTGCGATTGGCCAAGAGCGGCAAACGTTCACCTGCGGGTGCCGGAGGAAGTGCCACCGACTTCATTGCCTCCACTGACCCCGTCGCGAAAGCACGCTGAAGCTGAACTTGAGTCCTCGGAACTTCAGGATCTGGTGGAGGGTCTCCCCGATGTCGTAAAAGCTGGTGTCGGGCTCAACCTGCGCTTTGTGCTTCGGTTGGAACTAGGTGAAGCGGTGGAGCCGACATCTGAGCAAATGGCGAGGCTAAATGACGCTCTGGCCAAGGCTTGTGCCAAATTCAAGTTTGGTGATTGAACGATTTACTTAGGCTTTAGTTAACTTTTCCTGCTAATAGAGTAGGTCAGGATATTCTTTGGCTGTTTTTATCGTTTTTTTCTAATGCTTGACTTAGCGACTGTTTTGAGCTTGATGTATAAACTTATCGGCGAGGCTAAGGTACTATAGCTGCCAACTTCAGGGAATCTCTTTGTGCAACAAGCTTACCAGATGGTTAAGAAATCATGACTCCATTGCAACGTTGTTGCATTTAGCATCCCGCTTTGGTACAATGTCACTCATGATTCAGGATTCAGTCCGGATTTTGCAAGCTCAGGGTTATAAGGTGACCAGGCCTCGAAAGCAAGTTCTTGGGGTTCTGGATCAAGCGCAAAAACCGCTTTCGCCCTATGACGTACAAAGACTCCTGGGAGAACGAGGTAAATATCTAAACCATGTTACCATCTACCGCATACTCGATCTCTTTTGCCGCCTTAATCTGGCTCACAGAGTCTTGTCTAGCGGTGGCTTTGTTAAGTGTATCTTAGGTAAGAAGGAAGGTTGCCATCGGTTTATGGTCTGCCGCCGCTGTGGAACCATTCAGGAGTTTGCCGATGGAGGATTATGCCGGGAGGAAAGTAGGCTTGCTGAGGATTTTGGCTTTCATGCTGAATATCATCTATCTGAGTCTTATGGTCTCTGTGCTAGCTGCTATAGATTAGAGGAGAGTTGATGGAGGTTGCCTCTGGCATAGTAATAGTTTATGGGGGGTATCAGTGCTGCTATACGGTTTGACTCGAGGCCCTTCGATTGATAATTGCTAGCTAATAAAACATAGCTAAACTCTGAGGGACGAGTAATCTAAATTAGAAGGAGGAAGTGAAATCATGAAAGAACTGACTGCATATAACGTTAGAACTCGCAAAAAGTGCAAGATCGTTGATCCGAAGGTGGTGGTATTAAAAAATGGTCGTAAAGCGATTAAAGGGCTGGCCGATGATGATCGCAAGACTACGGTATTCCGGATGGTCAGCGACGCAGAGGCAAAGGAGTTTCAACAGAGCTGAGATCATAATAATTGGTGGCTTCCTGGGAAGCGGGGGGAGAACAACACTTCATATGATCTTGGGAAAAGATCAAAACCTGGCGGAAAGACAGGTGAAGACAGCGGACTTGATTATTCCCAACAGTAGGATAAAAAAGGAGGGAGGTCAGTTAAATGAGAAAGTTAGCCGGTAGTTTGGTGCTGGTAGCTTGCCTGATGTTCAGCATGTCCCCTGGCTTTACCACGGCAACGCCGGATAAAAAGGCGGGAATTCTGATGGTGGGCTTTGGTGAGCCGGGAAGGTATGACGCTAATGCTGAGGTTGCCTGGAAGAATTTTCTCCTGAATTACATGTCCTCAGGGATGAGGATGCTACACATGTCTTTCATGTATCCTTTGGTTTTGGGAATGATGATACCCATGATGGATGTAGGAACTTTGCTGGTGGATAAAGACGAACCCTTTGCTCAAAATTCCAAGCCAAACCCCAATTTGATAGATGCCTGGGGAAATCCATATCAAGGTAAAGACTATCGTTGGATCTCTATTCCAGAAGGTGGATTCCCCATGCTGGGACCTTTATTCTCCTACTATCTTGTCCAGGATGGGCCGGGGAAGGGTGAGCCCGATTTCTGGGAATATGTTGGTCTTTGCATGTATGGCTTTTACCAATACATGGGCAATTACAATCCTGGTGAAGAAAGAGAGCTTCGCATAATGGATGAGACCGAAGCAAGCTTAAGGGAGAGATATGGCAACGACATCCTCATTGAGCGGGGATTTGGCGCTGCCCGCCCAGGCTATCCGGGCTTCCGGCAGGTAGCGGAAAAGATGGTGAGGGAAGAAGGAGTGACCGACCTTATACTTGCTGAGGCCTATGTTTGCTTTTCGGAGTTTGAACATCCAGTCACAGACATTGAGGAATATCTCAACAAAAAGGGGTTGGATGTGAATATTGTCATCGCCGGCCAGATAGGTGGAACAGAACCCTTCAATCTGGGTGTGGCAAATAAGGTTTCTGAGGAGCTTAAGGACATTCCCCAGGGCTCAGATGTGGTGGTGTTCCTTTCCCATCATGGAATGTTCAACTTAAACATGCTCCTTTATGACTGGAGTAAAGAGCCTTATCATCAATATGCCAGGGCGGCCTTTGATGGGGCAAGCCAGGCAATTTACGAACTTGATGCAGTCGAGGGCTGGAAGGGCAAATTCGATGTATGGCAGGTTTATGCCGAGTTTGTGGAGGGATTAATGGACCCTCAAGATGAGATAATGAGCGTGGGTGAGGCAGTGGATAAAGCTTCCGCCCAGGGCTACCAATACTGTATAAATGTGCCTTACGAAGTTGGTAACTCAGGGTTTGAAACATTGATGGGGCTAAGAGGATGCTGGGGTGTAGACCCCCCCACCTGGGAGGAGTACTATGAGGATGGGCTTAAAAAGTACAGGACAAGCATTGAGCATGGCGGAATGAAGGTGGTCATTACTGATGGCTGGATTGATGGCGCCTCAGATGGCTACTATCAACAGATTTCGAAGGCCGTGGATGGCATCCAGGGAGGTTTGATATGATAGCCTTAATAGCCGAACTACTGAGCACAATCTCACTTGTTGTTTGCGGTAAGGATTTGCTGGGGCTCATGCTTACCTTAGTGGGCTTTATATCACCCTGTATAGGCTGGATGGGATGCTGATAGACCCAAGTTTAAGGGCCAAGCTATTCAGTCGTTGAGCATCTTTGCTCCAGCCTGGGAAAGCCACCTTCGCCTCTGGGAAAGCCGGATAGCTTCATCCGTGGGGTGGTAGGAGGAGAGGAATTCCTCCTTAAAGGAAGAAAAGCTATCATCCAGTATGGAAGTTCTTATCTTCTCTGTGAGACGGGCGATAAAACGAAGATTGTGGATGGTGGCCAGCCTTAACCCTAAAGTCTCCCGACACTTGAATAGATGGTGGAGAAAGGCGGCAGAGAAGTGGCAACAGGTATAACAGTCACATCCTGGGTCGATAGGCTGGTTGCAAAAGCGAAAACAGGAGTTCTTGATGTTCCTTCTTCCCTTCATGGTAAAGAGGGAACCGTTACGGGCTACCCGGGTGGGAAGGGCGCTGTCGAAGATATCTATCCCCAGTGAAACTCCCTTCACGATATCCTCCGGAGAGCCCACCCCCATAAGATGGCGGGGTCTTTCTGAGGGGAGGAAATTTGCCGCCCTCTCCACTACGGAAAGCATCTCCTCCCTGGTCTCCCCCAAGCACAGCCCCCCTATGGCGTAGCCATCGAAGGGAAGCTCCCGGAGCTTAAGGGCAGACATCTCCCTGAGCTCCAGGGAAAGGCCACCCTGCATAATGCCGTATATTTCTCCTCTCTTATGAATCTCACAGCATCTCTTGGCCCACTGGCTTGTCCTATCCACCGCTCTTCTCACCTCATCGGGAGCAAAGCTTGCCGGGCATTCGTCTAGGGCCACAATGATGTCGGCCCCCAACTCTTCCTGGAACTCGACTGAGAATTCGGGAGTGAAAAGATGCTTGCTCCCATCGATGGGGGATCTGAACACTACCCCCTCGTCATTTACCCGGGAGAGACGAGAAAGGCTGAAGATCTGATAGCCACCACTGTCAGTCAGGATGGGCCCCTCCCAGGAGGTAAATCGGTGTATGCCCCCCATATTTTGAATGACCTCCATCCCTGGTTGGAGATAAAGCCAGTAAGCATTCGCCAACACCATACTCAGACCAATTTCCCTCACCTCCTCGGGGGTGAGCGTCTTCACCGGTCCTTTACTGCCTACGGGAAGAAAGACAGGGGTGGGAACCTCACCGTGAGGGGTAAGAATTCTTCCTGCCCTGGCCTTGCTTTGAGGACAGCATTTCTCTATTTCAAACATTCTTTATGATTCTCCCAAATCTGCTAAACAATAAGGGCTATTCCTGTACGGGTACGAGGCCAGCACCATTACGCCCACATGACGTACCTTCACTGAACATCTCAAAGATATTGTGGTTAGATTAAGGACTTCTTTATAGTTGGAGGCAAGAGGCTGTTACATCTCAATGGTAATCTCACAATACTCATCACCCTGGCACAGAAGCTTAGGGCCAAGGCACATCTTCTTTGGCTTACTGCCTATGGTATCAAGAACTCCCTGAAACGCGCTGGGCATGAGGAGACTACAAAATTGAGAAATTCCGTTCTCCCTCAAGCCGTCAGCTACAGGGCAGGATAGATCATGCTTTACTGCCTTCTCCGGGGAGAGCTCCAGCCACTCTCCCTCCACACCAGCCAGATTATCCATAAACTCTACAAGCTTAGCTATACTGCTGGCATTCTGAGGATCAATGTTGAACATCATCTGCATCATAGGGCCGCTTTGCTTCCCTAGCTCATAGCAGCCTTCCCCCAACGCCTTCCATCCCTCATCACCAAATCTATCCACTATCTTGTGGATAAGGGCAGAGATGCCTGGTACTAGTAAAGGCATTGCCATCGTCATCATTCCCTTAATCTCCGGGGGCAATATATCGGGTATCTCTGGAGCTTTACCTTTGGGCTGATCCATCATTCATTCCTCCTTAACTTAAAATGAGTGTTCAGATTATACCATGGTTTGTGGTGAAGATTTATAAAAGATACTATAAAATGAAGCTTGAAAAGGTAAACCGGGAAGTTGTTAGCTATAGAGTGTATCAGTCTGACGAAGAAGTTTGGCGAGTTGACCGCAGTGGATTGCATAAGCTTCGAGGTGGAGAGAGGTGGAGTATTCGGGTTTCTCGGCCCTAATGGGGCGGGGAAGACCACTACCATAAGAATGCTAACCACCGTGATACCCCCCACTGAGGGTGAAGCGAAAGTTTTGGGGTTCGATATCGTAAAACAGCCCGGAAGAGTAAGGGAGAGGATAGGCGTAGTCCTGCAAAAGCTGGCCTTAGATTGGTTTTCTTCGGTATATGATAACCTGGATACCTATGGAAAAGTCTATGGCCTTTCCAAAAGGGAGAGGAAGGATAGGATCGATCAGCTTTTGGGGGAATTTGGACTGGAGGACAAGAGGAAAGAGGCCATAGAGCATCTATCTGGAGGATTGCAAAAGAGGGTTCAGGTGGTTAGAGCGTTCATGCACCACCCTGAGGTTCTGTTTCTGGATGAGCCCACCCTGGGGCTGGACCCCCAATCCAGGAGGAAGACCTGGGACTTCATCCAGGATTCCTCGGGGAAGGGGCAGACGGTGATCCTTTCTACCAATTACATGGACGAGGCAGAATATCTGTGCGATAGGGTGGCAATAACCGACCAGGGAAGGATTGTTGCTCTGGATACGGTTGAGGTACTTAAGTCTGGCATCGGAGGTGGGGATATCATCGAGATGGATGTGGAAGGGGACTTAAGCTCTCTGAAACCGGGGATCTCTGAGCTTTCTTATGTGAAGGGAGTAAGCGGAGACGCAAACTTAAGCATCCAGGTCGAAAGTGCAGATAGGAGTCTAATCGAGATAAGCCAGTACATCATTGGGAAGGGTGGGAAGATCAGGACTGTGTCGGTGAGGAAGCCCACCCTGGAGGATGTTTTCATCAAACTAACCGGGAGAATGATAAGGGAATGATGCAAGGATTATCCGGTATGTACTATCGAGAGCTTCACATTACCTTCAAAATATGGTGGGTAAGCCTCATTCCAGTTATCACCTCCCTGTTCTACCTGTTTCTATTCGGGTTGGGTATGAGGGGCATGATAGGGGAGGAAATATGCTGGGGTGATGCGAGCGTGGACTATGTCCTCTTTCTTGCTCCAGGAGTGATCGCCATGGGGACTATATACGTCGCTCAGAGCATTGATTGGACCTTCCGTAATGAGAGGGATTGGGGAATGCTAGAAGAAATCCTATCCTGGCCGGTCTCAAGGTCAGTCTACATCCTGGTCAAGGTGCTATCTACTATAACTCTCTCCCTCTTCCAGGCCTTCCTGGTGTTGGTCATTGGTCTTCCCATCCTGGAGTGGGAATTCTTCGCCGCTAACATTCCGCTTATCCTCCTCTCTATCACTCTGGGCAGCATCTGCTTTTGCTTTATGTTCGTACCGTTCATGATGATGATAAAATCCTCTAACCTTCTCATTGCCATCACCACCGTCATTCTTCTTCCTCTCATGCTCTGTTCATCTGCCTTTTATTCTTTAGAAGCAGAGACCATCCCAGCATGGTTTAAGACCGTAGCCTACCTGAACCCCATGACCTATACTGTGGATATTCTGAGGGCAGGGATAATCGGGCAGGTAGCTTACCAGGAGATAGTCTGGGAGATACTGGTGCTCCTTGCCTTCACTGTTGTGCTGTTTGGTATAAGCCTGGTCTCACTGAAAAGGGTGCGCCTGTAAGCCTTGTCCTGGGTACCTGAAAACCATATAATCTCTATGAACCATATGCCCTCTGGCTTTGACGGGGTGTAGCGCAGGGGCTAGCGCGCAGCGTTCGGGACGCTGNNGTTCAAATCCTCTCACCCCGATTAGCCCGGGGGAAGATTCTTCCCTAGATAAAGGAGATGACGCTGGATGGTATCAATTTCCCGATTGCTTTGTGATGCGGTGGGCCCGGGTGATTCCCTACGCTACCGTACCTCTCCTCAAAATAGCCGGCCGGTTGTGGTATGGAACTGCACCCGGCAATGCAATCTGCATTGTCTCCATTGCTATGCTGATGCCAATATTCAGCCTGCATCTCCAGAGATGGATACTGAGGATGGAAAGAACTTCATCCAGGGGCTGGCTCACTTTGGTGTACCCGTTCTTTTATTCTCTGGCGGCGAACCCTTGCTCCGGAAGGATGTCCTGGAACTAGCCACCTTTGCCAAAAAGTGTGGAGTAGGAGTAGTTATTTCCACTAACGGTACCCTTATCACCCAGGAGGTGGCCAGCAATATACGAGCCATTGGCTTCAGAGAAGTGGGCATTAGCCTGGATGGTGCTGAGGAAACCAACGATATGCTCCGGGGAAAGAAGTATGCCTATCGGGAAGCTCTGCAGGGCATCCGTAACTGCGTTGCGCTGGGACAGAGGGTGTCCCTCAGATTCACCATCACTAGCTTCAACTACCCGGAAATTCCCGCCATCTTCGACCTTGCAGAAAAAGAAAATGTAGATCGGGTTTGTTTTTATCATCTGGCCTATTCTGGCCGAGGAAAAAGCCTGGCCCAAAATGACCTCAGCCACTCTGAGACCAGGTCTGCGGTTGACCTTATATGTGAGCGCACCCTGGACCTATATCGGCGGGGAATAGAAAAGGAAATCCTCACCGTAGGAAACCACGCCGATGGTGTTTATATCTATCTCAAGCTGAAGCGTGAGTGTCCTGAGAGGGCAGATAAGGTCTTCTCCCTGCTCCAGATGAACGGTGGCAATAGCTCGGGCATTCATATAGGGGCAGTAGATGAGCAGGGAAATGTGTACCCAGACCAGTTTTGGAGGACTCATTCTTTGGGTAATGTGCGAGGAGCAGAATTTGGCCATATCTGGATGAACCCCTCTGACCCGCTGATGCAAAAGCTTAGAGACCGGAAAAAATTTCTTAAGGAGCGTTGCGCTGGATGTAAATATGTCGACCTGTGCAACGGCAATCTCAGGTCTCGAGCTGAGGCAATGTTCAATGATATGTGGGCTCACGACCCTGCCTGTTATCTGACTGAGGAGGAGATTGGCTCAAGCTGAAGATTATCTTAACCCCCGGCTTGAGCTTTTGGCCTGGGAGATAACCAGACGCTGCAATCTCTTTTGTGCCCACTGCCGGGCGGGGGCAGAATCTAAGGTCTATCCGGATGAACTATCCACCAGGGAATGCCTTCACCTGGTCGATGATATTCTGGAGGTAGGTAAATCCATCCTCATCCTCACCGGTGGGGAGCCGCTTCTGCGGCACGATATATTTGAGGTAGCCCGGTATGCTACCGAAAAGGGGCTTCGGGTGGTGCTGGGCACCAATGGGACACTTATCACTCAGGATGTAGCCTTCAGCTTGAAAAGGGCAGGAATATCCCGAGTAGGGGTAAGCCTGGATTTCCCCTTTCCCGACCTTCAGGATGATTTTCGAGGCAAAGCCGGCGCGTTTGAGGCTGCCTTAGCAGGCATAAAGGAGGCTCGTGAGATTGGTATCCAGGTTCAAATCAACGCCACCATTACCAAGCTAAACGCTCCCTACCTTAAGGAGCTTCTCAACCTGGCGCTGAAAGTAGGGGCAGTGGCTTTCCACCCCTTCCTGCTGGTGCCTACCGGGCGGGGTAAAGACCTAGCCTCTTCCCAGCTTACACCGGAGGAATGCGAGGGGATTCTTAACTGGATTTACGACGAGCAAGCAGAGCTGGGAGATAAGATATTCTTTAAGCCCACTGATGCCCCCCATTATTTTCGCATTGCTCAGCAAAGAAATAAGGGTACTACATCAGAAGTATCACCGGCGGGCAAGCCCAGGATGGACTCTCTCACCCGGGGATGCCTGGCCGGAGTAGGCTTTTGTTTTATCTCCCACCGGGGGAAAGTGCAGGGATGCGGATATCTGAACGTGGAGGCGGGCAACGTAAGGGAAAAAAGCTTCGGCCAAATCTGGACTGACTCCCCACTATTCAGAGACCTTAGAAATCTGTCCCGCATCAAGGGAAAGTGCGGCGTTTGTGAGTATAAGAGAATATGCGGTGGCTGCCGTGCCCGAGCCTATGAGGCAAGTGGTGATTATCTGGCCTCGGATCCATGCTGTGTCTATGAACCCATCGCCCAGCATCAGACATCCAAACTATGATTTTGGCAGATTTATATGACTGGTGTGAATATCGATAGCCTTGATAGGGCGCTGCTTAACCTTCTGCAGATAGATTTTCCTTTAGTCAGAGAGCCATTCCGTGCCCTGGCCACCGTCGTGGGCGTGAGCGAGAGAGAGGTGATCCACCGAATAGCCAGACTGAAGGAGAACAAAGTAGTAAAGAGCATAGGGCCTGTGTTTAATTCTAGAAGCCTGGGCTATCATAGTACCCTGATAGGAATGAGACTGAGCGAGAGTCGGCTGGAGCAAGCGGCAAGACTTATTAACCAGCATCCCGGAGTCAGCCATAATTATGCTCGAGACCATCGCTTTAACCTCTGGTTTACCCTCATCCTTCCCAATAATGCTGGTCTACAACAGGAACTACCAAGATTAGCCGAGCTAGTCAAAGCTGAAGATATCCTGAATCTACCGACCTTAAGAATTTTCAAGGTAAGAGTCTACTTTGATCTGATAGGACAGCCCTCAAAGGGTTGCTCGCCGGATAACGAGGCATATTGTTATATCCCTCCGCTAACTCCTCCACATGCATCACCTCAAGATTGGGCTGTAATCAGCAAACTACAACCGGACCTTCCGCTTACCATGAGGCCATTTGAGGCAATGGCGGCCAGCTTGAACATGAGCGAAGATGAATTTCTCAAGCAATGCTGTTCTCTTAAGGAAAGGGGCATTATGCGGCGTTTTGGAGCTTTAATCAGGCATCACAACGTAGGGTTTGCCCTGAATGCCATGGTCTCCTGGCTTGTTCCCTCCGCCAGGATAGAGATAGTAGGCGGTAAAATGGCCTCCTTCCCCGAGGTAAGTCATTGCTGTGAGCGAGAAACCAGACCACAATGGCCTTATAACCTGTTTACGGTGATCCATGGTAAGGAAAACAATGACCTGGATAAAATCGTGCAAAAGCTATCCTGGGAAACAGACACTCAGGAGTATGTTGTGCTGCCCACGGTGAAGGAATTCAAGAATGAAACCATAACTTATCTGCCTCCCCCAGTTTAGTCGTAGCGTTGACCATAAAGACTGACGGTTCGTATAATAGATATTGAAAGGTGGAAAACAACCAAAATTTTGAGCAAGAAATGACTGAAGGCGCGGATGAAACCTTATCTCCTGAAGTATCTTTGGAAGAAAGGATAGGCTACTTAGAGAAAGAGGCAGAGGAATACAAAGATCTACTCCAGAGAGTACAGGCTGATTTCAGCAATTATAAAAAGCGGGTGGATGATGAACGCTCGGAGCAGGCCAAGATGGCCAATGCCTGCCTGATACAAAATCTTCTTCCCATCATCGATGACCTGAAGCATGCTGTGGCGGCAATACCTTCCGAAATAGCAAATTCTGACTGGGTGCAAGGTATAGCTCTCATCGAGCATAAGCTTGGGGAAATCTTGCGCCAGGAAGGAGTATGTCGCGTTGAGGCGGAGGGAGAAGACTTTGATCCCTGGGAGCATGAGGCGGTTATGACCGAGGACGGTGAAGAGGAAGGGAAGATTGTCCATGTACTTCAAGAGGGCTATAAGCTATATGGTAAACTGCTTCGCCCGGCGCGTGTAGTGGTAACTAAAAGAAAAGCAGATGAAGATAAGGAGGATTAGAAATGGCCAAGGTGCTGGGAATTGACTTAGGAACCACCAACTCCTGTACGGCGATCATGGAGGCAGGAGAGCCCGATGTCCTGGAGAATAGCGAGGGAGGGAGGACAACCCCCTCCACGGTGGCAGTTAACCCTAAGACCGGGGAAAGATATGTAGGGCAGATGGCCAGACGTCAGGCTATAACTAACCCTGAGAATACCATCTATTCTATCAAGCGTCTTATGGGCCGCAAGCATGATGACTCCGAGGTGCAAGGGGACACCAAACTTCTATCCTATAAGATTGTAAAGGCTTCCAACGGGGATGCCCATGTTCAAATGGGAGACAAGGCCTACTCCCCCCCGGAGATCTCCGCGGTGATATTACAAAAGCTGAAACAGGATGCAGAAGCTAAGTTGGGAGAAAAAATCACTCAGGCAGTGGTCACTGTGCCGGCCTACTTCAACGATAGCCAGCGTCAGGCAACCAAGGATGCGGGGAAGATCGCTGGCCTTGAAGTATTACGCATCATAAATGAGCCCACTGCTGCCTCCCTGGCCTATGGGATGGATAAGAAAGGGGAGCAAACCATTGCGGTCTATGATTTGGGGGGAGGAACGTTTGATATATCTATACTCCAGCTTGGTGAGGGAGTGTTTGAGGTGAAGTCTACCAATGGTAATACTCACCTGGGAGGAGATGACTTTGACCAGC
>DFBE01000010.1:33815-37748 GCA_002367275.1 Dehalococcoidia bacterium UBA3088 | reverse complement strand
CTCCTTTCTTTTTATGATACCATGTTCTTGCAAATGCATATCTTTCGCAAAACCATAAACAATATAACAAGCTTTTGCCCTCCTGTCAAACTTTCAGACCTTAATCTGTTGGAGGCTTCCCTCCACGCTTTCCTTAATCTACTTTGCTACCCTGGAGTGGGACATGATCACCCATCATTCCTATCATCCTGCGCCAGACCCAAAAACTTTCTTACTATGGCTTCCTTTCCCTTGAGCTTACTCAGGGACTATCCGCAGCTTCTGCTGGGCATCATTCTCGTTTTGATCTTGCTTCCAGCCTGTAGCCTTTCCCCCGCACTGTGAGCAAGCGACAGGAATGGGCAAGGTACCTTTCAACCTTCATCCTTAACCGACTTATGCAGTTGTCTACTGTTCTATCCCCCTGCTTATATCCATAGTCCCATACTGTATACATGAGTTGCTCCCTGCTGAACGTCTTTCCCTGGTTCTGAGCCAGAAAGGCAAAAAGCCTGAACTCAGTAGGGGTAAACGACAGAGGGGAGCCATCAATCCTCGCCTGACAGCCGGCAAGGTCAAGCTCCAGCTCTCCCAGCCTTATTATCTCTTCCCTTCCTGCAAAGCTTTGAGGCATCAGCTTTATCCCCCTATTGCCTTGAAGGTCGGGGGTCCATCAGGGGTGAGGAAGCTACCCTGAACACCAATTCTCTTTCTGCCATGCAGTGCAGTTTTTTCAAATTTGAAAGAACAAGTATCAAGTCCTGTAAAGGTAGTCCTCCAAACTCCTGCTGCACCTCCTTTACTCTACTCTCATACAATGCTTTGATCTCATCGGACATTTTTTGCCTCCTTTTTTAATTCAATTCAACTGAAGTAAAGTCGTAAAGCTCTCTTTTAAAGGCGTTTAACCCGGAGTTATGAAGAAAGCGACATGACCTGCCACTTAGCCTGCAGGCCTTCTTGACACAGCGGCAGGCGTTATGGCTGTTCTGGTCTACCGGGCAGAACACCATATCAGCCTTATCCACCAGGCTTTGTATTTCCTTCATCCTTTGTGAGCACAGACACCTTCCACAGTAGTAGTAAAATTTGCCTCCCGCCGATTCCACCGTCTCCCTGTAGTAGGGGACGAGGGATTCCAATCCCCCTACCAGGGCTATGGTCCTGCCGGTAAGCAACAGCGGCTCAAGACTCTCACGGGGAAGCTCAAGTTTTACTTGCTCAAAGCTTGGGGCTTCATTGCTCCTCTCGGGAGAGGTTGTTCTGGCTTCTCTTCTCGATAGCTCCTCGGTCAGGAATTTCACTTCCCGGGCCAAGATATCCATCTCTCTCCTCATACATTCCATTTGTTCCAAGGCAGGCTCACCACCCAGGCCCTCCAGCTTAAGCTTAAGCTCCTCGCTTACTCGCCTTTGCTCGGTCAGGCTTAGAGAGAGGCGGGACTTTTCCTCCTCCATGTTCTCCATCTTCCCCCCCAGCTCTTCCTTCTTCTGCTCCAGCCTTTGAACTTTATCCTCCAGCCGTTCATTTAATTTGAGGGTTTCCCTGAGCTCCCCTATCACATCCTCTGCCTTGCCGGAAGGAAGGATTTGGGAAAGCTGGTCATAGAACCTTAGCGCTCGATGCTCTTTCATGTGCACGGCATTGAAGATCCTCACCTCAATCTCATCAATATCCAGGCGCTGATTTCGCACTGCCAGCCAGATGAGGGCAGGAAGAGGAATACTCTTGAGTTTCTCTTCCCCTTCAATAAGCGAGCAGATGGCCTTTTGGTCCAGCCCGTTGAGCTTACCCCGATAAGAGTCAAATTTCTCCTCCAGGAGCCTATCCATATGCTTGGCCACCGGGGTGGGCTCGGTGCAGGCATAGACCAGCATCCCGTGTAGCTCAGAGGGAGAAGGAAGATGACCATCTAAAAGCTTGAGCTTTCTGAATATCCTCGCTGTATCCCTTTCATCAAAGGTTAAGCCTAAGAGCCTGCATATGATGAAGGACTTAAACTCCCATAGCCTTCTTTTGGGTGAGGATATTTTCTCTCCCCTGCTGACTATTCCACCCATATCTTCTCCGCCATGCCCCGGCCGATGGTTATTATCTGTCCCTCAAGCTCTGCCAGCACATAATTTCCCTTTCTCTGGGGTGGTGCCTTGGATACTTCCTTTTTCACCAACGTTATCTCTATCCCTTCCTTAATCCCCATCTCTTCCATCTCCTGGCTGTACCTGGTTCCACCGATTAGCTTTGCTACCCTGGCCTTCTTTCCTTCCTTAAGGTAATTAACCTGCATGATTTTCCCTTCATCCTCTACCCACACCCGGGATGCTTTCCCCGGCCCCATTCTTACCTCTTTATCCTCCACTTTGAGAATCAGGGTCTCATGAGGGAGATGGGACAGGAACTCTACCTTGCTGCCTTCATTTAAGCACATCTGAGAAATCCAGTCCTTGAAATCCTTTCCTCCCTCAATTGCCTTGACTACACCCTCATCCCCTTTCTCCAGCCTTAGTAGAGGGAGAGCTTCCCCTCCTTTTTCTACCAACACCTTATCTGCCCATCCCTGGGATATGACTATCTCCTTACCTGCTACCTTTAAGGATATAGGCCCTACATGGGCATGCACCGGCTCTGCCGCAATCAGAGTGAGCTCTACCCCGGGAGAGACCCCCAGGTCCTTAAGCCAAGCTTCAACCTCTGACCCTCCTTCAATTCTTCTGACCACCACCTTGCTTTCAGGCTCTACTTCAGTTAATAGCTTCATTTTTTTCCTCCTTTTTATTTTTTGAGCTGTTATTCAAGCTTATAGCCTGCTCCCCTTACCGTAATCAGACATGAGGGATGGTTGGGGTCTTCCTCAACCTTCTTCCTCAACCGTCTTATGTGAACATCCACCGTTCTTGTGTCCCCCAGGTATTCATATCCCCATACTTTCTCCAGTAGCTCCTCCCGGGTAAATACTTTCCCTCTGTTTCTGGCCAAGAAAGTTAAAAGCTTAAACTCTGTAGGAGCTAAGGGCAAGGGGGAACCATCAAGGCTGGTCTTATGGCGAGAAGGGTCTATTTTTAACCTTCCTGCTTTTATTATTTCCTCACTATCCTTCCCCACCATAAGGTATAGCTTATCCAGTTCCCCCATTATTCCTTTCAACATATCCTGGGGTAAAATATCAAACTCCCTGCGCAATCGCTCCAGGGTCTCCTGATACGGATACGCTGTTGAGCTTACCCGGGAATTACTGGAAGACACTCTTTCCTTCCGCTTTTATAGAATCTCAAATGAATCAATCATGGGGTCAAAGTAAAACTTCCTTTTTGAATCAAACTTCTTGGTATCGGTTTCGCACTCTACCATCCAGACTGCTTCTTCTTCCTCTCCTGGCACCCAGCAATGCACCATTATAGATGTGCGATCGGAGGGGAATGTGACGATGGTATAATATGCTTCTACTCCACTAATTTCATCCCACCAATCCTCATCTATATCGCCATCTGCCTCAGCAACATCACCCTCAACATGCTCCTCAATGGTCTCCCCTTCCTCTATGTACTCCTTGCCCACTAAGGCACAGCATCCCTCTTCTCCATCTGAGGAAACAAACTTAGGGCACATAAAGATTACTCCCTCTATTTCCTCTTCAAAATCTGCGGCATCTCCCTCTTCCCATTTTGCTGGGTAATCGATGGAAAACCCTAAGTCCTCATCCTCATAGGTCTCCCATTCCACAGCGTAAGCTTGCTGGATAGGCAGGGTTAGTAAAACTGAACTTAGAAAAATCCCTACTATAAGCCCTAATCTTTGGCTTAAACCTCTTACCACTTTTTACACCATCTCCTTTCTTTTATTTTTTAATTGAACATTCCTTCAGGCTTCGGTCCTATGGAGGCCCTCTTCTACCAGACATTGTCTTCCTCCTTTCTTTTGTGCTATACTTCTAATGCACTGAGGGCAAGGCAAAAA
>DFBE01000010.1:0-33785 GCA_002367275.1 Dehalococcoidia bacterium UBA3088 | reverse complement strand
TACTCTTGCCCTAGTGCGTTTAATTTTCTACATCATCTCTCAGCGTTTCCTTGCCCCGCCTGTAGAATAGGCAGCAGTCCCCATTACAACCGCCGTAAGGCCAAGGGTGAACACAATGGGCCAATAGGGGGTTTCCTCCTCTTCTTCCTCAAAATCGAAGAGCTCATCGTCATCCAGGTCCAAAAACTTATCTCTTGTCTCCCCCCATTGAGAAGCAAAAAGGGCCTTCTCCTGGTCGGTGGCTCTTCCCGACTTCACCTTTGCTCGAAGCTCAAAGAATCCAGGAGGGAAGATCCCTTCCTTAACCTGGACCTCGAATTCATCACCGGTATCCAGGTTCGTAAACTTGTATCTGTAGTTATTCAGGCTTAAGACCTTTCCTGTGTCCTCGAGTATAACCTTATGGTACTGAGCAGTATTGCCGGTTATATACCGGAAGGTCTTTTCCTGACATGGGGAGGGATGGCTCCAGGTTATATCAAGATCAGCTCTATTTGGTATTTCATCCTCCCAAAGCTCGGATATGGCAAGCCCGGTGGCCCTGAAGGCACAGACCTCGCATACGCAAAGCTCTCCGTCAGGACATTGGCACAGCTTTCCATCTATTTCAAACTCAGCCCTAATTTCCTTCATCCCTTTGGCATAACCTCGGACATCATTTTCCTGTATGACAAACTTCTCCAGATTTTCATCCTCATCATATATCCAGATAGGAGTAAGGTCTGACTCCTCTACATAGCCGACACCAGGAGGCACAGCCAAGCAGAGCAATGGCATAATCAAAGGTGCAGCAAGCATTAAAGCTAGCCATCCTGCAGATTTCATCAATGCCGTTCTCATATGAAAAGACTGCCTATCTGGAAAACGAGGGTAGAGCCAATCCAGGCCACACCCAGGGTAAAGCCCAGGGCGAAGAGCATCCATCTCCAGGAGTTAGTCTCTCTCTGTATTACTCCCAGGCTGGCTACACAGGGAACCATAAGCAAGGTGAAAAGCATGAAGCTAAAGGCAGTAAGGGAATCCCACCCCAGCTCAAAATTGATGATGAAGCCCAGGCCACCAACCTCCTCAGCACCAGCAAAGATGGCACCAAAAGTCCCCACCACCGCCTCCTTGGCCAGGACGGCAGTGATCAACCCCACTGCCGGCTGCCACTGGCCAAAGCCACAGGGAGAGAATAAGACATCGATGGCTCTCCCTATGGACTCCAGGGCTCCGGTATAGTCCAGAGCCCAGATGAGTATCACCACCGCAAAAATAAGGGTTCCTGCCCGAACCAGAAACCACTTCCCCCTCTCCCACATATGAACTAAGGCTTCGGTAAAACGAGGAAGCCTATAGGGAGGAAGCTCCATCACAAAAGGAGCGGGAGGACCCCGAAATAAGGTAGACCGGAGAAGCCAGGCTGCCCCCACTGCCACCAATACCCCAATGACATAAAGGCCAAATATCACCGTTCCTTGATAGGCAGCAAAGAATGTGGGCACTAACATCAGATATATGGGGAGCCTTGCCCCGCAGGACATAAAGGGGTTCACCAAAATGGTGGTCATGCGGTCCCTTTTACTCTCTATAGTCCGGGTGGCCATAATGGCGGGAATGTTGCAGCCAAAACCCAGCAGCATGGGCACAGCCGACCTTCCATGCAGCCCCACCCGCCGTAATGCCCGGTCCATAACGAAGGCCACTCTGGCCATATATCCTGAGTCTTCCAGCAGGGAGATAAAGAAGAACAGGATAAAGATGGAAGGGATGAATATGATGACTGAACCCACCCCTCCGATAATGCCATCGGTGAGCAATGCCCCACCCCACCCGCCAACTCCAACCTGTCCGCCAAGCCAGCCAAACCCTTCATCAATCCAGTCCATAAAGTAACCAGCGATGGTAAACATGCTGGCCCCCCCCATGGCAGGGGTGACAAACTGGAAGATGATCCACATCAGGGCCAAAAATATAGGGATTCCTAAGAAGCGGTTTAAAACTACTCTATCAATCCTCTCCGTCCAGGTAACCTTCTCTTTCTTGGGCTTGACCAAGACTTCCCTTAAAGCATCGCTGATAAAGCCGTATCTTCTACCCGCAAATACTGTATCCAGGTCCTCCCCGAAGCTTGCCCGCAACCGGGCCAAAGCTTCATCTTTGGAGTGCAAGATATCTTCCGGGCTCATCAGCCCTTCCCCTGAACTATCCTTGTTACCTCGTCATCCTCCTCCAGGAGCTTTATGGCCAGCCAGCGTGGAGAGTAATTGAGGGAAAGAAGACTTTTCTGGATGATTTCCTGTAAATTTTTGATCTCTCTCTCTATCTCTTTTCCGTAATCAATTCTAAAATCGGCATCGTTCACACTTTGCCCCAGGTTTACTATGCGGTCTAAAAGCTCCTTCGTCCCCTGATTGCGATTGGCCACCGTACGGACTACCGGCACCCCCAGGCGCTGGGAAAGCTTTTCGGCATCGATGCGGTGATTACGCGAGGCAGCTACATCAGTCATGTTGAGGGCTATTATAAGCTTAGCTCCCAGCTCCAGAAACTGGACGGCAAGGTAGAGGTTTCGTTCTAAATTTGCTGCATCCACAATATCCACCACCATATCCGGCCTTTCCTCCACCACAAACCGGCGGGCGATCACTTCATCTGGAGAATAGGCGGTAAGGCTATAAACTCCCGGCAGGTCCACTACGTTTATATCGTAGCCCTGGTGTTTTAAGCCTCCCCATTTTTTCTCCACGGTTACCCCCGGCCAGTTTCCCACATGTTGCCGTGCCCCGGTCAGATTGTTGAACATGGTAGTTTTTCCGGTATTGGGATTGCCCGCCAGAGCGATGGTGACCTCAGACATGGTTAGCCTCTTCCATCAACCATGACCTTCTGGGCTACCCCGAACCCCAGGGCTATCCTGGACCCTCTCACATCCACCACAATAGGTCCCCTGCCTTGAGAGTGAACCACCTTCAAGCTAACCCCCGGGGTGAGCCCCATATCAGCCAGTTTGCGGCACAGCCCAAAGCCGCCATTCAACCCCACTACCGTAACCAATTCACCCGAGTCAACCATACCCAAACATCTCATCATATTCAAACCTCAACCATGATATTTTCTGCCTCGAAGTTGCGCAAAGAAAGATGATAGCCCTTTATTCTTATCTCCACCGGGTCGCCTAAAGGGGCCATTCTTTCCATCTCCAGCTCTGTTCCCGGAACCACCCCCATATCCAGGATGCGTCTCCTTACTGCCCCACTACCCTTCACTTTAGTGATCTTTCCTTTCTCCTTGGGCTTAAGCTCGGCCAGAGACTTTATTTCCATATTCTCCTTCTATTTGCAATAGTGCATCTTATTTGCAACAATCAACACAAAAAATTTAGGATTCGCCTCTTTTCTTCCTACGACAGGCAGAACAAAAACCAGTCATACGAACTTCAGTGCTAAGAATTTTGAAGTTCTTATCCTTAGCTACCTTCTCCTTCATATACTGCGTCTCCGGACAGATAAACTCCTCCACTCTACCACAACCAAGACATATGAGATGGTGATGTTCCACTGCTGGCTTCAGTTCATAGCAATGGCGGCCTTCTTCAAAGTGATGCTCCTCTACCAAGCCCAGCTTTTTGAACAGTTGCAGGTTGCGGTAGACGGTGGAAAGGCTGAGGCGATCTTTTCTTTCCCGGGCCCGGCGATAAAGCTCATCAGCATCGAGATGACCCTCGGCAGAGTGCATGATATCCAAAAGCAGGCGGCGCTGCGAGGTGGTGCGATGCTTAGCTAAAGCTGCTTCTTGCTTGGTTTTCATCTTCGTTTATTGCTAACACATTCCATCTGCACTATTATACCAAAACTACAGATCCTGTCAAGTCCGCGAATTGAACAAGTAACTGTATCACTTTTGTCGGTGAACCTTGAAAAGTCTTGTATCATTGCGACCCTGAGCCGAAGCGAAGGGGAAGCAATCTTAATATCTTTTTTCCCTCCCTCTGCCCAGATTGCTTCGGGGCTCTGCCTCTCGCAATGACGTGATAGGGGGGTGCCTATCCACCGACCAAATTGTCACAAACTCATTAAACAATCTCTGTCTTTCTCAATCCAGAAAATCCAAGACCAGCTGGTTGAATTCTTTAACCCTCTCCCTCTGAGGGGCATGGCCGCATCCTTCGAAGATATGAAGGTACGAATTCGGCAGCAATCTATGGGCAGTATAGGCCTGGGCAACAGGGAAATATCGATCTCTCTCCCCCCACATGATTAGAGTGGGCGCCTTTATATTTGAGAGCCTCTCCGGAGAGATCAGGCTCTCTTGAAAATCCTTCGACTTTATAGAAGGATAAGACTTGCCTCTTCTCAGAAGATATTGCACCGTCTTTGCAGCAACCGCAATAAATCTACCCCTAAGCGTGATCTTCCCCAAGCCAGCGCTATCCACCAGAATGAGGTGTTTCACCTTCTGGGGAAATCTGAGGGTGAAATTTAGTGCGATCATCCCCCCCAGAGAATGACCAGCCAAGACCACTGAACTCAGGTCAAGATTTCCCATAAAGTGATGAAGAAAACCCACAAAATAACTGGCAGTGTAGACCATTCCCTCTAGTCTGTCACTTAAACCATAGCCTGCCAGGTCTGGGGCATAGACCCGATACCTGCAGGAGAGGGGTCGGATATTAAATTCCCACTCATGCCAATCGTTGGCACCGCCATGGAGCAAGATCAGGGGTGACCCTCTCCCTACCACTTTATAATGGGTACTGATTTCATCTACCCTGACCCATTTGTCCTCCACTTCACCTTCCATCCCCAACTTTTGAAATTCAGGATTCATTCCTTTCTTTTACATAAGATACCATGCTCTGCTGGATAATCCTTATCCTACCATGAATTTTTGATTCCTGCCCACCTTTACCACCTCTTCTATCTACACCGGAGGTAGAAACAATCGCCTCCAATACCCATGGTGAGAGGTTGAGGATAAAAATTGGAGAACGACCCACCAGTTAGGCAAGATGATTAAAGGAAGGGCAAGAAGGCAAACTGCAAAAAACTTATCGAAGATCTCCCTGGCCATCTGCTCAGCGCCGATGAGGAGACCACGCCAGCTCCAAAACATATTACGCAAGGAGTGGTAAAATAAAATGGACAGGGAAGAATCAGCGGAGGAAAGCCCCTGGGCATATGGTTCAGCGACCCGGAGGTCGATGCTAAGCTTAAGGAATGGAAGGAGCGATATGAGAAGTGATGTGGTGAAGAAGGGAGCAGAGCGTGCCCCCCATAGATCTCTTCTATATTCTTTAGGGCTCACCCCCGAGGAGATACAAAGACCCTTCATCGGGGTGGTGAATAGCTTCACTGAGATTGTTCCCGGACATATCCATCTCCGGAGCATTTCCGAAGCAGTAAAGATGGGAGTGAGGGAGATGGGGGGGATGCCTTTTGAGTTCAATACTATCGCTGTTTGCGATGGTATCGCCATGAACCATCCCGGAATGAGGTATAGCCTCCCCTCACGGGAGCTCATCGCTGATTCAGTGGAGATTATGGCCCAGGCCCACATGCTGGATGGTCTGGTTTTTGTGCCTAACTGCGATAAGATAGTGCCGGGAATGCTCCTGGCCTCAGTGAGATTAAACCTCCCTTCCATATTTATAAGCGGAGGTCCTATGCTCTGTGGCGAGCTTAAAGGAGAGGAGTTAGACCTCAGCACAGTGTTCACGGCGGTGGGGAGATGGGCTAAGGGAGAGCTAGATGAAGAGGAGCTTTCGGAAATAGAGCTAGCTGCTTGTCCAGGATGTGGGAGTTGCGCGGGGATGTTCACCGCCAATACCATGAACTGCCTTACTGAAGCCCTGGGAATGGCTCTCTTGGGAAATGGGACTGTCCCGGCTGTCTCCGCTCATCGTCTCCGCCTGGCCAAGGAGGCAGGAAGAAAAATAATGGATATTTTTAGCTCTGACCTTCGTCCCCGAGACATCATAACGAGGGATGCCATCTACAATGCTTTTGCTTTAGATATGGCTCTGGGGGGGTCAACCAATTCCGTGCTTCACCTCCTGGCCCTGGCCCATGAGGCAGGTATTGATTTTCCTTTAAGTCTCATCAATGAGGTAAGCGAGAGGACTCCTCATATATGTAAGCTCAGTCCGGCCGGTCCCTACCGTATTCAACATCTCGACTTAGCAGGTGGGATATCCGCAGTAATGAAGGAGATCTCGACTCTTCTGAAGCTTGAGGCGAGGACAGTGTATGGAAAGTCTATGGGGGAGATCATCGATAGAGCAAAGATAAAAGATAGAGAGGTTATCTGCTCCATCAATGAACCCTACTCCCCAAAGGGGGGAATCGCCATCCTGTTTGGCAACCTGGCCCCTGAGGGGGCAGTGGTAAAAAGAGGGGCAGTGGCTTCTTCAATGTTCCATCATGTGGGCCCAGCCAGGGTGTTCAATGGCGAAGAACAGGCAGTGGAGGTCATCATGGGAAAGCATATAAATCCTGGTGAAGTAGTAGTCATCCGTTATGAGGGACCCAAAGGAGGGCCAGGAATGAGGGAGATGCTCACCCCTACTTCATTGCTCTCAGGTATGGGTCTGGAAGGAAAGGTAGCCTTGATCACTGATGGAAGGTTCTCCGGGGCCACCCGAGGAGCGGCTATCGGCCATGTCTGCCCCGAAGCAGCCGACCGTGGCCCTATCGCTGCCCTTCAGGATGGGGATATAATAGAGATAGACATTCCTAAGTTAAAACTTGAAGTCAAGCTAGAGGATAAGGAAATAAAAAGAAGACTTTCAGCCATCCCGCCTTTTGAAGTCAAGGAGGTGGAGGGTTACCTTAAACGCTATGCCCAAAGAGTAACCTCTGCTCAAAAAGGAGCAATTCTTATATGAAGAAAACAGGAGCACAGATCTTATGCGAGGGCCTGATAGAGAGGGGAGTGGAGGTTATATTTGGCTTTCCGGGGGGAGTACTGTTACCGCTATATGATACTCTCCCTCAGTACCCTGAGCTTCGCCATATCCTGGTGCGCCATGAACAGGGAGCAGCCCATGCCGCCGATGGATACGCCCGGGCCACCGGCAGGGCAGGAGTATGCCTGGCCACTTCAGGGCCGGGGGCCTGCAACCTGGTCACCGGTATCGCCAATGCCTACATGGATTCCTCACCCGTGGTAGCCATAACCGGTCAGGTAGCCCGGCCTTTTATCGGCAAAGATGCCTTCCAGGAAACCGACATCACCGGCATTACCCTGCCCATAACCAAGCATAATTATCTGGTTCTGGAGACAGAAGAGCTTGCCCAAATCATTGAGGAGGCATTCCATATCGCTCTTGAAGGTCGCCCCGGACCTGTCCTCATCGATATTCCCAGAGATGTATTCACTGAGGAAGTTGAAGCAGAAAAACTCGGGATTACAAACCACCGATATAAGCCAAAAACGGGGGGCCATACTGTCCAGGTAGAAAAAGCGGCCAAAACCATAGATTCTGCCCGGCGCCCTATCATTATCTCCGGCAGGGGAATAATAATTTCTCATGCTGCCCAAGAGCTCACTGAACTTTCCAGTAAAGCTCAGATACCCGTAACCACCACTCTTTTAGGGATAGGCTCTTTCCCTGGATCCTCACCTATGAACCTGGGAATGTTGGGGATGCATGGAGCAAAGCATGCCAACCTGGCGGTGAACAATGCCGATGTGATAATAGCGGTGGGAATGAGGTTTGATGACCGGGCCACGGCTAGATTTGATTCCTTTGCCTCAGAAGCAAAAATTATCCACATTGACATCGACCCTGCGGAGATCGGAAAGAACATCGCCTGTACCATTCCTATTGTGGGTGACGCCAGAGTTGTCCTCAGGGAGATAGCTAGACTGATTCAACCTCAAACCCATGATGGCTGGCTGTCTCAGATCAGGGAATGGCAGGAGGAGCATCCTCTACCCGATGTAGAAGGGGGAGAAGAGCTTTTGCCCCAGTATGTAATTCGAAAGATATGGGAGGTGACCGGGGGAGATACTATCATCGTTACGGGAGTGGGTCAACACCAGATGTGGGCAGCTCAACACTTTACCTGCGATAGGCCAGGAAGCTTCATCTCCGCGGGGGGCCTGGGGACAATGGGGTTTGAACTTCCCGCAGCTATGGGAGCCAAGGTGGGCCGGCCGGAAGAGACGGTATGGTGCATCGCCGGGGATGGAGGATTTCAAATGACCATTCAGGAGCTAGCCACCATAGCTCAGGAGAATATAGGGGTAAAGGTCGCCGTGATAGATAACCGGTTTTTGGGAATGGTGAGGCAGTGGCAAGAATTCTTCTACGATGAAAGATACGTAGCCACTCCCTTAAGCGGCCCCGACCTCATGAAAATTGCCGAGGCTTATGGCATAAGCTCTCAAAGGGTGGGAAGAAGAGAGGAAGTGGTACCAGCTATACGAAGGGCCATGGAACATCCTGGCCCCTTCATCATTGACTTTATCGTTCGATCGGAGGAGAACGTTTACCCCATGGTACAACCAGGAGGTTCGCTCACCGATTTCGTGGAGCCTCCATCAAAAATCTTATCTCTTCTTAAGTGATGGAAAAACACATTATAACCGCGTTGGTGGAAGACAAACCCGGGGTGTTGAACCGCATAGCCAGCCTCTTTCGTCGCCGGGGATTTAACATCCAGAGCCTGGCAGTAGGAAGTAGTGAGCAGCCAGGACTCTCCCGGATGACCATTGTGGTGGGGGGAAACTCTCGGGTGGTGGAGCAAGTGAGAAAGCAGCTGGCCAAGCTCATCGAAGTAATCAAAGTATCTGATCTAAGTGGTGAGAGCTTTGTTTCCCGGGAGTTCGTGCTCATTAAGGTTAAAACTAACCGTGAGACCAGGGGGGAGATCATTCAACTCGCCGAAATCTTCAGGGCCAACATTGTCGATGTTGCCCCCGACTCCCTCATCGCAGAGGTAACGGGAGATGAAGAAAAGGTGGAATCTCTGATTGGGTTGCTGCGTCGTTTTGGGATCAAGGAGATTGCCCGAACAGGTTGCCTGGCCATGACCAGGGGAGAAAGGAGCGGAAATGGCAAACATTTACTATGATAGCGATGCCGAATTGGAGCTAATCAAAGGAAAAGTCATCGGTATCATAGGCTATGGAAGTCAGGGTCATGCCCACGCCCAGAACCTGAGGGATAGCGGGCTTAAAGTGATGGTAGCTGAGGCTCCCCGGAGTGAAGGGTGGAGGAAGGCCGAGAAAGCAGGGTTCAAAGTCTCGACCTCAGATGAAACAGCCAAAGAGGCCAATATCATCATGATGTTGGCTCCCGACAACCTGCAACCTGCTATCTACCACAGTTCCATCCAGACAGGCTTATCCTCGGGCAAGACACTGATGTTTGCTCACGGGTTTAACATCCACTACCGTCAGATCCTTCCCCCACATTTTGTGGATGTGAGCATGGTTGCCCCCAAGTGTCCCGGACATATGCTGCGCCAGGTATATACCCAGGGTTTGGGAGCTCCTGCCCTGGTGGCAGTGGAACAGGATGTTTCAGGAAAGGCCAGGGAAGTAGCTTTAGCTTATGCCAAAGGCATCGGTTGCACCAGAGCAGGGGTCCTGGAAACTACCTTCTCTGAAGAGACAGAGACGGACTTATTTGGCGAGCAAACCGTACTCTGTGGGGGGGTTTCCCATCTTATCAAGGCAGGCTTCGAGACGCTGGTAGATGCAGGATATCAGCCGGAGGTTGCCTATTTTGAGTGCCTGCATGAGCTTAAGCTCATCATCGACCTCATATACCAGGGGGGCTTAAGCTATATGCGCTACTCCGTAAGCGATACTGCAGAGTATGGTGATTATACCCGCGGCCCCCGAGTTATCGATAGTCAGGTAAAACAAGAAATGAAGAAAATTTTAGGAGAGATCCAGGATGGTACCTTCGCCCGAGAGTGGATAGTAGAAAATCAGGCCGGGCGCCCCTCCTTTACCGCCCTCCGAAACAAAGAGACCAGCCATCTTATTGAAGAGGTAGGTAGAAAACTCCGGGACATGATGCCCTGGCTCAAGCCGGTTAATTTTTGACTGGTTTGCCAAAATATCATCTTGACGCTATACTTACACTAAACTAAATAGTTGGGAGGTAGTCGTGGAGAATTCTAGTTTTCCTAAGTGTCAGAAGTGCGGGGTGGGGGTGCTCGTTCCTCTATCCGATTTTGGAGGACAGGGAGCAGCAGTTCACTACAAAGCATGGGTATGCACCAATCCTGATTGCGGTTTTAACATTAAGATCCGCAATGGGGATGTATATATTAACGAGCCCATCTTGACTGGGGCCCATATTCCGCGAGGACGATAGGCTTGAACCTTTCCCGGGTCATCGACTTTCTTTTCTCTAGGTATTGTCTGGGCTGCGGAAGAGAGGGAGACTTTATTTGTTCTTTCTGCCGCCAAAGGCTACCCCGGCGTGATCTACATCCCTATCACCTCACTGGTCAGCGCTTTATCGACGGGATTTATTCCCCTTTCTTTTTCCAGGGCATAATACGAAGGGCTATAGTAGAGCTCAAATACAGAAATCTTAAGGCAGTCTCTGCAACCCTGGCCAACCTGCTTTCAGAATGCCTTAAGGATAATTCTCTCCCTGGAGAGATCCTGGTACCCGTCCCTCTTCACCCTAAAAGAGTAAGACAGCGAGGATATAACCAATCATTCCTCCTATGTCGTGACTTAGGTAGGATTATAGACCTTCCCGTGGCCGGGAATTCGCTTTTTCGCTCTTGCCATACTCGGCAGCAGGTAGATCTCAGTAAGGAGGAGCGTCGGTTGAATGTGGCGGGGGCCTTCTCTTTACATGGCGAAGAGCTTAAGGAAAAAGAAGTTCTTCTGGTCGATGATGTTAGCACTACGGGAGCTACTCTGGACTCTTGTGCTAAAGTCCTAAAAGCGGGTGGGTCAAGAAAGGTATGGGGCCTAACCATAGCTCAAGAAGAGCATGAAACAGGATGACGAGATTCAATCGCTGATCCAAAGGGAGGAACAGAGACAAAAAAAACAGATAGTTCTCATTGCCGCCGAGAACTATACCTCCCGTGAAGTGCTTGAGGCTCAGGGCTCCGTCTTGACTAACAAATACGCCGAAGGCTACCCCGGAAAGAGGTATTACAGCGGCTGCTCTGAGGTAGACGAGGTGGAGATATTGGCCATCCAAAGAGCGAAGGAGCTGTTCGGGGCGGAGCATGCTAATGTTCAGCCTCATAGCGGAGCCCAGGCCAACATGGCAGCCTATCTTAGCCTTCTTGAAATTGGGGACACCGTGATGGGAATGAACCTTTCCTGTGGAGGGCACCTCACCCATGGAAGCAAAGTTAATTTCTCGGGAAGGTGGTTTAACTTTATTCCCTATGGAGTAGACCGAAAAACAGAAACTTTAGACATGGAGGAAGTGCGAACGCTGGCTGAGAAATCAAAACCCCGGCTCATCGTGGCCGGGGCCAGTGCTTATCCCCGTATCCTCGACTTCAGTAAATTCCGTGAAATTGCCGACCGTGTAGGGGCAAAGCTAATGGTGGATATAGCTCACATCGCCGGAATGGTAGCTTGCGGGCTCCACCCTTCTCCTATTCCTCACGCCCACGTAGTTACCTCCACCACCCACAAGACGCTCCGGGGTCCTCGAGGAGGCTTTATCCTCTGTCCAAGTGAGCTTTCCTCACCTATAGATAGCTCAGTGTTTCCTCTCATCCAGGGTGGCCCTTTAATGCACGTCATCGCCGCCAAGGCAGTGTGCTTTTACGAAGCCAGGAAACCAGCATTCAGGGAGTACCAACAAAAGTTGCTTAAGAATAACCAGGTTTTAGCTCAGGAGCTCCAGAATTTGGGATTCCGCCTGGTCTCAGGGGGGACAGATAACCACCTTCTTCTAGTGGACCTCACCTCAGTAGGGATAACGGGGAGGGAAGCTGAGCATCGGCTGGAAGAGGTGGGAATTTCCCTCAACCGCACCACCATTCCTTTTGACCCTCTCCCGCCTAGTGTGGGAAGTGGAATAAGGTTGGGGACAGCCGCCGTGACCAGCCGCGGCTTTGGCAAGGAGGAGATGAAAAAAATAGCCTATTTCGTATATGAGACACTGAAACACCCCCAAGATCGGGAAAGAATACGCCGTGAGGTAGAAGAGCTATCATCATCCTTTCCAACTCCAGGTTAGAAGATAGTTGAGGTACATGCTATAATTTCCCCATGAGAAATTATGAGTTAACTCTCATTTTGAGTCCAGAGGAAAATCCCGACGTAGACAACATAACCGAGCTCATCACCCAAAAAGGGGGGAGCGTGGATAGGGTGGAGGAGTGGGGGAAAAAGAGGCTTTCCTATCCCATAAAACATTTTTCACAAGCGAACTACATATATACTGAGATCAAGATGGAGCCTGACCTTTTGGACTTACTTCATAAGGACCTAAGGACAAGGAGCGATATATTACGCTACCTAGTAGTAAAGAAGGAGTAAGCATGGCAAGTTTAAACAAGGTGATGATCATTGGTAATTTAGGGACAGATCCGGAGATGAGGTATGCCCCCAGCGGAAATCCCGTGACCACTTTCCGCATTGCCACTACCCGAAGCTTCCCTACTTCTGAAGGGGAGAGGAAGCAGGAGACAGAATGGTTTACGGTGGTGGCGTGGAATAAGCTTGCTGAAAGCTGCAACCAATTTTTGAACAAGGGAAAAAAGGTCTATGTTGAGGGAAGGCTCAGGACACGAAGTTGGGAAGGTCAGGATGGCCAGAAGAGGAGCAAGGTAGAAATAGTGGCTCAAACTGTCCTCTTTCTGGACAGGGCAGGAACCCCACCTCCACCCGAGGAAGACTTAGAAGTGGGTAAACCGGGGGAGGATTTAAAGGTAGATAATCTCCCCTTCTAAAAATGAGAAGACAAAAACCCCCCCACCGAGGCAGACCCACGAGACGCCGTTTAGAGCAACCACGGAAGTGTCAGCTGTGCAAGGCTAAGCGGAGGGATATAGACTATAAAGACGTGAAGATGCTGCGTCGCTTCATCTCTTCCCGGGGGAAGATAGAGTCCAGAACAACCACCGGCCTGTGCCGCCGACACCAGCATAAGCTAGCTTTAGCCATAAAAAGGGCTCGTTTCCTGGCCCTTCTCCCCTATACCCCCTCGCACATGCATGAGCTCTCATAAGATTAGCTCTTTCTTATTACGGTAGCGCTTAATGTCCTTGAAGCTTCCCTTAGCTCCCATTCCCAGGTAGAACTTTTGCACCTCTTCGTTTTCCCGCAAATTGGCTGCTTCTCCCTGGAGGACTAGGTGACCAGTCTCCAATACATAGCCGTACTCCGCAATCTGGAGGGCAGCCCGGGCATTCTGTTCCACCAAAAGTAAAGATACTCCCTCCTCCTTATTGATCCTCTTTACGATATTAAATATTTCCTGAACGATAAGGGGGGCAAGGCCTAAGGAAGGCTCATCCAGAAGCAAAATCTTGGGTTTAGCCATGAGGGCTGAGCCCACTACCAGCATCTGCTGCTCCCCTCCAGACAGGAAGCCGGCAGTACGTTTTCTCATATCCTTAAGCTTGGGAAAGTAGGTATATACCATCTCCAGCAAATCCCCAAGGTTTGCGTTCTTCACTGAATAAGCCCCTACCTTAAGGTTTTCCTCCACCGAAAAGTGAGGGAATATTCTTCTCCCCTCCATCACCTGGGTTATTCCCAGTCTTACGATCTCCTCGGGGCTTTTCCCATCTATTCTCTGATCGTTAAATAAGACCTCCCCCTTGGTTACCTTCCCGTTTTCCGTTACCAGGAGCCCAGAGATAGCCTTGAGGATACTCGACTTTCCTGCCCCGTTGGCCCCCAGAAGGGAGATGATCTGCCCCTCTCCTACCTCCAAAGATATATCTTCCACCGCTCTTATGATCCCCTGATAGAATACATCCACATCTTGCAATTTCAACATAAAGCTTTTAACCTCCTTTCCTAATTCTGGGCCTCATCTTCCCTCTCCCATAAGGGAAAGGTAAGCTGATCAATAAACTGACGCCGGCTTTCTTGCATTAGCTCATCCATTTTCTGTCTGGTCTTGTCTGCCTCCATCTCAATATCCTTGAGGTCAAGCTCTATCTTGGTTATCCTTTTGAACTCCCTGAGAATGGCTGTAGCCGCTAGGGGGTTGGATAGCTTAGCCACAATCTGAGGCGTCTCCCCCAGGATGCATACTCCCCCCATCCCCCTCCCCTTGGCCAGAGCTAAAAGGAGGCCATTCATGCCTGAGATATAAAAGCTATCCTGAAATGGTGGATCTTCGATGCCCAGCTCAGTCAGCATGAAGGGCTCGGTGGCTACCACCTGTGCCTTGGGACTGCCTTCCCACCTGGAAACCAGGGCCCCAGCAAAGGTTAACACTCTTTTCACCCCCAGCCGCTCGGCAAAGTCCAGGATTAGAAAAGCAAATTCATTTTCATAAGCCGTAGGCTGGGTCTCTCCCACAAATATTACCAGGTCTTCCCCCCCATCTCTCCTCCAGAAGTAGAAGTTGTTTTGAGGAAGGGAGAGGTTTTGAACCACACTATTCTTTACCATACACCCATCCAAGGTGAAGAACTTCTGAGGATGGATATGGGCAAATCTCTCTGCCCCCAGTTTATCCCGGAGATAGGTCGCGGCCATCAACCCCACGTCACCTATCCCCGGCCACGCCGCCACCAGAACGGGGGAAGTAAGCGAGGGTCGAGATAAAATTTTTACTGCCTTTAATCTATCCATCACGCCCTTCTCTCTTTCAATATATCAGTCAACATCCCTTATGAGCAAGGCGTTTACTACTCTAACCAGTTGGTCATCCCTTATTACAACATTCGCACCGTTTGATACAACATCGAAGAGTAAGTGAAGAGTAGAAGCAATATACCTCACCACTGCACAAAAACGGGCATAATGATGTGAATATAATCCTCCCCCTCCACCGGCTTGAATACCACAGGGGCTTGTGATGAAGTCAGCTCCATCACCACCTTCTCTTCCCGGAATGAGGAGATAAAATCCATAAGGTATCTTCCGTTGAAGGCAATCCGAGCTTCATTCCCCTCCACATGAGCCTCAACCTCCCCACTGTTCTCCCCCGCTTCTTCAGACCTGGCCGATATTATTAACCTGTCTCCTGCGATGTCAAATCTTACCACCCTACCATCCCCAGCAAATATGCAAGCTGTCCTTACCCCCGAGAGAAGGTCAGGAGTGGCTATCTCCGCCCTGGTAGTATACTCAGAAGGGATGAGCTGCCTGAAGTTGGGGAAGGTCCCCGAGAGAAGAAGGGAGACCATTTCCACTTCCTGGAAGCGGAACAAAGCTTGATTGTGCTCCGGGTCTATTACCACCGTGAACTCCTCACCGTAAATAAGGCGTGAAAGTTCGGAAAGCGTCCTGGCGGGGATAGTTACCTCCAGGGGAGAATTAACCTCCACTGGCAGAGGGATATTGTGCACTGCCAGGCGGTAGCCATCAGCAGCCGCCAGAGTAAGAAGCCCACCGCAGAACTCAGCATGGATACCGGTGATAATAGGCCGAGTTTCGTCCTGAGCGGCAGCAAAGATTACCCTGTTCACTGCTCTTCGGAAGACATCTTTAGGAAGTTTCAGTTCCAGTCCTCCCGTTACCTTAGGGAGAAGAGGAAAATCTGATGCCACCATCCCTGATATGCGTGCTTTCTGATGCTCACCTTCTACATCGAGCTGCCCTCCTTCCCCTCTAAGGTCAACTATCTCAGAAGGTAGAGAATCGATAAAATCAGACAGCACCCGACAAGGGACAGTTATCTCCCCTTCCTCCTCCACTTTAGCCTCAAGGTTGGTGGTCAAAGAAATCTCCAGGTTAGTGGCAGCAAGCACAAGGGAATCACCTCTGGCCTTCAAAAGTACATTGGCAGTTATGGGCAGGGTGCTCCTCAGGGCAGCTGTCCGACCCACAATAGAAAGTCCCCAGCTTAAGTTCTCCTTAAGGCAGGATAATCTCATGAGTCAATTATAATGCTCCCAGCACGTTTAGGGAAGTATTGTACTCCTCTCCGTATCAAGGGCTTAATAATTCCAGGAGGGGGATTGGGATGGCATAGATTTTGTGTTGATTGACGGGAGGATTATAATATGTCGATGATTGAAATGAGAAAGGAAAATCACTTAAGTTGGTTTACTTCAGAATCAGTGACGGAGGGACATCCAGATAAGCTTTGCGACCAGATATCAGATGCTGTCCTGGATGCCATCCTGACCAAGGACCCTTACGCCAGAGTAGCTTGCGAAGCGGCAACCAGCACGGGGCTGATATTCATCTTCGGAGAGATAACCTGTGACTGCTACGTGGATATCCCGGATATAGCCCGTAAGACGATAAATAAAATAGGGTACTGCCGTCCTGAGTATGGCTTCGATGGAGATAATTGTGGAGTAATAACCTCCATAACCGAGCAGTCGCCAGATATTGCCTGTGGAGTGGACCGATCCTTAGAATCCCGGCTAAAGGGGGAGGCAAACAACTTCGATAGGCTAGGTGCTGGAGACCAGGGGATGATGTTCGGGTTTGCCTGTGATGAAACTCCTGAGCTCATGCCCCTTCCCATATCTTTAGCCCATAAGCTGGTGAGAAGGCTAGCTGAGGTAAGAAAGAAAGGCATCCTTTCTTATCTTCGCCCGGATGGTAAATCCCAGGTGACGGTGGAATATGTGAGCGGAATACCCCGCAGAGTAAAGAGCGTTGTTTTAGGGGCTCAGCACGATCCTGATATTGACCCCCAGGAACTTCGAGAGGGCCTCATAGAGGAGGTGATACATCAGGTTATTCCTTCCGATCTCCTCTCTGCTACTTCGTACTACATAAACTCCACCGGGAGCTTTGTTAAGGGAGGCCCGGTAGCCGACTCCGGTCTCACCGGAAGAAAGCTCCTGGTGGATACCTATGGTGGAATGGCGAGGCACGGGGGGGGATCCTTCTCTGGAAAGGACCCCACCAAGGTAGATAGATCTGCTTCCTATGCTGCAAGGTATGCTGCCAAGAATATCGTGGCCGCAGGATTAGCCCGGAGGGTAGAGGTTCAGGTAGCCTATGCTATTGGAGTAGCCCACCCCCTAGATATATCCATCAATACCTTTGGTACAGGGAAGGTGTCCGATGAAATTATCCTGAAGCTCACACAAAAACACTTTGACTTCCGCCCCGGAGCGGTGATAGACCAGCTTGAGCTTCGTCGACCTATCTACCAGGATACAGCCTGTTATGGACACTTCGGGAGAGAGGACCTCGACCTTCCCTGGGAGAGAACGGATAAGTCAGGCGAACTGCGGGAGGAAGCAGGATTAAGTGAAGACGATACGCTTAGCCGTCACTAAAAAATGTAATCTCAGGTGTAAGCACTGCTATTCCTCCTCCACCGACTCCCCCCACGTGAATGAACTATCCACCGAGGAGATAAAGGCACTTATCACCGATATCGCCCACTTGGGCTTCGGGGAAATCGCCTTCAGCGGCGGGGAACCTCTACTCCGGAGCGATATATACGATCTTATAGACCATGCCCAAAATACAGGGCTTCTTACCTCGCTGATAACCAATGCTACCATTCTCAGTCTGGAGACAACGCAATGGCTTAAGAATGCGGGGGTAAAAAAATTGATTATAAGTATCCATGGAGCTAGCTCTAAAGTCCATGATGAGTTCTCCCGTCACGAGGGAAGCTTTGAGCGAACCAAGCTGGGAATTCGTAATGCCGCTCAGGTAGGAATACCCTTCCATATAACTACCTGTATTCATCACCAAAACATCCAGGATGTGGACTCCATCCTATCCCTGGCTGAAAATCTGGGAGCTTGCAATGTGGAGATAGAGAATTTTTTTCCCGTAGGCAGGGGAAAGGAGCATCCTGAACTTACACTTCATCCTGGGGAAAAAAAGGATCTTGTAGACAGGATCTTAGAACATTATTCCGAGAGAAACCTGACGTTCCGCCTATGGGGCATTCCTCAGTTCAGCGTCGGCCTGGTGAAGAAAGGAAGAACCGAAGATAAGTCTTTGGGCTGCATGGCTGCCCGAACCTTCTGCTTTATCTCCTATGAAGGAACCGTATATCCTTGCATGTTCCTGAGGAAGGAGGGGGGAAATATCCGCAGGGAAAGACTGAGCGATATATGGAATGGGTCAGAAGTGTTCAGGAAGCTCCGGGGAAGAAAGCTATCTGGAAAATGTGGGCGCTGTGAGTTCAGGGAACTTTGTGGGGGGCCAAGGTGCGTGGTCTGGGAAAAGACCGGCTCTCTGGAGAAGGAGGATAGTGACTGCTGGTACTATTAGATTTGGCACTGATGGGTGGAGGGGAATCATCGCCGAAGACTTCACTTTTGATAACGTCCGTTCTTGCGCCCAGGCAATAGCCAGCTACGCGGTGGAAAGAAAGCTTTCAGCCCAGGGGATAGTAGTGGGGTATGATACCCGATTTGCTTCAGAAAACTTTGCCCAGGACGTAGCTTACGTGCTTTGTGGCAACGGCGTTGCCACCTATCTCTGCTCCTCACCTAGCCCCACTCCAGCGGTAAGCTTTGGAGTGCATAAGATGGGGGCGGCTATGGGAATAATCATCACCGCCAGCCATAACCCTCCTTTATGGAATGGGATTAAACTAAGAATGAATGACGGAACATCTGCCCCCGCCGAGGTGGTATCGGAGATCGAACAAAGAATAGGCCAGGAAATAGTGAAGGCTTCGGGCAGCAATGTTAAGCTCATTGACCTCCGGAAGGACTACATCGATTACCTTTCTAGCTTTACCATGGTGGCCAAGGTTAAGGAAAGTAAGCTCAAAGTGGTCATTGACCCCATGCACGGTGCAGGAGCAGGATTTCTTCCTCAAGTCTTGAACGGGGGAGAAATCAATATAGAGGAAATAAACTGGGAAAGAAATCCTCTGTTCCCGGGTATGATCCAACCCGAGCCTATATCCAAAAACTTGGGAAGGCTTAAGGCAGAGGTAGTGGAGAGAAAAGCCGATGTGGGTCTGGCCCTGGATGCTGATGCTGATAGATTGGGAGTGGTGGACGAGGAGGGAAAATTCCTCACCACCCATGAAGTCTTCTCTCTCCTCTCCTTCTATTTTCTGGATGTATTGAACATGCGAGGACCCATAGTGAAGACTATAACCTCTACCCGTATGCTCCAGAGGCTGGGGGAGATATACAGGGTAGATGTATATGAGGTCCCGGTAGGGTTTAAGCATGTATCTCACAAGATGCTGGAGGTAAATGCCTTAATCGGAGGTGAGGAAAGCGGTGGTTATGGGTTCAGGGAATATCTGTCGGAGAGAGATGGCGCTCTTTCTTCCCTTTTCTTCCTGGACCTCATGGTGAAGAAAGGTAAAAGGCCCTCTGAACTCAGGGAGGAGCTATTCTCCCTGGTAGGCCCTCACCACTACCGAAGGGAGGATGTTCCTCTATCTCACGAAAGGAGAGAAGAGCTGAAAGCTCGCTTAACTTCCCTTCACCCCCAGGAGGTGGCGGGCAAAAAGATAACTCGCATACAGAGGATGGATGGCCTTCATATGAGTACAGGAGAATCCTGGCTTCTTCTCCGGCTTTCGGGGACCGAGCCCCTCATCCGTATCTATGCTGAAGGAAAAACTGAACAAGAGGCAGAAGACTTCATTCGGGAGGGGAAGAGGTTTTTAAAAATATAGATGGTTGACCTTGACGACCCCAGCATATATCCAAGGCTTGACCCTCAAGGTATGCTTCGGCACCTGGAAGGTCTACCTCAGGAATGCCTTAGAGCCTGGGAGAAAGGGTCAGCCCTCAAGCTTCCTTCGGAATACCGAAGGGTAAAGCAGATGGTCGTGCTAGGGATGGGTGGTTCAGCCATTGGCGGAGACCTTATCCGGAACATCTCTCAACTTGAGGGGGGAATTCCCGTCTTCATAAGTCGGGGAATCAGTCCACCTGAGTTTATAGATGAGGATACCCTGGTGGTGACCGTGAGTTACTCGGGAAACACAACTGAGACCTTGACCTCCTTATCCAAGCTTAAGGCCAAGAAGTCAAAAAAGCTTATCCTGACCTCAGGGGGGAGGCTAAAAGAAATAGCTCTCCAGGATGGCATACCCCTTTTCTTAATCGATTATGTCTCCCCTCCTCGAGCAGCTCTGGCCCACATCTTCCTTTCTCTTCTGGGCATTCTCTGTGGGCTGGGGCTGATCCAGGATAAGTCAGAGGAGGTAAAAAGGTCAGCCAATCTTCTCTCCACCCTTAATGGAGAGTTCTCCCCCGGGAAAAAGGGAGCCAGGCCGAAAGAGGTGGCAATAAAGCTTACGGGAAGGATAATATTTATCTATGCTGAAGAGGCTATCTCTGCGGTAGGCTATCGCTGGAAGACTCAACTTAATGAAAACAGTAAAACCATGACTACCTGTGAGTTTATTCCTGAGCTTTGCCATAACTCCGTGGAGGGCTATGAGTTTCCATCCCATATAGAGGAGAAGATATACGCTATCTTACTTTCCCCTACTCAGAGCGAAAACCTTCCCTGGTTTCGGGTGTTAGCCGATGTCCTGCGTCAAAGGGGAATAGAGTTTGTTGAGGTCGCACATTCAGGAGAAAGCCTTGTGGAAAGGATGATGAGTCTCATCTACTTTGGGGATTATGTGAGCTACTATCTTTCCTTGCTCAATCATAGGGATCCCAGCCCGGTGGATACTATAGGCTACATCAAACGGAGGCTCAAGGATGATAGATAGAAGCGAGCTTAAAAAGGGAATATGTCTGGAGATGGACGGAAATGTGTACCAGGTTGTGGATTGGCAGCATCTAAAACTAGGGCGAGGAAGCGCTCAGATAAAAATGAAGCTCAAGTCTTTAACCAGTGGCGCAACTTTGGAAAGGGTATTTCAGGCCAGCGATAAATTCATCCTGGCCCCCATAACTCACCAGGAGATGCAGTACCTATATTCTGATGAGGAGATGTACTACTTCATGGACAAGGAAACATTTGAGCAGATCTCCCTTTCTCCCACTACCCTGAAGGAAGCGACTCTATATCTAAGTGAAGGAATGTCAGTTAAGGTTTCTTTGTATAAGGAGGAGCCTCTAGCGGTGGAGCTTCCCCCATCTGTGGAGCTTGAGGTTTCAAGTACAGAGCCAGGGTTTAAAGGAGACACTCAGAGCGCCACCACCAAGCCAGCTAAGCTTGCCACCGGGCTCAGTTTACAGGTTCCTCTGTTCATAAACCCCGGAGATGTAATAAAGGTCTCCACTAAAAG
Source organism: Dehalococcoidia bacterium UBA3088 (assembly GCA_002367275.1). Lineage (GTDB taxonomy): Bacteria > Chloroflexota > Dehalococcoidia > UBA2247 > UBA3088 > UBA3088. The sequence goes on along the minus strand of DFBE01000010.1, from coordinate 12,520 downwards.
TGGAGAGTATCTGGAAAGGGTAAGTGGTAAGAGCTGACCTTCATCTTCATACTATCTATTCTCCTGACTGCAGCATGAAGCTTGCCGACATTATTGGGCGCTACTCATCGGTAGGAGTGAACTGCCTGGCGGTAACCGACCACAACACTATTCGAGGAGCACTTGCGCTAAAAGAGATATGCCCATTTAAAGTAATCATAGGTGAGGAAATAAAGACCCAAAAAGGTGAAATAGTGGGGCTTTTCCTAACTCAGGAAATAGAGCGAGACCTTGATCTTATCGAGACCATAAGAAGGATAAAGGAGCAGGGAGGTCTCATCTCTATTCCTCACCCCTTTGATAGATTTCACCTCTCAGCACTCAAAAAAGATATGAATGAAGATCTTTTAAGATCGGCAGATATGATCGAGGTATTCAATGCCCGCGCTGCTTACTCTATGGATAAGGAGAGAGCAAGAAAAGTAGCCCAAGATTACGGAATTTGCCCCTGTGCAGGAAGTGATGCTCATACCTTAGGGGAGATAGGAAATGCTTACATTGAGATGGATGACTTTGAGGACGAGAAGGATTTTCTGGCCTCCCTGAGGTATGGAAGAATAGAGGGGAGAAAGACTTCCCCTTTGGTACATATAACTACCAGCCTGGTTAAGGTCAAAAAGAAATTGGGATGGGGAAAGGTATAGATATCGGATGGTTTTCCACGGGGAGGGACAGGGCAGCCAGAGAGCTACTTCGGGGAACTTGGGATGCGATAAGCAAAAAAGAGATAGAAGGGAGCATCCGGTTTGTGTTCTGCAATCGAGAGAAAGGAGAAGAAAGGAAAAGCGATGACTTTATTGAGCTTGTGAGAAGCCTTCATCTTCCCTTAATTTCCCTATCTTCACGCCGGTATAAGGAAAGCGATTACCACCAAAAGGTGGAGGAACTACTTTCCGACTTTGCCCCCGATATCTATTTCTTATGTGGATATATGCTCATGGTAGGGAAGGAGATATACGGGAGGCATACCACCCTAAATCTTCACCCTTCCTTACCTTCCGGGCCACCGGGAACATGGGAAGAGGTGATGCTGCGCATTATAAGTGATAGAATATATAAAAGTGGGGTGATGATACACCTTGTAACTTCGGACTTAGATCAAGGCCCACCATTATCTTGCTGCAGCTTTTCTCTCCGAGGAGAACCTTTCGATAAGTATTGGCCAGATGTATATGAAAAAGCTGAGGTGAACGTAAACCACCCCCTTTTCAGTCTTATCAGGGAGTATGAGCTATCCCATGAGCTTCCCCTTATTAAAGCCACCCTGAATGCCCTAAGTCAGGGGAGGATAAGGATAAAAGAAGGAAAAGTAGTGGATGACCAGAGGAAGCCCGTATCAGGGCTGGACTTGACAGAGGAGGTCGATGCCAGGTTGGCTCTTTTTCGACCTTGAAGGGCCTCTATCTCCAGAGGATTGTGCCTTTGAGCTTATGGGCCTTTTCCTCAAAGGAAAGCATGTGTTTGAAGCGGTGAGTCGTTATGATGACCTTCTTTATCTTAAGAAAGGGGAGGAATATGTACCCGGGAATGCTCTTGCCCTCATCATCCCTTTTCTGCTAAGACATGGGATATCCTCCCAGGACATGGTAAAGCTGGCTGAGGAAGCCAGGCTTATCCCTGGTGCTCACGAGATCATCTCCTGGGCTAAGGCCAGAGGGTGGAAGGTGGGCTGCATCACCACCGCTTATGAACCATTCGCTACTGTCCTGACCAGAAAGTTGGGCATTCCCCAGGGGAATGTGGTGGCCACCAAACTTCCTCAGGATAAGAACTTCCCCCTGTCCCAAGAGGAGATAAATCTTATAGATAAAGTGGTGGAGGAAATAGACTCCCTTCCCCCCCCGGATGACTCAAGGATAGAGGAGATACTGGGTAGATTTTTTGCTTTCGACCTTCCCTGGACCAGGTTGGGAAAGACAGCAGAGAGGGTGAAGCCAGTAGGGGGACAAGCTAAGGTAAAAGCAATACGAAGGTTTTCTTCCTCTCTGGCGGATTGTGTGGCAGTTGGTGATAGCATCACCGATGGTGCTATGCTAAAGGAGGTGAGGAAAGAGGGAGGTATATCCATCGCCTTCAACGCTAATGAGTATGCCCTTCGGGAGTCTACAGTTGGTCTTGCTTCCACCCACATAAGCGACCTCGAACCTCTTCTCGTCGCCTGGGAGGAGGGAGGAAGAGAAAGGGTGGAGAGGGCAGTAAAAGAAAAGGAAGGAGGTGAAGGAGATAGACCAATCTTCCATTGGCTCCCGGGAAAAGAAGACCTGTCCTATATCAAAGAAGAGCATCTCCGCCTGCGCATCTTTTTGCGAAGGGAAGCAGCGCTCCTGAGCTGACCAGCGTGAATTATTTAAACTTAGGAGGGTAGGATAATGTTAACACCAAAAGCAATCGTTGATGAGCTCAATAAATATATTGTGGGTCAGGAGGAAGCCAAAAGAACTTTGGCCATAGCCTTTTCTAATCGAGAGAGGAGAAAAAGATTACCCCCCGAGATATATCAAGAGATAACATCCCAGAACATCCTCATGGTGGGGCCAACCGGAGTGGGAAAAACGGAGATTGCCCGAAGGCTAGCCTCCATCACCGATGCCCCCTTCATAAAGGTAGAGGCTACCAGGTTCACTGAGGTGGGCTATGTGGGTAGGGATGCGGAATCAATCATTCCTGAGCTTATGGAAGTGGCTGCCGCCAAGATATATAAGGAAAGGCTGGGGGAGATGGAAAAAAGAGCTGAGAAGAGAGCTACAGACAGAATTGTGAAATACCTTTGCCAGCAGAAGGCCAAACCTAAGGCCAGTAAGCCTCTCACCACCACTCGCCATGAGCTGGCCAGCCTTCTTAAAAACCACCTTTTAGAGGGGGAGATCATAGAGATTGAGGTCGAAGCTTCGGAGCCGTTACTGGAGAGTTTGGACGAAGACTACGGGAGCCTGGAATGGCTGGAGGACCTCAAAGGGGAAGGGAAAAAGGTTAAGAAGAAGGTTTCCATAAAGGAAGCACGGAAGATGCTTACCCAGGAAGAGGTGAGGAGCCTGGTGGATGTCTCTGAAGTAATCGACCAAGCCATAAAAAGGACCGAGGAGGGTATAGTATTTATTGATGAAACGGATAAGATCTGTGGGCCGCAGGTGGATATGGGAAGAGATGTCTCCGGCGAAGGAGTGCAAAGGGATCTCCTGTCCATCATAGAGGGGGCTAAAGTGATGACCCGATATGGAACAGTGAACACCGACCACATTCTATTCATCGCTGCAGGGACTTTCTCTCGCAACAAGCCTGAGAATCTCATTCCGGAGTTTCAGGGAAGGTTTCCAGTAAGGGCTACGCTTCCTCCCCTTTCTGAGGAGAGCCTGGCCCAGATACTCATAGATCTTCCCAACTCCTTACTCAAGCAGCATCAGATGCTCCTATCCACAGAAGGAGTAGAGTTGGCGTTCGCTCAAGATGGGATAAAGGAGATGGCCCACATCGCCTTTATGATGAATGAGAGAGGGGAGAACGTGGGAGCCCGAAGGCTTCCCGGGGTGGTAGAAAAGGTCCTCCAGGAGCTTAGCTTTTCCGGGACCAAGGAGAAAAGGATAGTGGTGGACAGGGAGTATGTGCTTTCCCACCTGGGAAACTTGACACCAGAGGGAACTTTAGACCACTATATTGTATGATGGAAAATCAAGGGGCAGTAAGGTCATTGCTTGAAGCAGGAGCTCATTTCGGACATCTCACTTCTCAGTGGCATCCCAAGATGAAAAGATATATCTTCACCCGCAGGAATAACATTCATGTTATCGACCTGGAACAGACGGTAGCTTTGCTCACCCAAGCCTGTGAATTTGTGCAGGGCCTTCCGGGTGAAATTTTGTTTGTGGGCACCAAAAAGCAGGCTCAGGAGGCGATAGCCGAGGAGGCCACCCGCTGTGGTATGCCCTTCGTAAACCAGAGGTGGTTAGGAGGAATGCTTACCAACTTTGATACTATCCAAAAAAGGATAGATTACCTGGTGAAGATAGAGGAAGAGAGAGATAAAGGAGGGTTCGGTCATCTTACTAAGAAAAAAAGATTACAAAAGGAAAGAGAGTTTTTAAAATTGGAAAGATTGATGGGGGGTTTCAAACAAGTGGTGAACCTTCCTTCCGCTCTGTTCATCATCGACCCGTTAAGGGAGAAGATAGCCGTGAACGAGGCCAAAAAAGTAGAGATACCCATTGTGGCCATAGTGGATACCAATTGCAACCCGGATGAGATCTCTTATCCTATTCCCGCCAACGATGATGCCGTAAAATCAATAAGGCTTATTTGTAGCAAGATAGCCGATGCTATTCTTATGGGCAGGGGCGGCGGGATGCAAGATATAGAGGAGGAGCCAGGTGGAGATATCTAAGGAGGCTATAAAGGAACTTCGAGAAAGGACAGGAGCGCCCATTATAGAGTGTCGGGAGGCTTTGCAGAAGGTGGCTGGAGATGTGGAAAGAGCAACTCAAATTTTAAGCCAACAAGGATTTAAGATTGCCCAGAAAAAACGGGAGAGAGCTCTCCTGAACGGGCTTATCGAATCTTATACCCATCCCGGGGGTAGGATTGGAGCTATGGTGGAGGTGGGCTGTGAGACTGATTTTGTCAGTAAAACTCCGGAGTTCAAAAACTTATGCCACGACCTTGTTCTCCAGATAGCCGCTTTATCCCCCAGGTTTATATCCTCAGAGGATCTTCCGCAGGATACGGATCTAAGCCCGGAGGAGATTTGTCTCCTGGAGCAACTATTTATCAAGGATCAGAGCCTCAAGGTTTCAGATTTGATTTACCAGGCGGTAGGGAAATTAAGGGAGAATATTAAAGTAAGGCGCTTTGTCCGCTTTGAGCTGGGAGATTAAATGGACCTTTCCGGTCTTCGGCAAAAAATGGAGAGGATGGTAGAATTAACCTCTGAAGAGTTAAGCTCCATTCGTGCCGGAAGGGCATCGCCAGAGCTGGTGTGGGACATATCAGTAGACTATCACGGCACGCACGCCAGGCTTCGAGATCTGGCCATGATATCCGTACCTGAGGTTAGAATAATTCACATCCAGCCCTGGGACAAATCCTCGCTTTCACCCATTGCCAAGGCTATTCTTAAATCAGACCTGGGGATAAACCCTATAGATGATGGAAATTCCCTCCGACTAGACCTCCCTCCTCTTTCTGAGGAGAGGAGGGTTCAGCTTTCCAAGCTGGTTCGAAAGAAGATGGAGGAGGGAAAGGTAAGGGTTAGAAATGTGCGTCGTGATTTCATTTCTGATCTCAGGAAAGAGCTCAAGGCGAAGGAAACCTCTGAAGATGAATACCGGAGGGAAGTCACAGAGGTGGAGCGTCTAACCGAGGAGTTCATAGCCAAGCTGGAAAAAAGGGGGAAGGATAAAGAAGAAGAAATTATGGAGGGTTCCTAACCATGTGGCCATCATTATGGATGGGAACGGAAGATGGGCAAAAAGACAAAACCTTTCCCGAAATGAAGGGCACCGCAAAGGGGCAGAGAACATTCCCCGTGTCGTGGAGGCCTTCGCCCAATACCAAGTAAAATATCTTACCTTGTTTGCCTTCTCCAGCGAAAACTGGGATCGACCCCCAACCGAGGTCGGAGAAATTCTCTCCTTGCTCGGGGAAGCGGCAGATCGCGAGGTAGAGGGGCTAGCCGAGTTTCATAAAAAGGGGGTAAAGCTCCTTCACTTAGGAGAACTGCAAAGGTTACCACCCGAGATTCAGGAGAAGGCCAGAAAAGCAATAGACCTAACATCCGCAAACGACCGTATTACCTTAAGTATTGCCTTCGACTATGGTGGCCGACAGGAAGTTATAAAAGCAGTAAAGAAAATTCTAGAGCAGAAGATTTCCCCCCCCATCCTCACCCCAGAACTTTTTTCTTCCTTTCTGTACACTCAGCATATCCCTGACCCTGACCTCATCATCCGCACCGGGGGTGAGTTAAGGCTGTCCAACTTCCTTCTATGGCAGGGGGCATATTCTGAACTCTACTTCACCCCTGTTCTATGGCCCGACTTCAGCCCAGCTGAAGTCAAGAAGGCACTCCTGACCTATCAGGACAGGAAGAGAGGATTTGGCAAGTTGAGTGAACATTGAACGCCAGAATAGCCACTGCCATCCTTGGTCTTCCTGTGCTTACGGCCAGCATCTGGTGGGGTACGCCGTGGTTTTCCTTGCTCCTGGGGGCGGGAGGAATCCTGGGGGGAAGAGAATTCTACCGCTTAGCTTCGCACGCGGGAGTAAAGCCCTGGATTTATCTGGGGTTTGCCGGAATCGCCTCCCTCATCATAGGCGCCCACTTCGAAGAAAATATCTGCTTTTTCATCATCACAGCTTGGATAATTATCTCCCTTACTCTTACTCTGATCAGAGGAAAAAATTTTGAGAGCTGGGCGTGGACACTGCTAGGCATCCTATATTTGGGCTGGCTTTTGAGTTACTACATTCTCCTCAGAGAAGGGGACATGGGAAGGGAATGGGTACTCTTAACTATATTCTCTGTCATAGCTTATGACACTGGTGCCTTCTTTGTGGGAAGGACCTGGGGCAGACACTTTATGGCCCAAGGCATAAGCCCACAGAAGACCTGGGAGGGGGTAGCAGGGGGGATCACCTTTGCGGTGGTGCTCGCCCTCGTTCTAAGCTCCATGTTTAACCTTTACTCCGAAGCTTTGCCCTTGGGCACTGCCCAGATTATATTCCTGGCTATCCTGATATCCATCTTCTCTCAGTTAGGAGATCTAGCCGAGTCCTGGCTCAAGCGAAAGGCCCGGGTGAAAGATTCGGGGAACCTCCTTCCCGGCCATGGTGGCATCCTGGATAGAATAGATAGTTGGATCCCCGTAGCCATAGTGGTATATTTTTACGTAAAGTGGACCGTATAGTCGTATTGGGAGCGACCGGATCTCTGGGAAGTCAGGTCCTAGAAGTGATAAAGAGATTTCCCTCTGAGTTTGAGGTGATAGGACTTTCGGGATGGAAGAATATGGAGCATCTACGCTCGCAGGTCCGGGAGTTTCACCCCCCGTTTTGCTTTCCCGATCCCCACATCCCCAGCGTCAAAATCCTTTCCCCCACCGAAATGGCCCGATTGCCTGAAGTGGATACGGTAGTAGTAGCGAGCGCATGCCTGGCCGGACTTTACCCCACCTTAAGCGCGCTACGTGCGGGGAAGAGGGTTCTTCTGGCCGAAAAGGAAGTTCTGGTGGCGGCAGGAGAAAGAGTGGTTCAAGAGGCTAAAAACCACAGGACACAAATACTCCCCTTAGATAGTGAGCTTTCTGCCGTACTGCAATGTCTCGAAGGTTCAGCCAAAGAAGACCTATCCCGGGTGATCATCACTGCCTCAGGAGGGCCCTTTTTGAGGTACCCTAAAGAAAAGCTTTCCCAGGTTACACCCGATGAGGCTCTGAAGCATCCCACCTGGAGGATGGGTAAAAAGATAACTGTAGACTGTGCTACACTTATGAATAAAGGATTTGAGGTGATGGAGGTCCACTATCTTTTTGGCCTTCCTCTGGGGAAAATTGAAATCGCCATTCACCCCCAGAGTATTGTTCATGCCCTGGTGGAATTCAGCGATGGCGTGTCCCGGGCCATCCTCTCCCCTCCAGATATGCGCTACTTTATCCAATATGCTCTGTTTCATTCCCGAAGAAGGGACTCAGGCCTTGGTCGCCTCTCCTTTCCTCTCAGCTTAGAGTTTGAGGCTGCAGATTCGGAGAGATTTCCTTCGCTTGGGGTAGCTCTCAAGGCGGCTTCCTTAGGAGGAACCTATCCGGCAGCATTAATCGCCGCTGATGAGGTGGCAGTTGAAGCATTCTTGCGGGGTGATATCCCTTTCACTCATATACCCGAGGTTATATCCCGCATCCTTGAATCTCATACCTCTACCCCCGATCCCAGCCTCCCGGAGGTCATGGCCACCTACGAGGAGGTCAAAGTCAAGGCTCAGAAGGCAAACGCAGCATGAATATTTTTATGACCGTGGTTTATTTTATTGCCATACTGGTCCTGGTCATCGTCTGCCATGAGCTGGGACATTTTGTGGCAGCCCGACTTTCTAAAGCCCGTGTTTCTGAGTTCAGCATAGGGTTTCCCCCCCGAATCGTATCTCGTAAGTGGGGGGATACTAAATACACCTTGGGGACTATCCCCCTAGGGGCCTTCGTAGACATAGAGGAAGAGGAGATGAACAAGAAAAGCTGGTGGGTAAGGCTGCTCATTATGGCGGCAGGGCCAGCGGCTAATATCGTCCTAGCCTTCGCTCTCCTCACCACCGGGTTCATGATACCCCAGGAAGCGACCAAGCAGGGTGGAATAATGATAGCCGAAGTAGCCCCTGGTTCTCCCGCCCAGGAGGCAGGAATAATGCCTGGTGACCGGATAGTAGCTATGGGGGGAAAGAAAATTTTAAGCTTAGACGACCTCCGTAAAGCCACTCAGTCGAACCTGGATCAGAGGATCGAGATTGTCCTGGACAGAGAAGAGGAAATTATTGTCACAAGCACTATCCCCCGTTCCCATCCCCCTCAGGGAGAAGGAGCATTGGGGATAACTATATTCGACATTTCCCTCCCAGAAGAAGGTCTGCCCTTTCCTCAAGCATTATCCGAGAGTGGTAGCTTTATCCTGGATTTCCCCAGGGTGCTCGTTGATTCCCTGGATGAGATAGCAGAAAATCCTGGTGATGCCTTAATGGGTCCTATAGGGGCAGGTCAGATAACGGGTGAGGTAATAGAGGAATATGGGGGGGCTTCTCCCCTGCTTCGGCTGGCGGCCTTAATCAGCATCGGCATAGGGATATTCAACCTTCTCCCCCTCCCTCCCCTGGATGGTGGAGGTATCATTCTCGCTCTGATAGAGGGGGTAAGGAGGGGAAAGAAGGTATCGCCAGCTCTACAAAAACTCATCTATTCCCTGGGATGGGCCTTCATCCTTACCCTTTTCATCTTTATCACCTATAACGACATCGCTCGCCTCATATCGGGGGAGGACATTCTGCCATGACCACCAGGGGAGTGATGGTGGGGGGAGTGCAGATTGGGGGTGGGGCCCCCATAAGAGTGCAGTCAATGGCCAAGACCAAAACTGAAGACATAGGAGCTACCATCTCCCAGATAAGAAGCATGGAGGAAATGGGATGCGAGCTGGTCCGGGTGGCCGTTCCCTCGTCGGAGGCAGCGGAAGCCATCCCCTGCATCAAACAGGCTATCCATATTCCTCTGGTAGCAGATGTCCACTTCGACCCTTATCTGGCGATTTCTGCTATAGAGAAGGGGGCAGATAAACTCCGGCTCAACCCAGGGAATATAAGGAATCCTGAAGATCTAGCTCGCATAGTGATGGCGGCTAGGGAAAGGAACATTCCCATAAGAATAGGAGTAAATGAAGGAAGCCTTCCGCCAAATACCCGAGGAGATTCACTGGCTCGAAGAATGGTCAATATCGCCCTAGAGGAGATAAAGTTCCTTGAGGATCTGGATTTTGGTCATATCGTGGTCTCCTGCAAGGCCTTTGATGTTCACACCACGATCGAGGCCTATAAACTTCTATCTCAGAAGATATCCTACCCCCTCCATCTGGGGGTCACGGAGGCAGGCCCTCCTTTCGAGGGAGCGATAAGAAGCGCTCTGGGAATAGGCATTCTCCTTCATCTGGGGATTGGAGATACCATAAGGGTATCCCTGTCTGCCCCCCCCGAGCTTGAGGTGAAGGCAGGATATGAACTTTTGAAGTGCCTGAACTTAAGGCAGAGCGGCCCGGAGATCCTGAGCTGCCCCACCTGTGGCCGGGCGAAGATAGACCTCTTCCCCATCGTGGATAAGGTAAGCAAATTCCTCCAGGGAAAGAAAGCACCCCTCAGGATCTCTCTTTGTGCCTGCGGAGTGAATGGGCCGGGGGAGGCCGAAAGAGCAGACGTAGGAATGGTGGGAGGGAAAGGAAAAGGAGCTATTTGGAGATCGGGAAAATTCGTGAGGGCGGTGGAGGAGGAGAAACTGCCCCAGGCACTCATTCAGGAGATCGAGGAGATGCTCCGGTGCCATCCTTAAATTCTTTCCCCATCCGATATAAAGAGAGGCCTTATGGCGATAGCTGCATTCTATGGGTGGAGGCCCCTGAGATTGCCCGCGATGCCCGTCCTGGACAGTTCGTCACGGTGGGCTGTGATGGACTGATGCTGCGGCGTCCTCTTTCCGTTCACCGTGTGAAAGGAGAAGAGCTTGCCCTGATGTTCTCCGCCACCGGAACAGGAACCCGGTGGCTTTCTGAGCGCAAGGAAGGGGAAAGGCTCGACCTTTTAGGACCCTTAGGAAGAGGATTTGAGCTTCCTCCTAGTCCTACCCGTATCCTGCTCATTGGCGGAGGGAAGGGGATTTTTCCCCTCATCTTCCTTTCTGAATGGGCTTTAGATCGAGGATTTAGGGTTTCCCTTATCCTGGGGGCGAAAACCAGGGAAAAGCTTTATCCTGCTCATCTTGTGCCTTGCGGGGTGAACCTTAGCCTGATTACTGAAGACGGATCCTACGGGGATAGGGGGAAGGTAACCGACCTCCTGCCTCTTTCAGGTGAAGTAAACTACATCTATGCCTGCGGGCCTTCCTCCATGTACCGGGAGGCAACTCTCAAGCTTTCGGGGAAGGAAGTCCAGGTACTACTTGAAGTGAGGATGGGTTGTGGGGTAGGGGCCTGCCATTGCTGTACTATAAACACCAAAAGGGGACCAAAAAAAGTGTGTCAAGATGGGCCAACGTTCCTCCTGGATGACATCCTGTGGGATGAGCTTAGCTTATAAATTATCAGGATGGGGCGCTGGTCTCATTCGAGGAAGGTATCTCTTTAGCTCCACCTTCTTTGGCCTCACCTGATGAAGGTCCGGTTTTGACTTTGGCAGTGCCCTCCTCCCTGCTATCGGTAATGTAAAAGCCAGACCCTTTGAAGATTATAGGCACCGGGGAGAAGATACGACGAGCGCTTCCCCCACACTGAGGACACATAACCTCCGATTTTCCATCAAAGCTTCTTCTAAGTTCAAACCTGAGGGAGCATTGTTCACATTCATACTCATATATGGGCATTTTACACCTCTATAGTTTGGCTAATACCTCTTTATTGACTTCCTCCACTTTATGCTCACCCGCCCACATCTCCACCAGCTTCAGAGAAAATTCCATGGCTGTGCCCGGCCCCTGGCTGGTCACAACCTTACCATCGACCACCACCCGGTCATCAATATAGCGAGCACCAGTGAGCATTTCCCTCCCTGAAGGATGGATGGTGGCTCTCTTCCCTTCTAATATTCCTGCCTGGGAAAGGACAAAAGGGGCCCCGCATATTGCCGCCACATATTTTTGCTCACTGTACATTTCTTTCACCAGCTTTATCACTCTTTCATTCTGGCTTAGGTTCATAAACCCCGGGAATCCGCCTGGCAACACCACTGCATCCAGGTCGGAAGCCTCTATCCCATCCAGGGGCACATCAGGGATCATCCTTATCCCGTGTGACCCGGTGATCTCACCTTCCTTCAGCCCAACTATCACCACATCCACCCCCGCCCGCCTCAGGATGTCAACAATGGTGGAGAACTCAATCTCCTCAAACCCCTCCGTCAGTAAAACTGCTGCCTTCACATTACCTCCTCTAACCAAGCTATGCAAACAATATTTTACTCTGTTATCACAAAAAGCAGAGAGCTCCTTGGGCTTCGCATCTTACTCCTAATGGTAAAGTATAACTCATATTGGTCTCCTCATCCACAGCCTTGAGCTTTTGCTCCCGGACATCGTTACCAGGATGAAGGTGACTGACTCTACGTCAATAAGTGTGAAACTCCGATCCTGTAGCTCTGGGGTTAGTTGCCAATATCCTTAGCCGAAAGTTATCCATATTACGGTACCCATAAGCCATTCTCTTTATGGTCTTAATGCGGTTATTCTTTCCCTCAACGAAGCCATTAGTTATCCGGTAGTCAAAGTAGTTCAATATTTCCCCTCTCCAGTTACCCAACGTATGCAGAAACTCCTTAAATTCAGGTGGAGAGTCATGGGCTATCCTTACCTCCAATAACCTTAGTCCTTCTTCGGCCTTGTTCCTATCCATTTCTCTATACCACACCCTAAAGCTTTCCTTAAGCATCCATGCTATCTTCAACTCAGGATAGTGATAGAATAGCTGGTTTAACCTTATCTTTTCCCAACCAGTGAGCCTCTCGGCCCCCTTAAGCGTGGTATATCTATTCTTAAATAGATCACGCTTCTTGTCCCTTCTGCTTCCTCCCTGGAGTCTACTCCTTACCCTATCCAGAGCACCATTGATATGTCGGGTGAGATGGAATTTGTCCACCACTATCCTTGCTTGAGGCAAGTACATCTCGACCGCCTGACGGAAAGGCTCATGCATATCCATGGCTATACCCTTAACCCTCCCTGGCTGAGGAAGCTTATCCAGATACTCTTCTACCTTCTGC
>DFBE01000075.1 GCA_002367275.1 Dehalococcoidia bacterium UBA3088 | reverse complement strand
GGTTGCCAGAACGGTATGCTAAGCCACATTAGAGCTACCATTATCCCGCCGGTAATTACCTCAAATACTCCAACTATTATGCTCAAGATTCCGCCGGCGCTGAGTAAGCCACCTCTGCCATTCATTTATTAACCCCCTTTCACAGTGGGCAGTAGTGGATTTGAACCACTGGCCTCTTGCGTGTGAAGCAAGCGCTCTCACCGCTGAGCCAACCGCCCCTGAATTACCTTTACTTCGCCAATCTATTGTAGCTCTGTTGTTAGCTATGCGCAATCTTTTTGTGCCTGTTCAGCACCTTCAGGACGCCGGCACAGCTTTCCTACTGAATGGCGACTCTAAATCTTTCTACTCCCACCTGAACCACTTCAGGGAGACCAAAAGTCCCACCACAAGCCACCCTGATAGTATCCCCAGGTTCAAAAGATTGTCCCCCAATCCTCCCCACCCTAAAATGACATCTCTTAAACCGTGATTTAATGGGGTGAGGGGTAAAACTTCGGCTACTGGCTGAAGCCAGGAGGGTAAATCTTCAATAGGGATAAAAATCTCGCACAGGAATATCATGGGAAAGAATATGAGCATAGAGATAAGACCGGCTGACCTTGGTGTCTTAGCTACGCTGGCCAGGGCAAAGGCCAGGGCTAAGAAGGAGAGCATTCCCAGAATGATGAGAGCTATAAGCTCGGGTATCGACCCTTCTACCCCAGCATCGAAGAAAAGCCCGGCCATAAACAAAAGCGAGATTCCAACGGCTATTTGGAGGCACTGATTGAGAAGATGAGAGCCCATAAATATCGATGTCTTAAGAGGAGTAACCCTGAACCTTCTTAATATCCCCAAGTTCCGATAGGTGGCGATGTTGATGGTCATGCCCATAAAGGAGGCGGCGATGATCACAATACCTATTCCTCCCGGAAGGAGGTATTGAGCTTCGCTTATATCTCCATACCCATATTCTTTTGGACCCTCCGGATATAGTAGACCAAAGAACACCATCCACAGGACGGGGAAGACAATCACCCAGAAGGTAGCGGCCGGCTCCCTCAAGAAGAGCTTAAATTCAGTGATGGCTAACTTGAATAGTGCCCTCAATCCCTTATTTCCTTACCGGTCAAGGTTAAAAAGACATCCTCTAAATTTGGCTTCTCCATATTCAAGTCGATAAGTTCCCAGCCTTTTTTATGGGCTAGAGTTACTAATTCCTCAAGCACCTTGCCAGGATCATTGGTGTACAGGATGAGCTTATCGCCGATTTGCTCTAGTTTACTCATGCCCTCCAGATACTCCACTTCCTTTATGTCTATCCTTTGATCAAGGCTAAAACTAATCTTGCTCTCGGCACTGATGCCCTGAATTAAGTCTTTGGGGCTGCCCAGGGCGATGAGCCTTCCTTGATCCATTATCCCCACCCTATCGCATAAGCGCTCCGCCTCCTCCATGTAGTGAGTGGTGAGGAAAATCGTCTTCCCCTTTTCTCTTACTCCTTGTATAAAGTCCCACATATTTCTTCTTGCCCGAGGGTCAAGTCCGGTGGTGAGCTCATCCAGGAACAGGATCTGGGGGTCATTAACCAAAGCTAAAGCTATAGCCAACCTTTGCTTCAAACCTCCGGATAGGTCCTTGTAGTAACTCTTAGATTTTTCGGTAAGCGAAAAGATGTGCAAAAGCTCATCTATGTCCACTGTTTTTGGGTAGAAGCTGGCAAAAAGCTCCATGGCCTCCCTTACTCTAATTCGCTCATAGATGGAGGTGGCCTGAAGCTGAGCCCCCATTATTTCCTTGAGCTTTGGGCCATCCTTCAGGGGATCAAGGCCAAATACGGAAATGTAGCCTGAATCGGAAGGTCTCAGTCCCTCTATAAGTTCGATAAGGGTAGTCTTTCCTGCACCATTTGGGCCCACCAGTCCAAATATTTCTCCCTCTTCCACATCAAAGCTTACTCCGTTTACGGCGATGAGCTTGCCATAACGCTTGACCACATTATCGAGGCTTATTGCGGTAGCCACTTTCTCCTTTCCTATAAAGGAGGTTTTAGTCATCAACTTTGTGCGGTGTCTAGGGCATACTATAATACAGTTTCAAGTCTACTCCAATTCTAGGGGTATTATACGCCCGAATTATCAACTCAAGCTACCCGAATCCAGTCCAGCTTCAGCCTGCTGGTATTCTTCTACTGACTTCTACTGAGCCGAGCTCCTGTTTTACCCTCGTTGACAGTATTGCTCTTACCAGGTATTCTGCTCATCAAAAGCCCATGATGGAGAACTTTCAGATAAGGGAAGCGCTTCCCCAGGATAAAGAGGCTATTCTGGAGTTCTGCCGGAATACCTGGGAATGGGGAGATTACATTCCCCTGGTGTTGGATGCGTGGCTCTCTGACCCCCAAAGCAGGCTTCTGGTAGTTACGGTTGAGGACAAACCGGTGGCTCTAGCTCGAGTATCCTGGTTAACCGCGAAGGAAGCCTGGATTGAAGGAGGAAGGGTAGCTCCTGAGTACAGGGGAAAACATATTGCCTCAAGATCCATGTCCCAAATCCTACAGATAGCGATGGAGATGGGAGCGGAGGTGGTCTATGGGAATACCCCTATAGATAATACTATAGTGGTAGGTATGATGGAAAGAATGGGCGCAGAGCGTATCGCCACCTTTATCCCCTACCATGCCGGTGCGATAGAGAATGCCTTCCAGCCTCTCCTGGTGGAGTCATATTCATCCTTCGCTGAGATTTGGAGTGTAATCGAACGCTCACAGATATACATGGAGGCGAGGGGGCTATACAGTACTGCCACACACCCCATAAGGTGTTACAAGCTTTCTCCGGAAGGGCTCAAAAGATTTCTGAATTCAGGTAAGGTTCTCACCTTGAGGAAGGAAGACAAAATCAGCAGTTTTGCCTTGCTGTCAGGCAACTCTCACCAGAAACTCCTGGTGGAGTATATCGATGGACAACCTTCATCGCTTTCTGAGATAGCTTACTCCTTAAGGGGTTACTGCTTCCAAAAAGGACTATCTGAGGTAGTGTTCGTACCTCCTGAGATTCCCTTTCTCCTCGAAGCTCTACCTTCGGCGGGGTACCATCCGGTGAAGGAGCACACTTTTTTGGTGTTCAAACTAGATCTTAGACAGGTCCTGTCGCGATTATCGGGTTGAGTTCAAGGGCGGCAAATTGACTTAAGCATAGCATTTGAAATATTCTGAAACATAAGAGGGCCATTAGCTCAGCTGGTTAGAGCGCAGTCCTGATAAGACTGAGGTCTCTGGTTCGAGTCCAGAATGGCCCACCATTTCGTACAAAAGGTAAAACTTTTGAGAAGACTTTTGCCTTAGTCTACTGATTACGATTCGCATGTATCCGCGAACCGCCTACAGGTTAATCGGGTCCAATTTTTCCGACATTCTAGACTAA
>DFBE01000045.1:13525-15062 GCA_002367275.1 Dehalococcoidia bacterium UBA3088 | reverse complement strand
GGAAAAAGAGGTAAGAAAGTGGGCGGCTGCATACGCCAACCTTCAGGTGGCCCCACCATGAACATCAAGGGGACGGCGGCCGGTGGTGGCAATGCCCTGCTCATTCCCATGACTGAAATTTCTATGGGGCTTACCGGCGACATCAACGATATCATGAACGCCCATAATCTGGCCATGGTAGCGCTTACGGCTCGTATGCAGCATGAGCGCAATTACAATGATGAAGAACTAGCCAAGCGTACGCACATGCGCCGCCTGGATATTGACCCCACTCGAGTAGAGATGGGTTGGATCATGGATTTCTGCGCCCAGAGCTTAAGAAATATCGTTATAGGCCTGGGCGGTCGCATGGATGGCTTCACCATGCAATCCAAGTTTGGCATTGCGGTAAGCTCTGAGCTCATGGCTATGCTGTCTATTGTCAGGGATCTGGCTGACCTGCGTGAGAGGATGGATGACATTACCGTAGCCTTTGATAAGAAGGGTAATATTGTTACCACCAAGGACTTAGAGGTGGGAGGGGCCATGACAGCCTGGATGCGTAATACCATCAATCCTACCCTGATGTGCACCGTGGAGTACCAGCCGTGCATGGTACATGCTGGCCCCTTTGCCAACATCGCGGTGGGACAATCCTCCATTATTGCCGACCGCATCGGACTCAAGATGTTTGACTATCATGTAACTGAGAGCGGCTTTGCCGCCGACATTGGCTTTGAGAAGTTCTGGAATGTAAAATGCCGCGTGAGTGGACTTAAGCCACATGTATCGGTACTCACCACCACTATCCGGGCACTCAAGATGCATGGTGGTGGGCCCAAGGTGGTGGCCGGTTTACCCCTGTCTGATTCTTATACCAAAGAGGACCTGGGGCTATTGGAGAAGGGGCTTCCCAACATGTTGCATCACATAAACACCATTAAGACGTCGGGTATCAGCCCGGTGGTATGCATCAATGGCTTCCACACTGACACCAAAGAGGAGATTGCCATGGTGCGAAAGGCAGCCGAGGCGGCCGGAGCGCGCTGTGCCGTATCTACTCACTGGGCCGATGGCGGCGATGGTGCCTTGGAATTGGCCGATGCAGTTATGGAAGCCTGTGAACAAAAGAATGATTTCAATTTCCTGTATCCCATGGAAATGAAGCTCCGGGAGCGCGTAGAAAAGATCGCCAAAGTAGTCTATGGAGCTGATGGTGTGTCCTGGAACCCTGAGGCTGAGGCTAAGGCCAAGATGCTGGAGGGCGACCCCAAATATGATGATTACGCCACCATGATGGTGAAGACCCACCTGAGCCTGACGCACGATCCAACCATTAAGGGAGTTCCCAAAGGATGGGCTCTGCCCATCCGTGATGTGTTGATCTATTCCGGGGCGAAGTTCCTCTGTCCTTGCGCGGGGACCATCAGCCTGATGCCAGGAACCAGCTCTAATCCTGCCTTTAGGAGAGTAGATGTCGATACCAAAACGGGCAAAGTACAGGGGCTCTTCTAAGGAGCAGTAGGCTCAATTTGGGAAAATAAGCTTTGACGCTATA
>DFBE01000045.1:9385-13504 GCA_002367275.1 Dehalococcoidia bacterium UBA3088 | reverse complement strand
GCCGTCGAGGGGGAAAAGATATTGTGGGCAGCCCTGGACAATGACGTCTATATCCCCCATCTTTGTGCTATTCGGGAAAGGAGTGAGTCCTTTGCTGCCTGTCGACTTTGTTTTGTGGAGGTGGAGGGAAAGGATACGCCCGTTACTGCCTGCACTGAAGAAGTTCAGAAGGGTATGGTGATCAATAGCAGGGGCCCGAAGGCCCTAAAGTTAGCCCGCACTGCCCTGGAATTGATGCTGGCCAGCCATCCTGTGGATTGTACTCACTGTGCTAAAAATGGTTCCTGTGAGCTTCAAAAGATTGCTAAGCACTTAGGGGTGAAGCTCAACACTAAGCGATTCAGGAAAATCCTGCCCGATCTGCCCCTGGATACCAGCAGTCCCTATTTCGTCTACGACCCTAATAAATGCGTTCTGTGTGGAAAGTGCGTATGGATATGCGAGCAAAAAGGAAAAAGAGTTATCAGTTTTGCCCGTCGCGGCTTTGAACGCATGGTCACTACTTTTGGTGATGAACCCTGGGGCGAGTCGTGTGGGGATTGTCGGGAGTGTGTGACCGCCTGCCCGGTAGGAGCTCTGGTATTCAAAAGTGAAAGTTGACATATGTTTTTTAGGGCTTTACAATTTGCAGGGCTATAAGGAAGATGAAAGGAGGGGCATATGATTGTTATAGCTGAGGGTATACATGTCATAGCTAAGACAGTAAACGACGCCATAAAATCTCGAGATAAAAAACCCATTCAGGATTTAGCCAGAGCTCAAGCCGAGGCCGGAGCTGATTATATAGATTTAAATGTCGGTTTCGTAAGGAAAGATACCGAAGAAACTATGCAATGGATCGTTAATACTGTCCAGGAAGTTGCCGATTTGCCTTTATCCATAGATACCATGAACCCCGTAGCTATGGAGGCGGGTCTAAAGGCATGTAAGAAGAGGCCCTTGCTTAATTCTGCTTCAGGAAAGACGGATTCCAAGGAGCAGATGCTCCCTTTAGCTAAAAAATATGACTGTGATGTCGTAATTTCGTGTATTAACGATAAAGGTATGCCTCCAGAAGCTGATTCAAAGTTAGATAGCATTATGAATACCGTGGCTTATGCCAATGAGCTGGGAATTCCCAACGAACATATCTGGTGCGACCCCATAGTCCTGCCCGCATCTACTGCAGGTACGGGGCAGGATCATGCTCTGGCAACCTATGAGTTCATAAAGATTCTTCCTGAGGCTTTGCCCGATATTAAATCAATTGTGGGCCTGTCCAATATATCCAGCGGAGTACCCGTAGAACTTAGGCCACTTCTTAACCGTGTTTACCTGGTGATGCTGGATAGGAGTGGGCTCTATTCGTCCATCCATGATGTGCTGGATGAGGACATAATGAAATTATGCCGGGGTGAAAGACAAAACATAGTTGACCTTATTTATAGAACATGGGATGGAGAAGACATAGACCTTTCCTCCTTATCCCAGGAGGAAGTCAATTACGTGAAGACGGCCAAGGTTCTGGCCGGGGAGGTTCTTTATTCTGATGCGTGGCTGGAGGCTTAAGGAAGGGGGTAAATGAATGGAATATAGTGCACCCGTAGAAGCATATACCGGGATAGTTAGACCGATGACCATCGGGAAGGGGGCAAAAGCTATAACTATTGGGGGAGAAAATATTCTCCCCTTTCATTTCTTTGATGAAGGTTCATCTCCCAATCCTCCTAAGTTTGCTTTAGAGATTCTGGATATGGAGCCTTACGACTGGCCGGATTTTTTAGTTGAGCCCTATAAGGATGTGATATCCGACCCTGTGAAGTGGGCCGGAAGATGTGAAGAGCTTGGTGCCGATGCAGTATGCCTTTTTCTTAAGAGTACTGACCCGGCAGAAAAAGACAGTCCTGCCGATCAAGCGGCCAGCTTAACCAAGAAGGTAGTGGAGGCACTGAATATTCCCGTGATTGTGTATGGGTCAGGAGATGACAAAAAGGATGCTGAGGTTCTGCCTAAGGTGGCTGAGGCATGTGATGGAGAGAAGCTTCTTATAGGGCCAGTGCTCAAGGAAAACTATGCGGTAGTGGGTAAAGCAATCCTGGACCATGGGCATATGGCCATTGCCCAAACCCCTATGGACATCAACCTCTTGAAGGAGTTGAATGTGAAGCTTTGCCACTTCTTCCCCGCCGAAAAGATTGTCATTGATCCTTTGAGCCCAGCCTTAGGTTATGGCATAGAATACACTTTCTCTCTAATGGAGAGGATAAAGCAGCTGGGGGTAATCTCTAAGGATAGTATGACCCAAATGCCTATGATCGCTAACTTTGGAGGTGAGGTTTGGAAGACCAAGCAGGCTAAGGAGAGCAAAGAGCAGGGGTTACTGTGGGAGGGGATGACTGCCATGTGCTTACTATTAGCCGGAGCTAATATCCTCGTCTTGAGACACCCCGATAACATAAAGCTGGTAAAAGAAACAATTGGAGGTGAAATATGGCAGAAGTAAAAACGATGACCAGGAAAGAGGAGGAAGTTCGGAAGCTGATAAAGGCAGATGATCTTTGGGAGCCAGTAGGTCCTACACCCATGCCAGAAATTCCTGACTTAAGGTCCTGGGATATGAGGCTGCTTAAGACTTATAGCCCCTTCTACGCTCCTTTTTGTGACCTGTGCTGCTTTTGCACCTATGGTAAGTGTGACTTAACTGAGGGAAGGAGAGGAGCCTGTGGGATTGATATAGCTACACAGCAGGCCAGATTTGTGCTTTTAGCTTGCCTCATAGGTTGCTCTGCTCATGCTGGACATGCCGACCATATCCTGGAGTATCTGATAGAAAAGCACGGGCCAGATAAGAAGATAGATCTGGGTCCGTTTATTGAGCTTGAAGCTCCCAACATAAGAACGGTGGTTGGAATGAAGCCGGAGACCCTGGGCGACCTCAAGACAGTTATACAATATGTGCAAAAAGAGATTGCCCATCTTCTTGATTCCACCCACACTGGACAGGAAGGAAGCTTTTTAGATTATGAATCCAAAGGTCTGCATGCCAGCATGCTGGACCATGTGGGGATGGAGGTGGCGGATATTGCCCAGATTGTGGGATTTGATTTCCCTACTTCGGTGGCTGATACACCCATGGTAGACATGGGGTGGAACGCGGTAGATAGGTCTAAGCCGATAATTTTGCTGGTGGGGCATAACCCTGCCACCTCTTGTACTGTCGTCGATTACTTACGTGAGAATGGCCTTTATGATAAGGTTGAGCTAGCTGGCATTTGCTGCACTGCTATCGAGACCACCAGGTATTCCGATAGGGCCAAAATAGTAGGTCCTCTTTCCAGGCAGCTCTTCTTCCTGCGCACGGGCATTGCCGATGTCATCATGACTGATGAGCAATGCATCCGGACTGATATAACCATAGAGGCAGATAAGGTTGACTCACGAGTTGTTGCCTGTTTGGATAAGGCTATGTACGGGCTGGAGGATGCTACAGATAGAGAAGTGGATGGAGTGATAAAGGAGATGGTGGAGGATAAGAAGCACTTTGCTATCCTGGACCCTAAAAAGGCAGCTGAAGTGGCGGTGAAAGTGGCCATGAAAATTAGCCCTCACAGGAAAAAAGAGTGGATAAATGAAGAGGAAGCTAAGGAGCTGGCCTCAAAATGCACTCTTTGCAGCATGTGTGAGAGAGTGTGCCCCAATCTTCTAGGGTTAGGGAAGGCCATGAAGGACATCTCAGAAGGGAATTATGATAAACCCCGTAAACTGTTCAATGGATGTATTGGCTGTGGTAAGTGCGACCAGGAGTGCCCTCAACATATCCCTATTCTCAGGGTAATGCAAGTGATAGCCAGTATGGATACCTGGAAGATAAGGGCAGGCCGTGGCGCAGTTATGGACACCGAGATAAGAAATGTAGGTGCGCCTATAACTTTGGGTACCATCCCGGGAGTTTTAGCCTTTGTGGGCTGCTCTAACTATCCCGATATAGATGATGTTGCCGATATGGTTTATGAGTTTGCCAAAAGAAAGTATATCGTGACTCTTACCGGATGTGCGGCCATGGTGGCGGGGATGAAGAAATTTGAGGATGGGAAAACGGTTTATGAGCTATTCCCTCCTGACTTCGATGCTGGAGGAGTG
>DFBE01000045.1:2289-9292 GCA_002367275.1 Dehalococcoidia bacterium UBA3088 | reverse complement strand
GACTATGTCTTAAACCGTGTAGGCGCCTGTGGGATAGCCTGGGGAGCAATGTCCCAGAAGGCAGCCTCCATCGGCACAGGATTTAATAGGCTGGGTGTCCCGGTAGTCCTAGGTCCTCATTCTGCTAAATATAGAAGATTATATCTTTCTAAGAATGAGGAAGATGACTGGAGGATTATGGATGCCCGGAAGAGAGAGATTGTAGACACTGGTGAGCCTTCTCCGGAGCATATAGCCTATGTAGCAGAAACCAAGGAGAAGGCCATGGTGATGATCCCCAAGCTTTGTATTCGGAAGAACGATACTCCTCAAGGAAGGGGGATAAAGTTGAATCATTATATATCCCTGTATAAGAAATACATGGGGGGTGGTCTTCCTGAAGACCTGCACCTCTTTATCCGCAGGGATCCTGATATCCCCCTGGTGTATAAGAAAGAGGTAAGGGTATATCTGAAGGAGATTGGCTGGCAGCCCAAGGAGCCAGTAGGCCTTCCCACATATATCGGCACCTATCCCACCAAAGTTCCTTTGGATGCAGTTATTCATTAAAGGAGGAAAAAATGAGCGCAACCATACCGTTTCACCGAGTGAATGTGTTAACCGGGGTAAAGTCAGCCAGGCTAATCCAGGATGCCGGAGAGTATGCTGACCTAATTTTGAAGGCAGAAAGACCTCTTCTGGTGCTTGGCCCTCTACTTTGTGAGTGGTCGCTGGACAGCAAGCTTCTTATCGACTATGCTCTGGATATAGCTAGAGCAGCTAACATCCCTATATGTGCTACCGCCACAGTCAAGGGGAAGCTTACAGAGTTAGAGGTAAAGCCAGATAGTGTGTACGATGCAGTAGAGATAGTAAATCACTTAAAAGATCACGACTGGAGGGGGGTTAGAAGGGAGGGAAACCATGACTTAGTGATTTTCTTTGGCATAAGGAGCGACCTTGCTGAGCAGATTCTATCTGTGCTGAAGCACTTCGCCCCTCATTTAAAGACCATGACCCTGTGCAAGTATTACTATCCCCATGCTGATTATTCCCTTCCTAATTTCAGGAAGGATGAGCAATGGAAGGAATTCCTGGAAAGTTTAATAGATAATTTGCGCCCGCAGGCGCAAAAAAAGGAGTCATAAAATTAAATTCGATCTAAGTTGACCTGAAAGGTCAAAGAAAGGAGGATAAGAAATGGCTGATGGATTTCATGCAGATATGGGACCTCAATATGAGGGGGAGGTCATAAGGAAAGAGAACTTGTATATAGAGTTTGGTGGCCCCAAGGTAGCCCGTAAGTTTGAGCTGGCCACGGTGAAGAGCCCTGAGGAAGTAGAAAATGAGAGAATAGAGCTCATCGGGCCAGATTTAAAGGACTTCACGGAGGGGGGAAGCTATCCTCTGGCTATCCTGGTCGATGTTGCCGGGTCAGAGCTGGATAAGGATGCTGAAGCCATTATTGAGAGAAGGATTCATATGTTTACCAATTATACTGAGGGTTGGTACCACATGAACCAGAGGCAGGACATGTGGCTCCGAATGAACCAGGATTGTCATAAGAAGGGTTTTGAATCCTTGCGCGAGCTAGGAGAGATATTGAGCTTTCTGTATACCTCTGAGCTTTCCATTATTGAGAGTATCCAGATCACTCTTGTCACTGATGATAAGAAAATAGAAGAGCTTCTGCCTCATGCTTTAGAGGTTTATACCGCCAGGGATGAGAGGACAAGGACTCTACGTGATGAAGATGTGGATACATTCTATGGCTGTGTCTTATGTCAGAGCTTTGCTCCTACTCATCTTTCCGTCATCACTCCTGACCGCATTGCCAACTGTGGGGCCATAAACTGGTTTGATGGAAGATCTGCGGCCAAGATTGACCCTGAGGGGCCCATATTCGCCATACCCAAGGGAGACCTCATAGACCCCATAAAGGGTGAATATTCTGGTGTGAATAAGATAGAAAGCGAGCGATCTATGGCGACCTATGACCGGGTATATCTGTACAGCGCCTTTGAACATCCCCATACCTCCTGCGGATGCTTTGAAGCCATTGTGTTCTACATCCCGGAGGCAGATGGATTTGGGGTGGTGAACAGGGATTTTAAAGGGGAGACGGTGATTGGAGAAACCTTCTCCCATATGGCGGGGGATACTTCCGGAGGAAGGCAGGTGGAAGGTCGCTTGGGGACAGGATTGGAGCAGCTAATGTCCCCTAAGTTTATCCAGGCAGATGGAGGACGGAAAAGGATAGTGTGGCTGCCCAAGGAGATAAAAGAGAGGTATAAAGAAGCCTTTGAGGCCGATGGGGTATACGATAAGATACCTACGGAGGAGGATGTCAAGAATACCGATGAGCTCATGGAGTTTCTGGAGAAAGTAGGGCATCCCTGGATAGCGGGCGAGGTAGAGCTTCCAGAATAGGAAGAAAGCCCAAAACTGATATAGTTTTGGGATTCAAGTTAACAAAAGGAGGTCGATTCTATGCCAGTTGCTGGGTCTGAAGTTGCGAAAATGCTTCCGGGAAGGAAGCAGTGTAAAGAGTGTGGCTTTCCTACCTGTTTTGCCTTCGCTATGAAGCTAGCTTCAGGAGGGGCCACGGTGGATAAGTGCCCTTATCTTTCCGATGAGGTAAAGGCCAAGCTCACCGACCTTCTGGCTCCTCCCATGAAGCTGGTCACTCTAGGACAAGGGGAGAGGAAGCTTGAGGTAGGTGATGAAGAGGTAGTCTACAGGCATGAGAAGACCTATCACCATGAGCCAGGGATTGCTCTTCTTATCTCGGATAAGGAAAGCGATGAAAAGGTTGAGGAGAAGATAAGAAAAGTAAAGGAGCTCGAGTTTCCCTGGGTAGGATTGACCCTTAAGGCAGATCTCCTGGCTCCTTACTTTGAATCGGGGGATAAGGGCAAGTTTTTGGCCTTGGTGAAGAAGGTTTATGCCTCAGAGCTGGGGATGATCCTGATATCGGAGGATATGGATGCCCTATTTTCTGCCCGGGATGTTAGCGCCGATAGAAATCCCCTCATCTATCCTGTAACTTCGGAGAACATAGATAAAGCTATCCCCAAGATAAAGGAAAAGCCTACTCCAGTAGGAGTTAGGGGGAAAAGCGTGGAGGAATTGGTATCCCTAACCATGAAGCTAAAGGATGCCGGCATTGAAGAGGTAGCTATAGACCCCGGCTCTCGGAACCCCATGGAAGCCATCAGGGATCAGACCTTCATCCGGAAGGCAGCTATAAAGCGAGGTTTTAGACCTTTAGGCTACCCCACCATTGCTCTTCCCTGCTTTATGGACGGGGGCAAGTTAAAGGAAGCCTTGATTGCTTCTGCATTCATAGAGAAATTTGCCGGTATTATTGTCCTTTCCGACTTTGACCAATATTCCCTGCTTCCTCTGCTGATCAATCGGCTCAACATCTATACCGACCCTCGGTTCCCCATGGCAGTGGAGGAGAAATACTATGAAGTATTGGAACCCAACGAGTATTCCCCCGTTCTGGTCACCTCAAATTGGTCCTTAACTTACTTCGTTGTTTCCTCCGCCGTTGAGGCGGCAAAGGTTCCTTCTTTCCTGTGTGTTAAGGATGCAGAGGGGTTGGGTGTCCTTACAGGGTGGGCAGCAGGGAAGTTCACTGGAGAGGGCATTGGCGCTTTTATCAAGAAATCTGGTATTGCCGATAGAGTAAAGCATAGGAAGATAGTCATCCCTGGAAAAGTATCTCGGATCAAGGGTGAACTTGAGGATGCCTTAGACCTTAAGTGGGAAGTCGTAGTTGGCCCCCGGGAAGCTACTGAAATAGGAAAATTTCTCCCTGGATTCGCCAAGACAGTTAAAGGGTGACGGTAACTGAGAAAGATAAGCTAAGCGAAGTCATAAGTAAATGCAAACCGGAGAGAGGTAATCTAATCCCTCTGCTCCAGGAAATTCAGGCTGAGCTAGGATATCTCCCCCAGGAAGCAATGCAGGAAGTAGCTAGCTTTTTGGATATACCAAAGGTAGAGGTCTATGGGGTGGTTACTTTCTACAATCAATTCCGTCTTGCCCCCCTGGGAAAACACCATGTCAGGGTATGCATGGGCACTGCTTGCCATCTGCGGGGAGGGAAGCTTATCCTGGAAGCTCTGGAAAGAGAGCTTTCCATCAAGGTAGGGCAAACCGCTCCCGACAGAAGTTTCAGCCTGGAGAGGGTGGCCTGTGTTGGCTGCTGCATGCTGGCCCCGGTAGTGTTGATAGGAGAAGAAATCCATCCCAAGATGACGCCGTTCAAGATGGAGGAAGATTTGATACCTTACAGGCAGGAAATTGATGAACTTCCCGAAAATTCAAACTAGGGCGGAATCTGAATGGGAAAACCTGCAGGCAAGCCTTTATATTCTCATTGGTACGGCTACCTGCGGTAGAGCAGCCGGTGCCTTAAATACTCTTGAAGCTTTTCAGGCAGAGCTGGCCAGGCAAAAAACTTCGGCCGAGGTTATTGAGGTTGGCTGTATGGGACTATGCTATGCTGAGCCACTGGTCACCATATCTAAGCCTGACTCCTTCCGTGTAGTATACCCCAATGTAACTCCAGAGCTTGTGCCCCGCCTGGTGGAAGGGTATGTGCTGGGTGACGACCCCTGTCTAGAGCTTGCCCTGGGCACTCTGGAGGAAGATGAGGAAGGGGCTCCCTACATCCCTGAGCTTTCTCGATTTGAGCATGAACGAAGAATCATACTGGCTCATTGTGGCTATATCGACCCTCAAAATATAAATCATTATATTGCTCAGGGAGGATACCGGGGTTTAGATAGAGCGCTAGCCATGTCTCCGCCCGAGATAATTGAGGAGATAGGAAGGTCAGGGCTTAGGGGGAGGGGTGGGGCAGGGTTTCCTACCGGAAAGAAATGGGAGTTTTGCTCACGAGCCAAAGGTTCGCCCAAATATGTAGTATGTAACGCTGATGAGGGGGATCCGGGCGCCTTTATGGACCGAGTCATCCTGGAGAGCAACCCTCAGCAGGTCATCGAAGGGATGATCATCGCTGGTTATGCCATAGGGGCTAATAAAGGCTATATCTATATTCGGGCGGAATATCCTCTGGCAGTGGACAGGTTGAAGGTGGCTTTAGGGGAGGCCTATGATCTGGGTTTTCTGGGCCAGGACATATTGGGCAGTAGTTTTAACTTTGATATTGAGCTTGCTACAGGGGCAGGAGCTTTCGTTTCTGGAGAAGAAACGGCCTTGATGGCCGCCATTGAAGGAAAGATGAGTACACCCCACCCCCGGCCACCCTATCCGGCAAATGAAGGTCTGTGGGGCAAACCTACCTTGATAAATAACGTGAAGACCTATTCCTACGTCCACCTGATAATGGAGAAAGGGGCGGGTTGGTTTTCCTCCATCGGTACTGAGGAAAGTAAGGGCACAGCCATATTCACCTTGGCGGGCAAAATTAACTGTGCTGGATTGACGGAGGTGCCCATGGGCACCTCACTTCAGGAAATTATCTACGACACCGGGGGTGGTATAGCAAATGGTAAGTCCTTTAAGGCAGTGCAGATTGGTGGCCCCTCAGGAGGTTGCTTGCCCGAAAGCTTACTTAATACTCCTATTGATTATGACTCCCTTCGTGAGGCAGGCTCAATGATGGGTTCAGGAGGGTTGATCGTCATGGATGAGGATAATTGCATGGTGGATACAGCAAGCTTCTTTCTGGATTTTGTCACCAAGGAATCCTGCGGTAAGTGCACCATGTGTCGGCTAGGAACCTTGCAAATGCTCCGCGCCTTAGAAGATATCTGCTCTGGTAAAGGCAAGATGGAGGACCTGGATAATCTTTTGGAGCTCGCGGAAGATATTAAGGCAGGATCGCTTTGTGCTCTAGGGGGGACAGCCCCTAACCCTGTACTTACCACTATGCGTTACTTTAAACATGAATACGAAGATCACATCTTAAGAAAGCAATGTCCGGCCAAAGTATGCCCTGAGCTTACTGCTTATTACATCCTTCCTGATAAATGTGATCGGGCCTGTGAGCATTGCATTCTCACCTGTCCCACTGAAGCCATCAAGGGTGAGAAGGGGGAGGTAAAACATATCGATCAAGAAAAGTGTGTTAACTGTGGCACGTGCCTGGAGGTTTGCCCTCCAGAGTATAATGCAGTAGTAAAGCTATCGCCTGTAACTTCGCTTCCTCCCGAAGATGCCAAGGCTAAGGAAAGAGGCATAGCGCAAGGGGTGCTAGGATGATCAGGACGATTGCCATTGCCGGAAAGGGTGGAACGGGCAAGACCTCAGTGGCCGCCTTGCTTATAAATTTTCTCTCTGAAAGGGGGTTGGTTTTGGCGGTGGATGCCGACCCGGCCATGAACTTAAACCAGGCCTTGGGTGTTCCTCTGGATGGAGCTCAGACCATAGGTGGAATTCGGGAAACGCTTACTAAAGATGTATCCCAGGGCAGGATCAGCCCTTCCGTTACCAAAATGGACTATATGTTTTCCAAGATGTTAGAAACATTAGTAGAGTTCAGAGGGTTTGACCTTTTAGCCATGGGGCGGCCCGAAGGGTTAGGATGCTATTGCGCCCCCAACGAGTTCTTGAGGCGCGCCCTGGATCGCCTGGCGAAGGATTATAAGTACAGGTACATCGTCATGGACTGTGAGGCAGGTATGGAACACATCAGTCGTCAGACGACCAGGGATATAGATATCCTTCTTATTACCTCTGACCCTACCATAAGGGGTATTACCGTAGCCTCCCGGGTGAAGAACCTCATAGGAGAACTAAGGACTAAGGTAGGAAAAATGGGATTGATAGTCAATAGGGTTAGAGATGGATTACCTCCAGAGATTGAGAAGGCTATCAACGACAGTGATCTGGAGATAATCTCTACTATTCCTGAGGATCCTTACATTGCTGACCTGGAGATAAGAGGAGCGCCTGTAACCTCGCTTCCCTCAGATTCCCCTCTTAGAGTTAAAGCCAAGGAGATAGCTGAAATTTGTGCATAAGGAGGATTTTTCATAAGATGCCA
>DFBE01000045.1:243-2225 GCA_002367275.1 Dehalococcoidia bacterium UBA3088 | reverse complement strand
CAGATAGCCAAGATTGAGAATGTCACCGTATTTTACGGTCCCCAGGGAGTTGGCATGACCAAGAAAGGAGAATTAGCCAGGCTTGCTACCCAAAGCTCGGTTAAGGAACTGATCGTCGGGCAGATTGAAGGACTTGCCAGACAATCTGGAGCAACTGGCTCGCTTCGAGAAGGATAAGCCGGGTGTCAATATCGCCTCTTGTGCAACATGCCATGTTATCGATGGTTTTGCCAAAACGATAGATGACAAGTCCAATATCGAGGACTTTGTTACTCCAGCCAAACTGCCTCAGGCTGCGGAGGCGATACTCGGCGCAGATAAGATACATTATCTGTAAACAGGATGCAACAGCATCCCTCTATAACCTATGAAGACGGAGGTAAGGCAATAAAAGGAGAACTGGTTGAACCAACAGCAGCAGTTAAGCTAAATGAAAGTTATTGTGCCAGCTGTTCTCTCTGTGCCTCCCTCTGTCCTTTTGAGGCCATAAAGAGGGATCCAGAGACCAGGAAGATGATCCTGGAGATAGAGAAATGCCAGGTATGTGGTATCTGCTATTCCAGTTGTCCGGCCAAAGCTATTGATATCTTTTACTACGACTTGGCTTCACTGACCAGGTATCTCGAAAGTGCCAGACAAGAGTATAACTCCGACACACTGGTCATTGCCTGCAAGGGGAGCAGTCCGGATTTCAACGCGGTAGCAAATCTGTTTGGAGTCTCTAAGTTCGTTCCCCTGTCTGTCCCGTGTGTGGGGCGCATTTCCGGGGATGTCTTCCTCAAAGCTATTGCCAGCCTGGGCATCAACAAGATATACGTTCTTGCCTGCGATGAGAACTACTGCCGGTTTGAAAGAGGAAGCGCTCTCACTGGACGAAGAGTCACTGTCCTAAACCTGCTACTAGAGCAACTTGGCTTTGGCAAAGATGTCATCGTTCTGAAGAGGAACAGCCCTAAAGTGAAAGCCGATAGAGATAAATGTATCAGGTGCGGCAGCTGTGTCTTCTACTGCCCCTATGAAGCCGTTAAACTGGATGGTACCGAGCCAGCTAGCTTTGATTTGGAGCTGTGTCACGGCTGTGGTATATGTGTAGCTATGTGTCCTGCCATGGCCCTGGAACTGGAGGGCTGGGAAAGGGAATATATTTCTGCTTTGATTTCGAGGCTATGTTCACAGATGGAGCAGCCCAAGATACTGGTATTCCGCTGCCAGTGGTCAACCTTTTCCTTGCTTGATAGTGACCTTGAGCCAAATGTTCGTTTAATAGATTTGCCCTGTGCTGGAAGAGTGGACACGTTTCATATCCTGGAATCTTTTGCACAGGGTGTGGACGGCGTTATGGTGGCTGCCTGCCCGGAAGAGGATTGTAAGTTGAAAGACGGGAGCAGAGAAGCTTATCACTCCATCCTGGCGTTGAAAGGAAAGCTAGATCAGGTTGGTCTGGGGGAGAGACTTCATTTCTGCTTTGTCGCCCCAAGATATCCGCAAAACTTTGCCCAGGAACTGAGGCGGTTCAAGGAAAAACTGGAGATCACTACTAAAGGAGGTTAAGAGGTGATTGTAACTGAGCTAAAACCCTTAAACGAGATATTAGAACTTGTCTCTCCTTACTTCACGGTCCTGATTGCCGGCTGTGATGGCTGTACTCAGCCACCACGGAGTATTAAGGAAGCCGAAAATTTAAGTCGGCTCCTCGAGCTCGGGGGGAGGCATAGGGGCAAAAAATTTAACTTCAAGGTGACCACCATTCCCAAACAATGCGACTCACACTTGGTAGCTACTACACTTGGGGAACAACTCCAAGGCATTGAGGCTGTGCTCTCCCTGGGCTGTGGAGCCGGGGTACAGACCATAGTGGGGATGTTCCCGGATCTCACCGTCCTTCCCGCCCAGAATACCCTTTTCATCGGGGCGGAGGACAGAGAAGGAGGCCTCATGGAGGAAAGGTGTGTTGCCTGTGGGGATTGTTTACTCGGCCTGAC
>DFBE01000045.1:0-149 GCA_002367275.1 Dehalococcoidia bacterium UBA3088 | reverse complement strand
CCCCCCAGAGATTTCCAAACCGTGATAAGACCGGGAAGAATTGTAGAGCGATCTTCACAGGAGGTAAAGTAATGAGTACACCGAGTGAAGCTTGTGCTATCCAGCCGGTGAAAATCCGACCAGAAGAAAGGTTAGCCACCACCTCAGAA
>DFBE01000037.1:12930-16487 GCA_002367275.1 Dehalococcoidia bacterium UBA3088 | reverse complement strand
TCGGAAAGACAAGCTGAGAAAGATCTGTCTATACCAGCCCAACTTAAAGCGCTCAAAAAGTATGCCCTGGAGAGGGAATGGGATGTGGTTGCTGAATATGTGGACGAGGGGGAGAGCGCCCGGACAGCTAACCGTCCTGCCTTCAAAGAGATGATTGCCATCGCAAAGAAAAAGGAGAGACCTTTTGATACTATCCTGGTCTGGAAGCTCTCCAGGTTTGCTCGAAACAGAGAGGACTCGATCCTGTATAAGTCTCTACTGCGGAAGCGGGGTATATCGGTCATCTCTATAAACGAGCGGGTAGACGAGAGCCCGGCGGGGCACTTGCTTGAGGGCATTATAGAGGTTATTGACGAGTTCTATTCAATAAACCTCTCCCAGGATACCATAAGGGGCATGAAGGAAAATGTTAGCAGAGGCTTCTATAATGGCGGGCTCGCTCCCCTAGGTTATAAGAAGGTCAAGGTCAAAGTGGGAGCAGTAGAGAAGTCAAAGTTAGCACCAGAGGAAAGCGAGATGCCTACCGTTCAGAGGATATTTCGGATGGCAGTGGAAGGTAGAGGGGGAAAGGAAATTGCCAAAGCCTTAAACGCCGATGGATTGAGGACAAGGGTAGGAAAGCACTTCAGCACCACAGCGATTAACAATATACTCAGGAATGAGGTCTATACCGGTGCCCTGGTTTGGCGCAGTAGGAACGGTGGCTTCGGCAACGCAGGTGCTAAAACGCCAGCAGAGCCCATCCGCACCCCAGATAGCCACCCTGCGCTTATCTCCAGAGAGGATTTCGACCGAGTGCAGCAGCTCTTGACAGAGAGGCGGCCGTCCGTGAGACATCCTCGGACAATATCCAGCCAATATCTGCTGAGCGGTCTCCTGCACTGTGGTAAGTGTGGCTCGGCTATGATAGGTTGCTGGGCCAAGTCAGGAAAGTTCTTCTACTATGAGTGCAATAGGCATTACAAAAAGGGCAAAGAGGTCTGTGATGCCCCTATGATAAGCAAGGGCAAGCTGGAGAGTTTTGTCCTGGACAGGATAAAAGGGAACATCCTAACCGAGGATAACCTGAAGCAGCTTGTGAACTTGGTCAATGAGGAACTGACCAGGAATAGCGGCCTATATGAGGTGCAGCTTGCCCAGGTAGAGCAACAGATAGGGCAAGTCGGCAACAAACTGGCTAAGTTCTATGCTGCTCTAGAGACGGGCAAGGTTGATATTGATGACCTGGCCCCACGACTAAAGGAACTCCGGGCTCAACAACGGGAACTCCAGGAGAAGCGGGATGAGCTGTTGGACAAGATGAATAATGAGACTGCCCAGGTGGTAGACCTAAAGGTGATTAAGGGCTATGTCTCGGATTTGAAAGGCCTGTTGGAGAGCGCTTCATTTCTGGAACGGAAAGCATTTCTCAGGTCTTTCGTTAAGAGGGTAGAATTCAACCCACCTCAGGTTGCCATTGACTACACAATACCTTTGCCTCTTGAAGATGGGTTAACCAGCAGCAAGGAAGTTCTGCGTATTAACAAGAATGGCTCCCCGGGTAGGATTTGAACCTACGACCAAGCGGTTAACAGCCGCCCGCTCTACCGCTGAGCTACCGAGGAATATTATGCCTTTACAAGGTCAAGTGCCATATTCATTATCCACTATGAATAAAACAAAATCAAAAGTGGTCAGGATATGGTTAAACTGCGAGAGCCGCACTGAAAACTTCCGACAGTGAGGCAAACTTCTCGGAGCAGACCTTCGGTAAAGGAAGGTAGAAAGCTCTAGCCTGAATTACCCTGTGCCAGCTTGATCACCGCCTACCATAGCTGGAAGGTAGCCAGAATGACACCTGGTACCGGTATGAACTAGAAGCTTTGAGAGGAGAGAAACCCTCAGGGAGAGCCGGGACAGGGATTTTATCCCCGCCCCAGTCCTTTCCTGATTAACTGCAAATGAACACTTGCTACTTCGTCAACCTGATCTTCCTGTAACAGTCACTGCAATAAACTGGCCTACCCTCTCGCGGCTCGAAGGGTACTTCACATTCTTTACCACACTCAGCACATACCGCAGAATACATTTGGCGACTAGGTCTGTAAGCACCATAGCCACCANNCCACCAGAGCTGTTGCGCTGGGATCTTCTTGCTTCACGGCAACTTGGACAGCGCTTGGGCTCGTTGGTATATCCCTTGGCAGCATAAAACTCCTGCTCCTCAGCAGTAAAGGTGAAGGTAGCACCGCAGTCAGAACACTGCAGCGTTCTATCTGTAAACCCCATTGGATGACCTCCTTTCTCTCTATAGTACCTGGCTAAAGCTTCGATCATCCAATGCCTGTAAGTAAACCTGAAACAGTTCCCACAAAAACCGGCAACCTGGGCTTGTAACCACTGATATAAGTATATACGTTAACGGCAAAATTTGCAAATTATAGTACTCCTCAAAATTCATTCCCCCACCAATTTGTCAATCTACTAACAATGTCCTTGCGCACAAACTTTCCCTAATCGGCAAGCAAATTATTGCAATCAGCCATCGTTAACACTAAAATGAATAAGGTAATAAAAGACTCTACCCTCTAACCGGAGACGCAGTCCATAGTGTGTTAAACAAAATGACCGACCATATAAGAAATAGCTGAACAGAAAGGAGGATAACGATGACTGTTATGGAAGCTATAAACAGACGCCGCAGTGTCCGAAAATACAAGGCTGACCCCATAAGTGAAGAAACCATCGACCTGGTGCTTGGGGCCGCCCGCTGGGCACCCTCCTGGGCCAACACCCAGTGCTGGAGATTTGTGGTAGTCAGAGAAGCTGAGACTAAGGCCAGGATAGCTGAGGCGCTGAGGCAGGGCAATCCAGCTACCGATGCGGTGAGAAATGCCCCGGTGGTGATTGTGGCGTGTGCTGAACTAGGCAAGTCTGGATTCTACAAGGGGGAAGCTGCCACAGATAAGGGCGACTGGTTTATGTTCGATGTTGCACTAGCCATGCAGAACCTGGTACTGACAGCCCATGAGTTGGGGCTGGGCACAGTGCATGTCGGTCTGATGGATGCTAAGAAGATCGAGGAAACGCTGCAAGTTCCTGAAGGGATAAGAGTAGTGGAGTTGACTCCCTTAGGCTATCCCGATGAACAGCCCAAGGTACCGAAACGAAGAGAGTTAAGTGAAATCGTTTTCCATGAAAAATATGGTCAACATTAACCCTCCAAGGGGTAAGCTGGCTTTGAGTCAGCCTTATTTATAGCCCAGCTCTAGACTTCTC
Organism: Dehalococcoidia bacterium UBA3088; assembly: GCA_002367275.1. GTDB lineage: Bacteria > Chloroflexota > Dehalococcoidia > UBA2247 > UBA3088 > UBA3088. The sequence goes on along the minus strand of DFBE01000037.1, from coordinate 13,229 downwards.
GAAGGTTATCGATTTATCAGACTTCAGAAAGCAATGTGGATGATTACTGTAGTCTCGTCATCGTTGATCTTTTTGGTTTTAGAGTTATCACCCACCTGGATTTTGTATTCCTCGCCCCTAGCTATACCTTCAAAGTAAGTAAATCCTCTGTCATCAGTCCATTGAACCTTCAGGCAGGCATCTTTATGAAACAGGCAAACTATGACGTTTGGCCTGGGATTACCCTCCTCATCAGTAACCCATATCTGTAGTTCAGCACCGCCTCTGTATGCACCATATTCAGTGGCTTCTTTAGGCTC
>DFBE01000037.1:0-12814 GCA_002367275.1 Dehalococcoidia bacterium UBA3088 | reverse complement strand
TCAAGTCACATTTCACTTCTCCTGCCTTGTCCTCACTTTCTGCGGGCAAGGCTAATAATCGCAGTCGGTGGCTTTAACGGTTTATCTTCAGCCTAACTATCCCCCCTCATCTCTAAAAAGGTATGAAGAATTGCCCTTTTGAGCCCATGATTGATATAATACTCCTACTCTTCCTGGCGCATTCGTCTAGTGGCCAAGGACACCTCCCTCTCAAGGAGGAGATCACCGGTTCGAATCCGGTATGCGCTACCATTTCCCCCCATCAATTTTATGTCTCTTCCTCGTAGCCAAAATTTTCTTGATCCTGGTGAATTTGCTTTTCTGCCTTCAAGTCTGGCTGTCTCATCAATAAAAGAGGCCTTTTTAATCCCTTGATCTATGTGCTTGAAATCATGTCTTAAACTTAAGCAAAGCTTTCCTTGACTTAGAAGGTAAGGCATGAGCAAAATAGAATAGATACCTCGATAATGAAGGCTCTCATTCTGGCAGCAGGAGAAGGTACCCGCCTCAGACCGCTGACCTGGGCTTGCCCCAAGCAGCTTTTGCCTTTAGCCGGGAGACCGGTAGTGTTTTACGTCATTCAAAAGATAGCAGAAGCGGGTATAGATGATATAGGAATGGTGGTCTCCCCTAATAGAGAAGAGGAGTTCAGAAAGGTGGTGGGTGATGGGTCAGAGTGGGGAGTTAAAATAGACTATGTTGTACAACCTGAGCCTCTGGGGTTGGCCCATGCGGTGAAGGTATCTCGCAGTTTCATCAACTCTTCACCCTTCCTTCTGTTCCTGGGAGATAATCTAATAGAAGTAGAGGTGGCATCCCTGTTATCAGAGTTTAAAAACTCTGTTTCTGATGCTCTTATCTTGCTGAAAGAAGTCTCTGATGCTCGTGCTTTTGGGGTAGCCGAACTTGATGACCAGGGCAAAATAGTACACGTTGAGGAGAAACCAAACAAACCCCGTAGTAACCTTGCCCTGGTGGGGGTATATCTCTTCTCAGAAGCAGTATGGGAAATTATAGAGGGGCTACAGCCTTCCTCACGGGGGGAATTAGAGATCACTGATGCTATCCAGGGTCTCATCAACAGAGGAAGAGAGGTAAGAAGCTACATTCTTCCTGGAAGATGGTTGGATGTAGGGCAAAGGAATGATCTACTCCTGGCTAATTCCCTTCTCCTTCAGGACAGGATTCAGCCTGAGATCCAGGGTGAAGTGGATAGTGAAAGTCACATTTCGGGAAATGTGGAGATGGGTGGGGGAACAGTGGTTAGAGAAAGCAACATCGAAGGGCCAGCGTTTTTGGGAAAGGATTGTGAAATCATAAGCTCGTCGGTAGGACCAGAGGTCAGCCTGGGGGCCAGGGTGAGAATAGAGGGCTGCCTTGTTGAGCGTTCCATTATCATGGAAGGATGTCATATAAGCCGAATACACCTAAAGGATAGTATTCTGGGCAGACGAGCAAAAGTAGCCGGTAAAGGAAGAAACGATTGCACGCGGCTTACCCTTACCGATGATTGTCAAGTGGAGCTATGGGACTCTGAAACTTCATAACTTAAGTTCCCGGAGATTATGTGGGCTGAGATAGGATTTGTCCTGAGTTGTTATCTCTATGGCTCTATCCCCTTTGTATGGTGGGGGGCAAGGAAAAGGGGGGTAAACCTCAGAGAGCATGGCAGTATAAGCACTTCCATACTGTGGCGGACAAGCGGTATCCGGCCAGTTATCATCTATGGCGCTGGCGACCTCAGTAAAGGTGTCTTCCCTATCCTTATAGGTTACTACGTTATAGATTTCTCCCTGTGGGTCGTAGGCCTGGGGGGTATGTTAGCCCTTATAGGGCAGATGTGGCCGGTATTTTTGGGTTTTTCAGGAGGGAAAGGTGGTGCCGCAGGAATAGGCCTGTCCGTAACCCTTACCCCCGTTGTCGCCATCATATCCCTTATTCCCTTTATCGGAGCGGGTATATGGAGGCATACCAGGGTGCACCGCGGCGAGGAAAAGGAAAAAAAAGACCGATCTGCCGCCTTGGGAATGCTCGCCACCTTTACCCTTCTTCCCTTTATCGCCTTCGCCTCAGGCTCGGACCCGGAGGTCGTTTACACCTATATCAGTTTGCCCATCCTTATTTTGACGAGGAGAGCTACTTTTAGGCTGAAGGAAGATATACAAGGTAAGAATAGGCAGGAGATTTTCACCATCCTCAAAAATCACCTTCTCTACGACCACTCCTGATGGAAAGGATAAATCTCGCCCCTCAGATCAGGGCTTCCATTTCCCCCGTCGAGGATCTCCTAAGGGAGGCAGGAAAGATCGCTCAAGCTTCAGGGAAAAGACTATTCCTGGTGGGAGGAGTAGTGAGAGATATTCTCCTGGGTAGGAAAAGTATAGATATCGACCTTACGATAGAAGGCGATGCTTTAGAATTTGCCTCACATCTTCCCTTGACCAGAATATCCTCCCATCCTCAGTTTGGGACGGTAAAGCTTAAGGAAGGAAACATAAATATTGACATAGCTTGCGCACGCAGCGAAACCTATCCTCATCCGGGGTCCCTTCCTCAGGTGAGATGGAGCACCATGGAAGAGGACCTTGCCCGACGTGACTTTACCATAAACGCCATGGCGTTTCTTCTTTCTCCGGCTGACTTTGGCGACCTTCTAGACCCCTACCAGGGCAGAAGGGATCTTGAGGAGGGTATCATCCGGGTGCTTCATAAGCAAAGCTTCCAGGATGATGCCACCCGAATCTTGCGTGCCCTGAGGTATAAGGGAAGGTTTGGCTTCAAATTCGCCCCACCCACCTTGAATCTAGTTCTTAAAGATAGAAAAATGCTCCATACCATAAGTGGGGATAGAATACGGCGTGAGATTGAATTTTGGCTTAGGGAAGAAGAACCAGAGAAAATATTCGGTGATGCTCACCAATTAGGAGTGCTCAAGGAGATATACTCTGAGCTTAGTTGGAATGAGGAGATAGACCTAAGATTCAGGAAAGCAAGGAAATTTAAAAACTCCTCCCTTTATCTCGCTCTTCTCACCTATCAGTTGAGCCTACCCCAGGGGGAGGAATTTATCCGTCTCCTGAAGTTTCCGCGCCAGCAGGCCAAAGTGATAAGAGAGATAATAACGCTTAAGGAGAGTAAACATCTGGAAAGCCCTGCCTCTCCTTATGTGGTCTGGGAGATACTTCAGGGTTATTCTTGGCAGGCAGTGTATGCTTTTTGCCTTTCTCAGGAGGGGCCAGCCAGCCATAATGCCAAGCTCTATGTGGAGGAACTCTTGCCAAAATCTCCTTTTCTCTCCGGGAGGGAACTCAAGGAAAGGGGAGTGCCACCAGGGCCCTACATGGGAAAGATGCTTCAAAGGATCAGGAAGGCTAGATTTTCAGGGGAGGTGAAAACCCCTGAGGAGGAGAAGAAGGTGGTAGAGGATTTTCTGCGCTCCTTTCCGCCACCCTGAGCTTAGCGCTTCTACTGCGAGGATTCTCCTCCACCTCAGTTCTGTTTGGCCTTATAGGTTTCGGGGTGATGGGTTTAAGAGAAAGAGAAGTACGAAGGAAATTTTTGGCTATCCTATCCTCCAGAGAGTGATAGCTTATGACGGCCAACCTTCCCCCGGGAGAAAGGATGCCTTCAGCCTCGGCTAGACCGAGCTCGAGGTTTTCTAGCTCCTGGTTTACGGCAATCCTTATGGCCTGGAATACCTTGGTAGCTGGGTGAATTCTCCCCCTCTTTTTGCCCGCTCTTTGTATCACTCTAACCAGGTCAAAAGTGGTGCTTAAGGGACGGCTCTCCCGGATAAGATGAGCGATCTTCCCTGCCCTATCCTCCTCGCCATATTGCTTTAGAATAGCGTAAAGCTCATCTTTGGACGAAGTATTCAGGATTTTTTCTGCCTTCAGTTTTTGTTGAGGATTAAACCTCATATCTAAAGGGGCATCCAGCTTAAAACTGAACCCTCTTTGCTCATCTTCAAGCTGAAGGGAAGAAACTCCCAGGTCAAAGAGGATGCCATCAACTCGGGGAAGGTCAAGGGCCTGAACAATGCTCTCAAGATTGGTAAAGCTATCGTTTATCAAAGCGATCACCTCTGAACATCCCTTGAGACTTTCTCTTGCCCTGGGGATGGTGTAAGGATCGATATCTATTCCCACCACTCTTCCCCCCCGCTCACATATGGCCCGGGTATGTCCTCCTCCTCCTAGAGTACAGTCGATATAGCACCCCCCAGGGTGAACACATAAAAGCTCTACCACCTCCCTTCTCAGGACAGGTATATGACCCAAATCTTTATCCCTTAAGTTGCCAAATCTTGGCCAGAAAGGCTTCCACCTCCCCCACATCACTCAGGCAATACTCCGCACTTGAGAGTGCATTATCGCCCACCAGTATTCCCACACCCCCTTTGCCTTGAGCCATGTTGAAACCATCTTCATCGGTAAGGTCATCCCCCAGATATAAGGGAAGGCATAGCTTCCTGCCTGCTCTCCTCAATATAAATTCCATTGCTTTGCCCTTATCCCAATCCACAGGAGGTTTTAAATCGTATACTTCCTTTCCCCGGCCGATGTTTATTCTTCCCTCCTCTTTTAAGGGGGTAGCAAAGTCGAAGAATATCCGGTTTAAGTGGGGCAGGTCACTTTCCTCTACCTGGCGAAAGTGCAGACTTAAGCTTAGCCCTTTATCCTCCAGAATCACTCCTGAGATACCTCGAACGATAAAGGAAAGTCCCTCCTTTATACGTTTTATATCCTCGATGTTTATCCCCGGGTGGATGAATTTCAAGCCCGGCCCCACGATCTCCAGACCATGATTTCCAGCATAGAATATCCCCTCTACACCTACACGAGACTGAATATCAGCCATGCTCCTTCCACTTAGTATCGCCACTGAAATATCTTTCCTTCGGGAAAGGTTCAAAAGTAAATCCTTGGTGCTTTCAGGCAGATGAGCTTGCTCCGGACGCCCCACAATAGGAGTCAGAGTTCCATCATAATCAGTGAAGATAAAAGTACCATCTGCTTCCCTCACCCTCCGGAGGATTTGCGATTCATCGGATAGAAGATGGCGCAATGCTTAATCACCTTTGAGGCTCAGGATTTCACTCACGATGTTTGACCCCCAGGTGTAAATGTTGTTTTCCTTCACTTGCTCTCTCAGCCTTATCATTCTCTCCCTTCTCTCCTGGGGGTCCATGTGGATGGCAGTGACTATCTTCTGGGTGAAGTCACCTGTGTCATAGGGGTTTATCTCCAGGGCGTCCCTTAACTCTTTAGCCGCCCCGGTAAATTCGGATAGTATTAGAACTCCATCTTCATCAGTCTTGGAAGAGATATATTCCTTGGCCACCAGGTTCATGCCATCGTGGAGGGAACTTACGATGCAGAAGTGGGCTATGTGGCGGAAGGCGGCCAGCATGGTAGGAGAATTGTTGCCACGAAGGTAGATTATGGGTTTCCAGGTTCTTGTCCCATACTTCCAGTTTATATCTTCTACCATTCGACTGATCCTATCATTTATGCCCCAATACCCCCCACTACGCATTCTAGAGGGGGCTCCCAGCTGCACGAAAACTACCTTCTCCTTCTCCTCAGGATATTTTTCCCATAATCTATCCAGAGCCTTAAGCCTTTCCGGTATACCCTTGGTATAATCGATTCGGTCTACACCTATCCCAATACATTTACCTTCCAGATCATATTCATCTACCACCCGTTCTATCTCCTCTTCCACCTCCGGAGACTCTGCATTTTTAGATAACAGCTCTGTATCCACGCTTATGGGAAAGGGCTTTACCAAAGTTCTCTCTCCACCTCGGACAACAACGGAGTTTTCCCTATCAATTCTCGATTCCAGAGAGCGGTCCACCGTTTCCAGGAAATTAAAGCAGTGGTACTGAATATGAAATCCTAAAAGGTCATTTCCTAAAAGTCCATCCACAATTTCCTCATGCCAGGGACAGATGCGAAATACCTCATGGTTAGGCCAGGGAATGTGCCAGAATTGAGCTACAATAAGTTCAGGGTTTAGCTGCTTTAGTAAGCGGGGTAGAAGGGCAAAATGGTAATCCTGAATAAAGACCAGGGCCTTTTGGGACCCCACTTCTGCCATCACTGCATCGGCGAATAAGCGATTTACTGCCTTATAAATATTCCAGTCGCCCTCATTGAATACAGGCGAAGCAAAGGCAATGTGGCACAGTGGCCATAGGGCTTCATTGGAAAACCCCCAATAAAACCCTCTCTCCTCATCGTGAGAAAGCCATATCCTCTTCAAAGTGTACTCTGGATTTTGGGGAGGAACCCCTATTTTGCTTTCCTCATCGACCACCATGCCATCGGCCTCACCGGTGCCACAAGCAATCCACAGGCCCTGTGAGGCACGCATCAACGGATCCAGAGCTGTAGCCAGACCACTAGGTGGAGATATACACTGTATTTTTCTCCCCTCAAAAGTATGGACATAGGGTTCTCGGTAGGAGACGACAACGAAAGGGTGATCTCCCAGCCTCTCATTTATTAATCCTCTTAAACTATCTTCTGTCCACATAACACATGTTGAAAGATTAGAATAGTTTTAAAAATCCTTCAGACCCTGCGCCGCAAAACGTACTTTAGTGCGCGCTCGGTCTCTCTTTCTGTCTCTCTTTGGGCGATGGACCTTCGCTTGTCATATAACCTTTTTCCCCGGGCCAGACCCAGATCTACCTTAACCATCCTGCCCTTAATATAGACCTTAAGAGGAACCAAGGTGAGCCTCTTTTGGGCTACTTTTGCCCCCAGGTCGTTGATCTCCCGATGATGCAGGAGTAGCTTTCGAGGACGGCTTACCTCGTGGTTGTAGCGGTTTCCCTTATCGTAGCAGGAGATGTGGGAATTTATGAGCCAAAGCTCACCATGCTCCATCTGGGCGAAGGAGCGGCTGATATCTACCTTACCTTCCCTCACCGATTTGACCTCTGTCCCCTGGAGGGCAATTCCCGCCTCAACATTCTCCAGGATGTCATAGTCGTGATATGCCCGGCGATTAAGGCTTACAATCTTCACAAGCTTATTATACCCCCATTGTGGATAAATCCTAAGCACGAAATTCGAAATCCCAAACAAACCCTCATGGGCGGTTGCCCACCAGCGAATTATGAAAATTCTATTTTCGAAGCAATTTCAAAGGCACCAATGACATAAATTCAAAACAGTTTAGGTCCTTTGAATATCACCTATCTATCTGAACGAGTTCACTGCATAAGGGATAAGCTCTATTCGAGATAGCTTTCCATCTTTATCCAACTCCAATGCCAGCACGTCTATGCGCCACGCTTTAGCATGGGGATGTTGGTGTTGAAGGTAAAAAAGGGAGGAGGATATAAGCTTCTCTTTCTTCTTGGACGTGATAGCTTCCTCGGGGGGTCCAAAGGAGGAACTCCTGCGTGCCTTAACCTCCACGAAAGTCAAGCAATCTTTATCCTGGGCTATGATGTCAATTTCTCCATAAGGGCAGCAAAAGTTAGTATCCAGAATGTGACAGCCCTTCTTTCGGAGATACTCCTTCGCCAATCTTTCTCCTAGCTTCCCTAATTCCTTAGACTTCACAGCTTACCTTTTAAGGGAGAAAAGGAAAGACGGTGAACGGGAGATGGACCCCATCTTTCGATGCTCTGGAAGTGCTTTGGTGTCCCATACCCTTTGTTCTGGCCGAACCCATACTGAGGATAAAGACGATCAAGCCAGACCATATATCTATCCCGCACGACTTTGGCGCAGATGGAGGAAAGAGCAATGGAAAGACACAAAAAATCGCCGTGTACTATGCCCTTCTGGGGTAGAGGAAGGGAGAGGGTCAAGGCATCTATCAACAAAAAATCAGGGGGTAGGGAAAGGGAAGCCGCCGCCAGACACATAGCTTCCTTGGTGGCATTCACAATTCCCTCCTCATCGATGGTTCGGGGGGGGATCATGCCCATTCCCATGGTAGCTTCTGTTTGAGCCTGGGCATACAGAACCTCACGCTTGTGGGGTGAGAGTAGCTTACTATCCTTAGCCTCAAGCAATAAGGAATGCTCGATCCCCGGCGGGAGGATGAGAGCACAGGCCACCACTGGACCAGCCAGAGCTCCCCGTCCCACTTCATCAATGCCAGCGATGAAACGATACCCCTTTTTCTTTAGCTCCAGCTCCTCATTCAGGTTGGGGTAATTCATGACTTATCCTGTCCCAGATTATTTCCTCTATCTCCTGGGGAGAAAGACAAGCATCGACGATGAATAGGCGTTCAGGATATTTCCTGGCTAGCTTGAGGTACCCTTCACGCACACGCTCATGAAAGGTGAGTTTCTCCGCCTCAAAATAGTCAGTGGGCCTTTTTCGTTTATTTCCTTCCTCAGGGAGGAGGTCCAGAAGGATAGTAAACCTGGGCAAGAGTCCTTCCGTAGATATACGGTTTATGGTATGGACTATCTCAAGGTCGATCCCTCTTCCATATCCCTGGTAGGCAGTGGTAGAATCGACATAGCGATCAGAGATTATCACTTTTCCCTGCGATAAGCAGGGGAGAAGAACTTCAGATACCAGTTGTGCTCGTGAGGCAGAAAATAAGAATAACTCCGAGAGAGGAGATATATTGACCTTCTCCTGCTTCAGAATACTCCTTACTCTTTCTCCTACAGACGTTCCTCCCGGCTCATAAACAAGCTTTACCGGAATTCCCAATTTTGCTATTCGTGAATATAGAGCTTTTGCTTGAGTAGTCTTACCACAACTCTCACCCCCCTCGAAGGAGATAAAAAGACTCATTTAGGCAATGATAGCAGTGTCTGTTTTGGAGCGCAACCATAGTCCTCCTATGGCCGCACAAATCTATATCTTGCTCCTCTTTCCCAAACCTTGGACAGCAGAATCTCATGGGTGAGGATCCTCCCTTCGTTATTTTAGAGACTTTTCAGCCTTTTGACCTCGATGGTGGCAGGGGTTAATCTGTTACCAAAGTGTTCAAAAGAACCAAGATAGTTTGCACCGTCGGACCAGCCAGCGGGTCTCCCGAAATGATACGAAGGCTAGCTCAGAGTGGAATGGATGTAGCCCGGCTGAATTTCTCGCATGGTACCTATGAGGAGCATGATAACTATTTGAAGACCATTCGTAAGGTAGGAGCAGAGCTCGGAATTCCCCTGGCTGTCCTTCAGGATCTACCCGGTCCAAAGCTGAGAACTGGTGCTTTGAAATATAACGCCATCGATCTTAGTGAGGGAAGTGAACTTATCCTGGTAGCCACTAACATTCTGGGTGATGAACACAGGATATCAACCAACCTCCCCACCCTCTCTCACGATGTTAAACGCGGAGACGCCATTCTCCTTGATGATGGCGCTATCCGACTGGAGGTTGAGCATGTAGGGAGTGATGAGGTCAGGTGCAGGGTGGTTGTGGGCGGTAGACTAACTTCAAGAAGGGGCATAAATGTACCCGGGGTCAACCTCAGCGTGCCCTCGGTTACGAACAGGGACTTAGAATACCTGTCATTTGGCATAGAGGAAGGGGTGGATTTTGTAGCTCTCTCATTTGTCAGAGAGGCATCAGATATACGTAGGGCAAGACAATTCCTCCAGCAAAAAGGAGTCCACATTCCCCTCATTGCCAAGGTAGAAAAGCACGAAGCGGTAGACAATATCGATGCCATTATATCGGAGTCTGATGGAGTGATGGTGGCCCGTGGTGACCTGGGAGTGGAAATATCTTTGGAAAGGGTGCCGCTAGTCCAGAAGGAGATCATACAGAGATGCAATCGCGCCGGAAAGCTGGTTATTGTGGCCACTCAAATGTTGGAATCAATGATAAACTTCTCCTTTCCCACACGGGCTGAGGTGAGCGATGTAGCCAACGCCGTTCTCGACGGTGCTGACGCAGTTATGCTTTCGGCCGAGACTGCCATTGGAGGATATCCCATGGAGGCTATGTCGATGATGTTACACATCGCCTTAGAGGTGGAGATGGCCCTGCCTTATGATCGCATGCTCTTGCAAAGAGGAGAAAGTCTGCTGCCTCAGGTCGATGATGCTATAAGTTATGATGCTTGCCACACCGCAGGGCAACTGGGGGCATCTTGCATTGTAGCCTATACCAGTTCGGGAAGCACTGCTATGAGGGTATCTAGATACCGCCCCCGTGCTCCCATCCTGGCCATCACTCCCAGCAATGCTGCGGCCCGGAGGCTTATGCTCAGCTGGGGAGTCAACCCCTATCCCGTGGCCAAGTTTGTGGGTATGGATAGAATGTTCGAGGAGGCAGAAAAGATAGCTCTTACCTCCGGCATGGTGAAGAAAGGTGACCTTATAGTTATAACTGCGGGCATTCCTTTGGGGATTCCAGGAAGCACTAATCTAATCAAAGTGCAACAAGTTGGGGAAGAGGGCAAAAATAGTGCGTCTTGATGTTAGAACATGAGGCAGCAGTGTATATTCATCTTAGGAGGAGCAAGAAGCGGTAAAAGCAGCTTTGCTTTAAAGCTAGCTCAAGCCATGAGCGATAGGGTTTTGTTCGTAGCCACCGCTGAAGTGAAAGACGAGGAGATGGCAGAGAGAGTCCAAAAACATAGGCAATCCCGCCCTCCCAGCTGGCAAGTATTAGAGGCCCCCTCATCCGTGGGAAGGAGGATATACCAGGAAAAGGGTTTCGATGTGGTGATTATTGATTGCCTTTCCCTTTTGGTCTCAAACCTGCTCATTAAGGGGAAGAGAGCCGGAGTGGAGGGGAGGGTGAGTAAGGAGATAGAGGAGATTAAGGCATGCATTGAAAGTCTTGATGCCACATTCATCATTGTCTCCAATGAGGTGGGAATGGGCCTCGTACCCCCAAACAAACTGGGGAGGGTTTATCGTGACCTCCTTGGATGGGTAAATCAGGTGATAGCTACCTTCTCTCAGGAGGTGTACTTAACCGTCTCTGGATTACACCTAAGGTTGAAGTAGAAGGAAGGATTTCACACTGCTTCTCGCCGAATATGAATGAATAAGCCCCTTTTTATGGGGCTTATTCATTCATATTCCCTACTCCCCCCATTTCAGCATCTAGCTAACTTACCCTCCTTCATAGGGCTCCGCTTTATCACTCTGAGGAGCTCGGGAGCTCGGTTACTCCCCACTGGTAACTCTTCAGCTCTTCCGCCCACCACCACCAGCGGGGAGTTCAGGACTGGGAAAAATCCATCGGCATAGCCACATCTGCTTCACTATGCTTACCTCCTTCCCGCTGGACCCTCTTAAGGGTTCCTCTAGCTCCAGCATCTGTAATTGTAGCCGGTAATTAACACTTTGTCAACCCCGCGAATTAAATTGTTATTTACGACTGAAAAGCGGACTGTTAATGCTTCAGAAGTGGACTGGTAGTACATTACTTTCAAAAAGGAGGGATGTATGGACCAGCTCCACAGACGATTTACTGATGAACAGGTTAGGCTCTTGTTTAGAGGGTACTGCCAGGGAATGCTGGATAGAGCTACGGTTGAGGAGGTCTTGGAAATTGGCAGGTCTAGGTTCTTTACTCTCTTAAAGGAGTATCACGGTGATCCAGATAAGTTTTCCATTACTTATCGAAGAGAGAGCCCGAGCAGACTTCCCACATGGGTTGAGAAGGAGATCCAGAGGGAGCTGATGCCGGAGAAAAGCTTGGTCGATGAGCCTGATTTGCCCATTACTACCTACGATTACTCAGCCATCAGGGATCGCTTGGCTAAACAAGGAGTACAAGTGGCCCTATCCACCATTATTGACCGGGCTAAAAGCTCAGGTTGTTATCTACCTCATCCGGCAAAGAAGGTACATGACCGTGAGGTAATTACCACTGCCATTGGTGCTTTAATCCAACATGATGCTTCCCATCACCGTTGGTCTCCTTATGCCAAAGAGAAATGGGTTTTGATTACTTCCTTGGATGATTTTAGCCGGAGAATTCTGTATGCTGACTTCTTCGAGCAAGAAACAACCTGGGCTCATATCGAAGCTGCCGAAGTTTTAATGCGTACCTATGGGATCCCCCTACGATGCTACGTTGATTCATTGTGAGTATTTCGTTTCGTCTAGGGAAGAGATAGCTTTTGGAGAAAGCATATGTCCTTCAAACTGATGAGGTCGACCCTCAATGGAGACAGGTAATGAGAATTCTAGGAGTGGATGTTATACCTATGCCCTCTCTTCTCAGGCTAAAGGCAAGGTCGAGAGGCCTTACCATTGGTTACAGGACAGGATCGTCAGAACCCTGCGCTATAGAGAAGCTAGCCACCATTGAAGAAGCTCGCCCAGTCTTAAAAGAAGAGGTAAACCGTTACAACGACTATCAAGTCCACTCTACTACTAAGGAGATCCTAGGCATTCGCTTTGAGAGAGCCAGGAAAGAGGGAAATACCCTCTTTAGACCATTTACCCTGCCTAAACCATATACCTCTAGCAAAGATATCTTCTGCTTGCGAGAGAAGCAAATGGTTAATGGCTATCGAAAGATATCTCTATTTAACCACGAAATACCCGTACCCAACGTGCCACTGAGAGAGGAGGTTGAAGTTCATCTCGTTCCCGACATAAAAAGAGAGGCGATGGAGATCAGGATATGGTGGGGTAGTCACATAGTACAGTCTGTTGCCTATCCACTGAAAGAGTTCCCTGGAGTCCACTTTTGAATCGTAAACCAGTCCAGTTTTGAAAAATTCCTAACACCCCGCGAATTAAATGGCTCTACACTGTTTTATGTGAAATGGGCAGTTGAAAGCACCCGCCGACCTCTGTAGTCTTTGGGTTAGACAAAACTTAAAGGAAAGTCCTGCGGTGAAATGTCAA
>DFBE01000071.1:12589-14363 GCA_002367275.1 Dehalococcoidia bacterium UBA3088 | reverse complement strand
TCGGCTTTTCCATGGCAGTGAGTATCTCCTCCTTTCTTTATTTATTTCACTAATTTGAAATGGTACTCACCGCTGCCAATTATTTCCACACTTTTTGATTGTATCTCCAGCAAGTTTGCGCAACAGACTCCTAAATCCTAAACAATACCTAAATCCAAATGGTCAAAACCTTATAGCCGCTGAGTTTTTTACCCCTCCCCTTGTTTTGAGTTTTTGATTTTGGATCATTTGGAATTTGTTTGTGTCTGTATCCTTTCCTAAGCCGCGAGTATTTGCGTCATCACATATAGAGCTACTGGAATGGATGACACGAAGTCATTTCTGAGATAATATTTAACAGATGAGCTTTGATGTGATTGTGGTGGGTGGGGGACCGGCCGGGCTTTCCTGTGCCCTGGAGTGCTCCCACAGTGGCACTTCTACCCTGCTCATAGAGAAGGATGAAATAGGGCGAGCCAAAAAGTCCTGGGAGGTCTTCCCTCAAGTGATTTTCGATTTTGGCCTTGAGGACTGCGTGGCTAACTGGACGAAGAGAGATAGATATATCGTGCCTTCTCACAGTACAGTAGATCTTTCGCTTCGGCGCTGTGTGGTAGACCAGGCAAAATTTTCCCAGATAATGTATGAGAGAGGTCTCTTTTCTCTATGGGATAGGACCCTGGTACTAGAGGCTAAAAGGAAGGAAGGAAAGGTGACCCTTAATACATCTCAGGGCAAAGTGGAGACCTCTCTGGTGGTGGATGCCTCCGGTTTCCCTGCCTTCATCTCCCATAGCTTAGCTCACCGCCTTCCCCATACCTTCGGCCATCTGAGTTATGGGGTCATGATAGATGAAAACGTCGGCTGCTTTGGCATCGATGATGAGACTTGCCTTCATATTGACTTTGCACTGAATACCAGGTTCGGCCTGCGTCCAACTGAGCTATGGGTCTACCCTTTTTCCTCCTCCCTCCTGGATGTAGGAATAGGTCATCATTTACTTAAGAGGGACACAAGAGCTCTGGGGTTATCCTCCTCGACGGCCTATGATGTAGCTCGAGGCAGACTCCTTCCCTTGCTTCAAGCAGAAATAAAGCACCATTTCGGGGTAGAGATAAGAAAGGGGAAAAGGGAATACTATGGGGTGGGAAAGTCCTCCTGTGATTCCTTTCCTTGCGACGACAATCTTCTGGTCATCGGCGAGGCTTCAGGGCTTATCCAGCCAAACTACAACTACGGATTTGACCCTTGCCTTACCTATGGGAGGATAGCAGGGAAGGTCGCCTCTGAAGCTGTAAAGGAGGGCGATACTTCCAGGAGGAGGCTTAAGGCATATAAGGATGAGGTAAAGCGAAATGAAATTCTAAGTCACACCACTTTTTCTTTAGGTAGAGAGGCACTGCTGGCCCTTTGCGCCCTCTGGGGAACAGAGGCAATGGAGGGAACAGTGGGGGCCCTGAAAAAAATTAACCTCAGCCAAGGGGAGGAGAAAGTATCAAAGATGATAGGCGAAAAGAAGCTTACCTTCGGGGAAAAGTTAGACTTTGCCATTCTGGTTTTGGTCGAGGAGATAGCCTCGCTGGGGTTCAAACCGCCTCATTTTTCCCAGGTGATAAAGTATCTTCGCTCACGTTTCTTCTAGCTCTTCTCGCACCAGGGATAAAATCTGGGGTATCTTCTGTTTTAGTTCCTCTGAGAGCTCAAGACCCCATCCTATTTCTTGAGGCTCGATGCCAAACATAATAACCTTCCTGGGGTGAGGAAGCTTAAGAATCCTTTTGAGCTCAAGCTCGTA
>DFBE01000071.1:12315-12542 GCA_002367275.1 Dehalococcoidia bacterium UBA3088 | reverse complement strand
ATGAGCTTATCCACCCCCCCCACTTCGAGGTCGGATGAAGTTCCTCCATCAATTATCTCAAGCTCAATATTAGGGGGAGAGGGAACCTTCTCTAGCTCACGGGCGACATGAACCCCAATTCCCTCATCCTTCAGGAGAATGTTCCCTACACCGACAACGACAACTCTTTTCTTTTCTATCCTGTGGCACCCATCTCTGCCATCTGCTCTATGAACGGTATCATCGAC
>DFBE01000071.1:0-12212 GCA_002367275.1 Dehalococcoidia bacterium UBA3088 | reverse complement strand
GCACAGAGCTCAGATATAGCAATAATCCATAAGGGAATACAAAAAATCATGCCGGTCGCCTCCTCTCACCAGAATTTAGCCTAACATACCCGTTGCTCCCATAATGCCCATCGCTATAATTTTAACATATGCGGGGAAGAAGGTCGCCGGTAAGCATATCCACTATCCGGGAGGTTCCCATCCTGGTTCTTATCACCACCCTTCCGGGGTGTTCTCCCGTCACCTCGCCGATGATGGTCGCTCTCTTCCCATATTTATTCTCCTTCATGGCTTCCAGTACTCTGTCGCTATCCGAAGCTTTGACCATGGCCACCAGCTTCCCCTCATTGGCGACATACAGAGGGTCGAATCCCAAAAGCTCACATAGAGCAGACACAGAAGGGTTAAGGGGGGTCGCATCCTCCTGTATGAGTATCCCCACCTCCGACTGCAAGGCAATCTCGTTCAGGGTAGTGGCCAGTCCTCCCCGGGTAGGGTCGCGAAGGCAATGGATGTCGTGCGATGCTTCAAGCATACTCGACACCATCTGGTTCAGGGGGGCGCAGTCGCTCTCTATAGGTCCCTCAAACCCTAATCCCTCCCTCTGAATCAGGATAGTCATCCCATGATCCCCGAGGGTGCCACTTAGAATGACCTTATCTCCGGCCTTAGCATTGGTCCCCGACACCTCTATACCTTCGGGCACGATTCCAATGCCTGAGGTGGTGATAAACAGCCCATCAGCACTTCCTCTACCTACCACCTTGGTATCTCCAGTTATCACCTCTACATCGGCCTCCAGGGCAGCCTCTCTCACAGAGGAAATTATCCTCTGAAGGTCAGGTTGGGAAAACCCTTCCTCAATGATGAGAGATAAAGAAAGGTAGAGAGGACGCGCCCCACACATCGAAAGGTCATTCACTGTTCCGCAAACCGCTAGCCTTCCTATGTCCCCTCCGGGGAAGAAGAGGGGATTTACCACATAGCTGTCGGTGGTAAAGGCCAGGCGTCCTTTATCTACTCCAAACACTGCTCCATCGTCAAGCCTGCCAAGAAGGGGATTGGAAAGAAGAGGAAGAAAGGTCTCGCGGATAAGCTTGTGAGTCAAACTCCCTCCACTGCCGTGGGCCAGGGTTATTCTATTATCCATCTTCTCCGCCATAGCGGTAGTAGGCGGCACAGCTTCCTTCAGAGGATACCATGCACGGCCCTACCGGGTTTTCGGGAGTACACGCACGGCGGAATAGCCGACAATCCTGAGGATTCTTTATTCCCCTTAAGATCTCACCACATATACACCCCTTAGGCTCGCGTGATAGTCCTGGCTCTATGTCATAAGCCTTCAAAGCATCAAAATGGCTGAACTTCTCCCTTATGGAGAGTCCGCTTCGGGGTATCTCTCCTATACCTCTCCAGTTAGCGTTTGAGACCTCAAAAACCTCTTCCATCAGTTGTTGAGCTCTAGCATTCCCTTCAGGCTTTACTCCCCGGCGGTAGGCGATCTCCACCTTAGGGTCTTCCTCCTCAATCTGCTCTACCAGCATCTCTACTGCCAGAAGGATATCTAAAGGCTCGAACCCGGAGATGACAAAGGGAACTCCATATTCCCGGGGTATGAACTCGTAAGGTCTAGAACCAATAATGGTGCTCACATGCCCGGGGCCAATGATCCCATCTATTTTAGTTTCCCCCATCTTTAGAAGTGCCCCCATCACGGGGGGGCAAAGCTTCCCCAGGGGAAGGACATGGTAGTTGTCTATTTCTCTCCTTTGAGCTTCCACTATGGAGGCAGCAATGGTAGGAGCAGTGGTCTCAAACCCAATACCTACAAAAATGACCTGGCTTTGGGGGTTTTCCTGGGCGATGTCCAGGGCATCCATTGTGGAGTAGACTATCCTTACATCTGCCCCTTCTACCCTGGCAGAAGCCAAACTTCCGTGACTTCCAGGTACCCGCACCATATCCCCAAAGGTGGTGGTGATAGTTTGGGGAAGGTGGGATAGAAAAATAGCTTTGTCTAGATCAGAAATGGCAGTGACGCAAACTGGACATCCCGGACCGGAAACGAGTTCAAGGTTTGAGGGGAGAAGATCGCGGATGCCATTCTTTAGAATAGCAAAGGTATGCCCCCCACAAAACTCCATAAGACGAGCGGGCTTTCGGGACTTGCGATGGATCCTCTGAACTAGCTTTCGCCCTAGATCTGGGTCCCGATACTCATGAATAAACTGCACCCTGTTGGGCCAACTCCTCCAAAAGCTTCAGGGTCTCTTTTGCTTCGGTTTCGTCCACTATGCTTATGGCATATCCAGTATGGAGTAAGACATAATCCCCCACCATCACCTCCGGAGTAAGCATAAAGCTCGCCTTTCTGCTTATTCCCCCCACCTCCACATCACCCTCATGCCCCTCAATGGACTTAACCTTAGCCGGAATGGCTAAACACATTAAGCCAAGCCTAGGCCCTTACCGAGAATTCCCATCAAATCTGGCTTAGGTCCTGCTTTCTCCGCCATCCGGTGAATTACCGGGCTTAGCTCATCTGCACTCCACATAGTCTTCCCTTTAGAGGCTTGGTCTACATCATGCCAACCACGAATTAGGAAAACGGTATCCCCTATTATCCGGCATACCTCACCCGTCACATCATTGGCCAGATCAGAGGCGAAGAAAACCACCAGAGGTGCAAAGTTCGCCGGGGACAGCATATCAAACTCACCCGGAGGAGGAACATTTTCCATCATTGCCCTCATGGAGGGAGTAGCATCGGTGGTTAAGCGAGTTCTAGCCGCAGGTGCAACGCAGTTCACGCTCACGTTATACCTAACCATTTCCATAGCCATAATACGGCCCAGGGCAGCAATGGCTGCCTTAGCCGCACCATAGTTGGTCTGCCCCACATTACCATATAGCCCAGCATCAGAGACAGTATTTATGATTTTGCCGTTCAAAACGTTACCTGCCTTGTGCTGCTCTCTGAAGTAACCACAGGCATGGCGAGCACAGTTGAAAGTACCCTTAAGATGGGTACCTATCACCTTGTCCCAGTCCTCTTCCGCCATGCTGAAGATCATCTTGTCCCGCAGGATGCCTGCATTGTTTACCAGGATGTTTAGCTTCCCAAAGGATTTTACGGCCGTGTCAATGAGCTCCTTTGTCTCCTGAAAGCTGGTAACATCAGCGAAGTTGGGGACTGCCTCCCCCCCTAATGCCTTTATCTCTTCCACCACATCCTGGGCAGGGCCGATGGCCTTCCCGGTGCCGTCAAATCCACCCCCAAAGTCATTGATTACAAGTTTCGCTCCTTCCCTGGCCATGGCCAAGGCTTCTTCCCTTCCCAGTCCTCTACCCGCACCAGTAATGATAGCTACCTTTCCTTCCAATAATTTTGCCATTCTACCTCCTTTTTTATTATTTTATTCTTTTGAGGGTAGGGCAACAACTGCCTTACCTGGGGTTGTCTTCTCTCCACTTCCATTTTCCACCCAGATGTCACACTCTACGATATGCTCACTATCTTGAACATATTTCTTAGTGATTGTTCCTTTGCACCACCAGGTCTCACCTTCCTCACAGGTTATCTCGCTGTTCATCTTCCTCGGGTGATCTGTTCTCCGGTATTGACAGGAGATCTTCTTTATTTTCCCATCCTCACCAATCCAGTTTTCCACCAGATGCACCAACCAGTGTGCCTTAATGCGGCCATGGATAATAGGGTCTCCTACTCCTCGAGAGGCCGCAAAGGAACTGTCGTAGTGCAGGGGATTAAAATCGCCTGAGGCTCCCGCCCACATAACCAACTTCTGGGTAGTGGCTATCTTAGAAATAGGGGTAACCTCAGCACCTACCTCAACATCTTCGAAATAAACTTGTTTTGACATCTTTCCCCCCTTATTTTTTATGGTTGCCGCATGATAAGGTTCCAGTGCGCCGTCAATACCTTATCACCATTTTGATTAAGAAAGTTCATCTCTATTACGGGTAAGAGCATGCTCTTACCACTGCTGGTAATTTTCTCCGGGACATCTGCTAGCCTTGCATAGAAAGTTAAAACATCGCCAGCACGGATGGGAATAAAAGGCTCATATTCTATACCTCCATCAAGAAGTATGAAGTAACCTGCACCCATAATAGGGACTATCGCCTCTCCCAATGCAGCCATAATTCCTGCTCCCTTCATCGGCCAGCCAAAAAATCCTACTGGGGCAATTATTTCACCATACTTGCTACTCCTGGCATATTCTACATCCCGGTGCAAGGGGTTGAAGTCATCTACAGCATCGGCAAATCTTCTTATCGCCCCCCTTTCAATTTCGAAAACCTGAGGTTCACCCAGGGATTTTCCAATTACCTTCACTACTTCTTCTGGTATAGCCATCTCTCCTCCTTTCAAATCAAATTTTCTACTGGAATTTAGTTTTTGTCAATTGACCGGATCCTATCTTTCCCCGACTGCCTAAAATGGTACATTCATCACCGCGTATAATCATAAAAGCCTTTACTTGTCTTTCTTCCCGTCCATCCTACCTCCTTCATACGTTTGAGGACGGGTACAGGTTTGTATCGCTCCCAGCCCGTCTCTATATAAACTGCTTCCAGAACATCAACGATGGTATCAATACCTATTAAGTCAAGGAGCTGGAAGGGGCCCATGGGCCAGTTAAACGAAAGTCTCACAATCTTATCCATATCCTCAACCGTGGCCAGGTTTTCTTCGTATAACTTTGCTGCTTCATTCAGAAACAGAGGCATGATCCGGTTGGTAACAAAACCAGGGGAGTCTTTGACTACAGCAGTTTCTTTACCTAGCGAATGTATGAAGTCGAGCGATATGTTCAGCGTCTCCTCTGAAGTAGCAAGTGCTTTAATAATTTCCACGCCTCGCATCAAGGGTACAGGGTTCATAAAATGTGTGCCTATGACCTTCTCCGGACGTTTCGTTGCTGATCCAAGTAGCGAAATGGGAATGGTGGATGTATTGCTGGCCAGAATTGTATGTGAAGGGCATATCTCATCAAGTTGCCTGAATATATCTCTCTTCACATCGTCTCTTTCAAAAACTGCTTCAATGACAAAATCGGCCTCCTTGGCTCCCTCTTTCATGTTCGTCGTGGGCTTTATTCTTCCTACACTCTCGTTCATCTGCTCCTGAGTGAGCTTACCTTTCTCCACAAACTTGGAAAGACTCTTCTTTATATTACCTAGACCCCTCTGGAGAAGATCATCGCTTACGTCCACCACAGAGGTGTCATAGCCCGCTTGGGCACAGACTTGCACTATACCATTTCCCATTACACCAGTACCGACAATGCAAACTCTTTTTATCTCCATGTCTTAGCCTCCAGCTATTATTTACTTGCCTTTGAACACTGGCTTCCGCTTTTCTACGAAGGCGTTCTTCCCCTCTTCATAATCTTCAGTACCCAGCAGAAACTCGAATAAAGTTTGCTCCAGCGCCAGCCCCTCATTCAGGCTCATCTCACTGCCCCTGACCATGGCCTGCTTAGCTGCCCTTACCGCCTGAGGGCCTGGTTTACATAGAGCCTTAGCATACTCTTCCGCTGCCGGCATAAGCTCTTTTTCCGGAACAACCTGGTTCACCAGTCCCACTCTGTAGGCCTCCTCAGCATTTATAGGGCGCCCGGTGAGGAGCAGATTCGCGGCTATAGCTCGGGGAATGAGTCGGGACAACCTTTGAGTTCCTCCCCATCCCGGGATCACCCCCAGTGTTACCTCAGGAACGCCAAACCGAGCATTTTCTGAAGCCACCCTTACATCACAGGCCAGGGCTACTTCCAACCCTCCCCCCAGGCAAGCTCCGTTCACTGCTGCCACCACAGGTTTCCATAAGTCAAGACCTCTGAATATGGTAGGTGGTGATGTCACCCAGGGTTTACCCCGGTTTTCTTTCAGGAAAGGAAGCATGGTCTTTATATCTGCACCAGCACAGAAAGCTTTACTACCTGCCCCGGTGATGATAGCCGTGAGCATCTCATCATCATCCCGGAAGTCTATCAACGCCTTACTGAATTCATAAAGCATGTCTGGATTGAAAGAGTTTAAGGCCTCAGGTCGGTTCAAGGTAATGTAAGCAATTCTGTCCTTCTTCTCACACAGGATATCCATATCTCGCGAACCTCCTTTGGTTATCAACTTTGGGCTTTGCTCAAAGCGTTAGAATTATACCAACTTCAGTCCCACAGTGCAATCGAGATGTGCGGGTTAAGGGCTACCATTCTCTGTTCAAGGCTCGAAGTAAACTCTTCACTACGATGAAAGTTGCTCCCCAGATAGTCTCTCCTCTATACTCGCATTGACCTTCACCCTCCCCAAGTGCCTTTAGAGGGACCTCTAATATCTTTTCTACCTCTTCAGGGTTTATCCTGAAGTTGTAAGGATAGGGAATAATACCCACAAAGGGAGTAATGATATACCTTGAGGTCAGAGTGGCCACATCGTCAAGCTTCCCCAGAACATCTACATCCCCTGGCTGGAGCCCTATCTCCTCAAAGCTTTCCCGAAGGGCAGTGGACTTAAGGTTGCCATCCTGAGGGTCAAACGCCCCCCCGGGGAAGGAGAGTTGTCCCTGGTGGTATTTTACCTTGCTTGTCCTTTTGGTAAACAGCACAAAACATTCCCCTTTCTTCTCGTACAAAGGTACAAGAACAGCCGAAAGGCCATAGCTTTTATCCTCTACCTTTCTTTTAGGGTAAACCAGGAGAGATTGCTTGATTCTATCCTTCATCCTTTCAACGATAATATTCTACCACTCTGGAGATAGCCCTGATTGCTCTTCTCTATCTGCGCTTGTTTAATCTCCTCCATAGACCTCTCACCTCCTCTTCTACTTCAAGGAGGGAACGGTCAGTATTTACCACCACCTGCGCTTTGTTTACTTTCTCTTCGGGAGAAAGCTGGGAGGAAAGGCGAGCCCTTATATCTTGGGGAGAAAGATTATCCCTTTGACTTAGACGTGCTACCACCTTATCTTCGGAAGCATAAGTTACCCAAACTTCATCCACTAACTCTTCCCACCCTGCTTCTAAAAGAAGGGCAGCCTCCAAAACTACCACTACCTTCGTTTCCCTGAGTCTCCTAATCTCATCCTCGACTATAGAATAAATCCGGGGGTGCATGATATGGTTGAGCTTTTCCCGAGCCTGGCTATCATGGAATACTATCCGGGCCAACCTTTGACGGTCTATATCCTCCCCCACTAGAATATCCTTTCCAAAGGAGAGGACAACTTCTTGTCGTACCTCACCCCGGGAGGATAAAAGGTCGTGGCCTACCCCATCCGCATCTATCACCGCTGCTCCTAAACGCTTAAGGATTCGGGCCACGGTAGTTTTGCCACTTCCAATCCCCCCGGTAAGTCCAATTACCGGCGTAGATGTGACTTGCATCTTCGCTCAATTGCTTTTAGATGCGTCTATCGCCTGCCCTACCTATTGAGCCAAACTCATGAACATGGCTTAAGCTCGGGTTGTATGATCTGCCACAATTCTGGGAGTGTCTTAGACCCCAGGTCCTCTCCACTCCTCAGGCGTAGAGAAACAGTGCCAGCTCTCTCTTCCTTATCCCCGACCACCAATATATAAGGTATTCTCTGAAGTATCGCTTCCCGTACCTTCAGGTTCATCCTCTCTGAGCGGGCATCAACCTCCACTCTCACTCCTCTACCCTTAAACTCCTCCTCCACTCCCCGGGCATAACTTATGTGACGGTCAGCTATGGGAATGATCACTGCTTGAGTTGGGGAAAGCCATACCGGGAAGGCACCACCATAATGTTCAGTGAGGCAGGCTATGAATCTTTCCATACTTCCCAGTACTGCGCGGTGAATCATCACCACTTGATGCTCCCCTCCATCAGGGCCGATATATCCTACTTCAAACCTCTGAGGAAGGTTGAAGTCCAGTTGAATAGTGGGCCCCTGCCAGCCCCGGCCCAGGGAATCATAAAGCTTTATGTCAACCTTAGGTCCGTAGAACACTCCTCCCCCTTCTTCCAAAGCCGCGGAGAGGCCCAGATTCGTAAGGGCTCCCTGGAGCTGACTTTCCGCCCTTCCCCACATCTCAAGTGTACCCGCGTATTTCTCCGGGCGAGTAGATAGGATAAACTCATACTCCTCAAACCCAAATGAGCCCAGCATAAACTGGCACAGTTTTACTGCTTCGCTTATCTCCGATTCCACCTGGTCAGGGGAACAGAAAATGTGGGCATCGTCCTGGGTAAACCCTCTGACCCTCAAAAGTCCATGCAGGGTACCCGACCTCTCATACCTGTAGACTGTCCCCAGCTCAGCCAACCTTAAAGGGAGGTCTCGGTAGCTCCTGAGTCTGCTCTGATATATCATGATGTGACCAGGGCAGTTCATCGGCTTTACTCGATATTCCTTGCCTTCCAGAGACATGGGGGGGTACAGAAACTCCTGGTACATCGCGAGATGGCCGCTTTTCTGGAATACCTCCTGGTTCAATATATGAGGGGTATACACCAGCTGGTATCCTCTCTTCAGGTGTTCCTGGCGCCAGAAATCTTCGATGAGGCTGCGAATGATGGCTCCTTTAGGGTGCCACAAGACCAGCCCTTCATGTACGGAGAAAAGGTCAAGTTCCTTGCCCAGTCTACGGTGGTCTCTTCTTTCTGCCTCGGCCAAGTTTTGGAGATATAAATCAAGCCTCTCCTGGCTTTCAAAACAGGTTCCGTAGATACGCTGCAACATAGGCTCTTTCTCATCCCCCCTCCAGTAGGCCCCTGAAGTGCGAAGCAGCTTGAAAGGCCCTATCTCCGAGGTCCGGGAAAGGTGGGGACCTCGACAAAGGTCATAAAAATCCCCCTGATGATAGACAGTCACCCTATCGCCCTGAAGTTCAGATATAATCTCCTGTTTATAGGGCTGGCGGTCAAACATCTCCTTTACTTTCTCCTTACCCACTTCTTCTGGCACGAAAGGGAGGTTCCAGGATACGATCTCCCTCATCCTTTCCTCAATCTGGGGAAGGTCATCCTCCGATAGAGGGCGGGGGAGCTCGAAGTCATAGTAGAATCCATCTTCAGTAGCCGGTCCAATACCCAACCTGGCTTCCGGAAATAGGCCCACTACTGCCTGAGCTAAGATGTGGGCTGCTGAATGACGCATGGTCTTGAGATCACTCATCGGTGACGAAAAAGATTCCAAAATCTATCCTCATACTCAGGAAACACCCCCCACCCTCGAAGCTCATTATAAAGTATATAAGGCTCAACCTCCCCTCTCCCCACCTTCAGGAAGAGATCATCAATCTCCATTCTGGCATTACGAGGAACCCCCCCCTTATCCACCTCCAATAGCCCCTGAGTTTCAAACTCATGAATGTTTTTCAGGGAGGAGTTCAAAGTAAACTCCTGGATAAATTTCATGAGGGATACATCCCAAAACTCATCTATTCCCTTGATTATGGTAGTGAGGCTCTCTGTCTTTGACCTTTCATCTATGGTATGGGCTACCTCCTCCCAGGAGGCAGATGTGATATCTACCCTGGTAAGCTCATTCTGGTAGCGGTATAGAAGGCTGGGATGGTAAGGGCCATAGCTTTGGGTCAGAAAGTTGGCATATTCCTCTCCGTGTTCAAACCCCTGGAAGAGTTGGGTGAGGTAGTATGGAGTTACAATCTTCGGCCTCTCAGATGTCACCCTTCCTTCCCGTACTACAGTCTCCCTTTGACCGGGTAGGATGTCGGCGTACACTGGTTCTGTGAGTAGATAGTAATACACCACCGTAGAGCCAAAGGTAGCTATGGTTTGATGGGGTACCCTTATAATCTCAGTATGCTCTATGGTGTGGCGTATCCTATCTTCCATTGTCTTACAAGAGAAGCTTTACCAAACCGAAGTTTCTCTCTACCTTATCCTTGCCGGCAACAATATCCATATGGCCAGGGAGCAGATAGTCTACGGTAAGCCTGGACAAGCGGTCAATGCTCTGCTTAAGGGTGGCAAGAGAGCATCCCGGGAAGTCAGTCCTTCCCATGCCGCCGTAGAAGATAACGTCACCACTCAGAAGAGCACGATGCTGGGGGGAGTAGAGGGAGATAGAGCCTGGAGAGTGGCCGGGGGTGGATATTACTGTGAGCCTGGTATCCTTCAAGTTCAAATTCCCTTCCTTAAGGTAAAATAGGGGCTCAAAGTGAGATAGCTTCATTCCCAGAAGGCTGAACATTCTCTTCCCCAGGTTGTGACGAAAATCATCCTCCTCCCGAGACAGGGTAACACAAGTATGCTTATTTATGGCCAACAGATTCTCATTGGCCTGACAGTGGTCAGGATGGGAGTGAGTGTTTATTACCAGGCCGACATCCTGGATATCTACTTCGTCTCTATTTAAAGCAGATATAAGGTCAGCAAAGGGAGTCTCGCCCATTTCATTGACTGCCTGGCCCGGGTCCACCAGGGCATGAAACCCTCCCCGTAAGACACTCTTAAAAAGATAAGTGTTACAGTTATTTCCTGCCCCCCTCCATAGATAGCAGAAAAGATCATCCTGTATAGCAAAGGAGAAATAAGACATCTCGATTTATTATATATCATACAGACAGGTAGTGCAGGCTAAGATAAGAAAAGAGAAAGGAGCAATTGACAGATCCCAGGTGAGGATGGTAGCGTATAATCAAAAATAGTAGTTGGGTTAGGCTGACATTGAATAGAGGGAATAGAGCGTGGGATTAGCAGAGGGAGTTTTAAAAGGTGATGTGAGGGCAGTAGCAAAGCTCATAAGAAGTGTAGAAGATGATCTACCAGAAGCCCCAGAAGAATTGGCCAAGCTTTATCCCTATACCGGGAATGCTCATATAGTAGGAATCACCGGCTCTCCCGGGTCGGGTAAAAGCACACTGGTGGATATACTAATAGATGCTTTCAGCAACAGGAATAAAACAGTTGGTGTCATCGCCATCGATCCCTCTAGTCCCTTCACTGGGGGATCAATACTGGGGGACAGAATAAGGATGCAGCGTCATTGCATGAACAACAATGTCTTTATCCGCAGTCTGGCCACCAGAGGGTGGCACGGGGGGCTATCCAAAGCAGCAGCTAGCGTAATACATGTCCTGGACGCCATGGGAAAGGACATCATCCTGGTGGAAACAGTGGGGGTGGGACAGGGAGAGGTGGACATAATCAATGCCGCCCATACTTCGATAGTCGTCCTGGTCCCCGGGATGGGGGATGGTATTCAGACCATTAAGGCAGGTATACTGGAAATAGCTGATATATTCGTCATAAACAAGATGGATAAAGAGGGAGTATGGGAGATAAAAGCGGAGATAGAGGCTATGCTCCAGATGAATACCTATTCACCAGGTTCATGGAGGCCACCGGTATTCTTGACTTCGGCAGTAGCCGACAAGGGTATAGATGAAGTGGCGGAGGGGATTTGCCAGCACAAAGAATTTCTTGCTGCCAGTGGGAAACGCGATGTCCACCTCAGAGAGAGAGCTAAAAGGGAGCTTACTGAAACGCTCAAGAGCTCATTTGTGGACTATGTCTTCCGTGAGATGGATAAGGACGGAGGGCTGGAGAGGCTTCTGGATGATCTAGCTCACAGAAAGACCGATCCCTACTCTGCGACGGCCGACATCATGCGCAAGATAATCCCCGAAGGTGGTTTTCGTAGCTCTTAAGCGTTTTTGCCTTAGACGACAAACCAGCAGAAGGGCATGCTACTTACACAAGGAAGGCAAGAGGTAAAGGTGATGTTGGTGTGGTTGGTCCAGGAGGGATCCTCTCCAAACTCCAGAGTCTCCGTCGCCCGGCGCCCTTGAATATTGAACTGATGGGCAGTGCTATGAATGCAATCAAGCAATATCCAATCCCCGTCCATGGGATTGCCCAGAGCATCCTGCCCGGTCTGCCAGTGGCCTATCCCCCAACCCTCATCCTTGAGGAACACCCAGTGATGATAGGCTCCCGGCCAGTAGAGGGTGGATGTCCCCAGGGTCGGGCCTTGATGAGGCCAGTAGCCCAGGGCTACCTCGAATCCGCAGAGCTTGAGCAGGGCAGCTAAGATCGCTGCTTGATCCTGGCACACCCCATGCTGAATGGCCAGGGTCTCACAGGGGTATCTCACACCCAGAAGGGCAGAACACACATCAGGAGTGGAATCGACATCGATCTCTTCAGTTCCAGGGATGGATAATCCTTGCCTTAAAATCTCACTTTCCTCACCGAAGAAGAGTATCTGGTCACGGCAA
>DFBE01000018.1:429-7152 GCA_002367275.1 Dehalococcoidia bacterium UBA3088 | reverse complement strand
CGCTCTCGAAAAGCGGTGGGGAGAGAATCCCCCGTGGGTTCAAATCCCACCCTCTCCGTGGAGAGATGCTGGAGTGGACGATCAGGCGCGCCTGGAGAGCGCGTAGGGGGAAACCCCTCGTGGGTTCGAATCCCACTCTCTCCGTGAAGATGCATGGAGGAGAGGTGCTGGAGTGGTCGATCAGGCGCGCCTGGAGAGCGCGTAGGGAGAAATTCCCTCGTGGGTTCGAATCCCACCCTCTCCGCTTAAGAGATGCTTAAGACACACAACTGTGGGGAGCTTCGCAAAGGCCATATCGGCCAGAGGTTAGCCTTAGCCGGCTGGGTAAACCGCCGGCGGGACCATGGAGGCTTGATATTCATCGACCTTCGGGATAGTCAAGGACTAGTGCAGTTGGTGTTCAACCCCGAGCTATCTCCTGAGAGTTGCGATGTGGCTAAACAAGTGAGGAATGAGTACGTGATACGTGTAGAGGGTGAAGTATCCCTTCGCCCCCCGGGAACAGAAAACCCTAAAATCCCTACCGGGGAGATTGAAGTTATGGTTCTGGGTGCCTCCATTCTTAATTCTTCCCTTTCCCTCCCCTTCTACATCAATGAGGAAGAGGAGGTAGAGGAAAGTTTGAGGCTCAGGTATCGTTATCTTGACCTGCGCCGGGAAGGGATGAAAAAAAACCTCATTCTTCACCACCAGGTAGTGAAGTTTCTTCGTGAGTTTCTGGACTCCCGAGGGTTCATGGAAGTGGAGACTCCTATTCTCATCCAGAGCACTCCTGAAGGGGCCAGGGATTTTCTGGTTCCCAGCCGGCTCAATCCGGGAAAGTTCTATGCTCTTCCCCAATCTCCTCAGCAGCTAAAGCAGATTCTGATGGTGGCGGGGATAGAAAAGTACTACCAGATAGCCCGATGCTTTCGGGATGAGGACCTTCGGGCTGACCGTCAGCCGGAGTTTACCCAGCTTGACCTGGAGATGAGCTTTGTGGAGGAAGAAGACATACTGAAGCTCGTAGAGGAGATATTCACTGAGCTGACAAAGGAAGTAAAGCCCGAGTTCAGGGTCATTTCCCCCTTTCCTCGCTTATCTTTAGCTGAAGCTCAACATAACTGGGGAACAGACAAGCCCGACCTCAGGTTTGGCATGGAGTTTTGCGATTTTTCCCCTATCGCCCTGAACTCCGATTTTTCCATCCTTCGTGAAGCCCTGGCTTTGGGAGGAGTAGCCAAAGGGATATGCATTCCCGGGTGCGCCTCCTACTCTCGAGGTCAATTGGAGGAGCTCACCCTCAGGGCTAAGTCTCAAGGAGCGGGGGGGCTAGTGTCCCTTCCTATCTCCTCACATCCAACACACTCCATAAGCACCAAGTTTCTTTCCCCCTCCGAGATTGAAGAGATGGCTCGCACAGCTCAAGCTAAGGAAGGCGACCTTCTTCTCATTGAGGCAGGAGACCAGGAAATGGTAAACCAGGTTCTTGCCGACTTACGACACGAGATGGGAAGAAGACTCAACCTCATCCATCCTGACCTTCTGGCCTTCTGCTTTATCCTGAACTTCCCCCTCATGGAGTGGAAAGAGCAAAGGTGGCAGCCCCTGCACCATCCCTTCACTACTCCTCGCGAAGAGGATATATCTCTGCTTGATACTTCACCCGATAAGGTAAGAGCCAAGCACTATGACCTGGTCTGTAATGAATATGAGCTAGGCAGTGGCAGCATCCGAATACATGAGCGCTCACTTCAAGAGAAGATATTTCGTATCCTGGGCTACTCTCCCCAGGAGATGAGAGAAGGATTCGGCCCTCTCCTTGAGGCTCTGGAATTTGGCGCTCCGCCTCACGGAGGGATGGCCCTGGGAATGGATAGATTGGTGATGATCTTAGCTCAGGAGAAAAACATTCGGCAGGTGATCGCTTTTCCCAAGACCCAGAGCGCTACCGACCTCCTGTTCAACACTCCCTCAGAAGTATCATCGGATCAACTTTCTGATCTAGGTCTAATGTTATCACCGCAGAAGATAAGAAAGAAGTAGCCCTTTTATAAATCAGATCCTCTCTTTTCTCCTCGCTCTTCGGCGCTCCACCGCCTTAATTTCAGCCAGAGATTTTCTCAAAGCAGCCTCAGCTACCCTGAGGTCTGCGTCTTTGGGTTGAGCCTCAAGGAGTTCTAAAGCTTGCTTCTTTGCCTGCGAAGCTTTAGCCATATCAATGTCCTCTGCCCTCTCAGCAGTATCAGCCAGGATTATCATTTTATCTTTATGAACCTCTAAAAAACCCCCGCTTATGGCCAGGGATAACTCTTCTTCTCCTTTTTTGACCCTGAGCTCCCCGGGGTCAATCATAGTCATAAACGATGCATGATGGGGTAGGATTCCCAGCTCCCCCAAAGCTCCCGGGGCCACCACCATGTCCACGTCGTCAGAATATATCAACTCCTCGGCAGTAACAATCGTGAGTCTCATTGGAGCGCTTTGGCCCTCTCTACCACTTCATCTATGGTCCCCATCATATAGAATGCTTGCTCGGGGGACTCATCGTGCTTCCCCTCCAGAATCTCCTTAAACCCTCTCACGGTCTCCTTTATCGGGACATACCTTCCTTCTCTTCCCGTGAACGCTTCCGCCACCGACATGGGTTGGGAGAGAAACCTCTGTATCTTCCGGGCTCGTGCCACGGTGAGCTTGTCCTCCTCCGAGAGTTCCTCCATTCCTAATATGGCGATAATGTCCTGAAGCTCTTTATATCTCTGGAGCACCCTCTGTACTCCTCGGGCTACACTATAGTGCTCTTCGCCCACTACCCGGGGGTCGAGTATACGCGAGGTAGAAGAAAGAGGGTCTACCGCCGGATAGAGCCCCAGCTCAGCGATAGAGCGCTCCAGAGCAATAACTGCATCCAGATGTCCAAAGGTAGTTACTATACCCGGGTCGGTATAATCATCGGCCGGCACATATATGGCTTGAAAGGAAGTGATGGAGCCCTTTTTGGTGCTGGTGATCCTCTCTTCCAGGTCCCCTACCTCTGTGCCCAGGGTAGGCTGATACCCCACCGCGGAAGGCATCCGGCCTAAAAGTGCCGATACCTCCATTCCAGCCAGGATATAACGATAGATGTTATCGATGAACAGAAGGACATCCTGACCCTCTATATCACGGAAATACTCAGCCATGGTAAGCCCGGTCATTCCCACACGCGCCCTCACCCCCGGAGGTTCGTTCATCTGCCCAAACACCAGGGCCGTCTTGTCGATGACCCCTGACTCTTTCATTTCCAACCACAGGTCATTGCCCTCACGCGACCTTTCTCCCACCCCGGCAAACACGGAGAACCCGCCATGAACGGTGGCAATGTTGTGGATGAGTTCCATGATGATGACTGTTTTCCCCACCCCCGCTCCGCCGTAGGCTCCCACCTTTCCTCCCCGGGTAAAAGGGGTAATGAGATCTATCACCTTAAGGCCTGTCTCCAGCATCTCTGTCCTGATCTCCTGCTCTTTAAGAGATGGAGGGAGGCGGTGAATGGGCCACTTCTCCTCGGCCTTCACCTCGCCCAGGTTATCCAGGGGTTCTGCCATAGCATTGAACAGCCGACCCAGTGTGGCCCTGCCCACCGGAACCTTAAGGGGGGCACCGGTGTCCACGACTTCCACCCCCCGGGAAAGACCATCGGTAGGGCTGAGGGCCAGACAGCGAACCCAGTTATTTCCAATATGTTGCTCCACTTCCAGGATGACCTTACTTCCATCCTGGGAAATCTCCACCGAGTTATATATAGCCGGAAGTTCATCGGGGGGAAACTCCACATCCACCACTGTCCCCATTATCTGTACTATCCTTCCGCGAGCCATACTTCTCCTTTCTTATCAGCCAGTGAGAGCTACCGCCCCTCCGGTGATGTCCAAAAGCTCCCTGGTTATCATCTCCTGGCGAGCTTTGTTATAAGCCAGAGTCAGTTCATCGATAAGATCGTGGGCGTTATCCGTGGCATTCTTCATGGCTACCATACGGGCAGAATGCTCGCTGGCGATGGATTCCAAAAGGGCATGATATATCTGCATCTCTACATAGCGGGGCAGAAGCCCGGATAACACCTGGGCTGGGTTGGGCTCATAAATGTACTCCGGAATTTTCTCCTCTTCCCTTTCCCCTGGCTTGAGAGGAAGAAGGGGGTATATAGTGGGATGCTGCGTAGCCGTGGAGAGAAAACGCGTATAGGCTAAGTACACTCGATCTATGGCGCCGCTTCCGTAATCGTCGATCACTATCTGGGATAGGGGGCGAATATCCACTACACCTACGCTATCAGCAAGGCCGGTAAACTCAGCGCAAACCTCGACTCCCGACCTCCGCATGAAGCTTCCTCCCCTCCTTCCCACCGCCACAATGGTAGCCGGATGGCCATCCTCTAGGATAAAGCTAGCTACATGGCGGTTTAGATTGGCATTAAACCCCCCGCAAAGACCCCTGTCCGAAGTGAAATGAACCACCATCACCTTCTTTACCTCCCTCTGGGTAAGGAGGGGGTGGTGGAATGCAATCATCTGGGAGGCAAGATGGGAGATAACTTCACGCATCTTCTCTGCATAAGGACGGCCCGATATATCTCTGTCCTGAGCTCTCTTCATCTTGGAACTGGCGATCACCTGCATAGCGTTAGTGATGCGAGCCGTATTTTGCACGCTCTGGATACGCCGCTTAATGCGTCTAATATCTGCCATCTAGTAGGATAGCCCTTGCCTGAATTCCTGGATGGCTTGCTTGAGACTCTCCTCCACGCTCGATGAGAGGTCCCCGGTATCCACGATCTCCTTACCTATCTCGGGGTGGTTAGCATTCATAAAGCGGTGGAAGTTTGACTCCACCATGCTTATTTTATCCACCGGGATATCATCCAGATAACCATTGATTACGGTATACAACACGGTCACTTGTTCATCCAAACTCATAGGCGAAGACTCGGGCTGTTTTAAGACCTCCACGACGCGCGCTCCTCTATCCAACTGAGACTTGGTAGCCTTATCCAGGTCAGTAGTCCCAAACTGAGCGAAGGCCTGTAGCTCCCGGTACTGGGTCAGGTCCAGCCTCAACTTTCCGGCTACTTTCTTCATAGCTTTAGTCTGGGCGGAACCACCCACCCGGGATACAGAAAGTCCGGCGTTCACGGCCGGGCGAATGCCAGCGTTGAATAGATCTGTCTCCAGATAAATCTGACCATCAGTGATGGAGATGACATTGGTGGGAATGTAGGCCGAAACATCGCCGGCCTGGGTTTCAATGATAGGAAGAGCAGTCAATGACCCTCCTCCATACTCCGGAGCCATCTTGGCCGCTCTCTCCAAAAGACGACTATGAAGATAGAAGACATCTCCTGGATAGGCTTCTCTACCCGGAGGACGGCGCAAGAGAAGCGAGAGTTGTCGATAAGCCCAGGCATGTTTGGAAAGGTCATCGTAGATGATAAGAGCATCTCTCCCGGCATCTCTGAATTCCTCTCCTATGGCACACCCCGCATAAGGAGCGATATACTGCATGGCTGGAGATTCAGCGGCGGAGGCAGCAACGATGATGGTGTGTTCCATCACCCCATGCTCCTCCAGGGCACCCATTACCCGGGCAACCTTGGATATCTTTTGGCCAACGGCCACATAGATGCATACAAGGTCTTCTCCCTTCTGAGAGATGATAGTATCCAGGGCAATGGCTGATTTTCCGGTAGATTTGTCCCCAATAATAAGCTCCCTCTGTCCCCGACCAATGGGAATCATACTATCTATGGCCTTTATCCCGGTATGGACTGAGGTATTCACCGGGGCTCTTAAAACCACATTGGGAGCCACTACCTCTATGGGACGGGTCTTAGTTGCACTTATAGGCCCCTTGCCATCCAGGGGTTCGCCTATGGAATTAACCACTCTCCCCAAAAGATTCTCCCCCACCGGGACTTCGGAAACAAGACCAGTGGAGCGAACCTCATCTCCCTCTTTAATATGGCTGTAATCGCCCAGGATGGCTGTCCCTACATTATCCTCCTCCAGATTTAAGGCTATTCCCATAATCCCCCCCGGGAATTCCAGAAGTTCGCTAGCCTTGCAACCGGAGAGTCCATGGATGCGGGCAATTCCATCTGAGGCTTCCATCACATATCCCACATCTACCATGGTGGTGGGAACATCAAACTCCTCTATTTGCTGTCTTATTACTGAGACAATATCCAAATCGCGGTGGGCCATTTTATCTTACCTCCACAATTTCCTTCCTGAGTCTTAAAAACTTCTCCTTCACACTACCGTCAATGAGCTTATCCCCTACCCTTATCACCATCCCCCCTAACACCTGAGGATCAATTTTGAATTCTGCTCTCACCTCTTTCTCCCTGAGCTCAGACAACCTCTGTATTATCTCTTTCTGCTCTACCTCATTCAAGGGAAGGGCAGTTATAATCTGGGCTCTTTCTCTACCACAATGCTCATCCAGCATCCTCTCATACAAAGTCACGATTTTCCTCAAAAGTTCCGTCTGATTTCGGCTGGTAAGCAGATATAACAGGTTTAAAGCCTTAGGGCTCACATCCTGAAATGTCTCTCTTAAGACCTCCTTTTTTTGTGAAAAGCGAGCTTTAGGATTAGATAAAAAAGTGGAAAGCTTAGTATCTTCTAAAGCAGCGCTGATAGCTCCCAGGTCGGAAAGCCACTCTGAAAACCTTCCTTCATCCCGAGCGATTTCAAATACCGC
>DFBE01000018.1:0-404 GCA_002367275.1 Dehalococcoidia bacterium UBA3088 | reverse complement strand
GCTTTCTAAAACTTCATCGATCAATTTTTGGTGAGCCTTTTTGTCCAGAGACTCCTGGATTACTTTCTCTGCGGCCAGGATGGTAAGGTCAGCGAACTCTCGCCTTAGCCCCTCAATAGCAGCATCCCTTTCTCTCTCAATCTCAGTACGGGCAGATTCAATCAAGGCCTCTGCCTCCCTCTTGGCCCTCTCCTTGGCTTCCTCCCTCAACCTCTCTCCCACCTGCTCTGCGGAAGCTAGAATTTTATCTCCCCCCCGACGAGCTTCCTCCAATTGTATCCTGATCGTCTCTTCAGTCTTAGCCTGCTCTTCTTTTATAGCCTCGGCCCTCTCCATGCTCTCCTTTATTCTACCCGAACGCTCACCAAACATCTTGAGGATGGGCTTATATCCTATCACATACA
>DFBE01000052.1 GCA_002367275.1 Dehalococcoidia bacterium UBA3088 | reverse complement strand
CCAGGGCTGCCCATAGCCCCAGGGAGCCGTCACCCGCTGCGGCCAGCGGCGCTTCCAAGCCCCGGTTACGGAGGTCACGGAGCGTTTCCGCCCAACTCTCCGTGCTCTCCCGGTAGCCTGGATCCATAGCCAGCAGTTCCTTCTCACCATCGTCCCGAGCGCCTATGACACACAGGAGCGCCATCTTGTCCACTTCGGTTCCGGCATCAAGATAGACCCCGTCAGCCCAGACGTAAGGATACCGGTGCTCCCACAGTGGCCGCTTCCGCCAGGCTTCATATTCTTGCTCCCAGTGCTCTTTCAGCCGGACGATGGCGTTGGGTGACAGTGCCGTCGTCTCACCTACCAGTTCCCGGAACACCGGCTCAAAGTCCCCGGTGGCCAAACCTTCCAGATAGAGCCGGGCAAATAGCCGCCTGGTGGTCTCAGATGTCCGCTGGTAGCGCCGCACTATCTGAGACTGAAACCCCTGCGGCGCCACATCATGAGGCACTTTGGCTACCCGGGGCACTCGCACTTTAACTGGCCCGAGACCCACGGTTAGCTCCCGCGACGGATGAAAGCCATTCCGATAGCCGCGAAACTCCTTACCACGTTGGTAGCGGTCTCTCTCTAAGAAGGTGTTAACCTCCTCCTCTTCCTCTAATGCTGCGGCCAGCATCTTCCTGGCTCCTTCCCGGACATATGCTTCCAAAGCATCGTGTACCTCGTCCCTCTGTTCCTCTTTGCTCTTTCTCTGGTATGATGTTGCCAAGGCGTGTCCCTCCAATCTATTTTTGGATTTTCTCTCTTACTGGAAGGATACGCCTTCTTCTATCCCGGCGTCATCAATTTCCACAACTTATGATATTAGCTCGTCAAGATCGCATCATTTACAACAAGCTTATCGTATCCCACGATGAAATCTAATAGATTTAAGCCATCACCGCTGACATCTCTCACATCAACATTCTCATCTTTGATTATCCTGGCTAATTCCTGTGCAACATGAACCCATATACCATCATCTATAGCTACTGTGATACTGAGCCAAGTGCCTCGCCCATCGTGCTAATCGTGGCGGCTGCCGTCAGTATGCATTAGCACTTCTTCGATAGGATGACGTTCCCTCCTGCTGCGGTGTTTAACTGCACCGGTTCCAATAGCTGCTTCCTTAGATTGGAGTCCAGAGCGTGGTGAAGCTTTCTCCTCCGTTTGCTATATGCCGGGGCTGCAGCGTCCTACTTATTACTTGCTACTAGAATTCTTCATGAACAAGTACTACATTTCGTTCAGCTTCTGGTAAAACGCTTCGGGGTGGTCGTCCTCTTTTCACCTGCTCGACCTTGAGCAACCCAGGCAAACGTCTTAGAGAAGGTGATTTCGCTAAGCGATCTTTGAGTGTATAATTCGATACGCGGCTGGCGCCTGGTTTTTGGTTTTGTCTTTAATAGCCAGCCATAAAGCGTCCTTCTTGGAGGTGTATATGTTTCATATCTACCAGCATAACCTCACATCCGTAGGTCTGTAAAGGAGATCTTATTTAAGCCAGAGCTGCTTCTACCTGCTCACCGATGGCCTGTCTACCTATTCACCCCTTTTCAGTTTTTGCACTAAGTCCCCTTTTGAATCATACACATTCAACTCGAGCGGCATTCTTCCTGGAAGGGAATGTGTAGCGCATGCATTACAAGGGTCATAGGCTCTAAATGCCATCTCAATCATATTGAGAATCCCATCTGGAACATCTCCATTGTGTATGAGTGATTTAGCCGCCTTCTCAATATCCATACACATACAAGCGGAGTTATTCTGGGTAGCAACAATTAGATTAACCTCACTTAGTATTCCCTTCTCGTTGGTTTTATAATGATGTATAAGGGTACCTCTTGTCGCCTCTATTATACCAACACCCTCCTCTGGAACTTCCGTAGGTATGTTTCGCACTTCAGGGGAGGTAAGTTCAGGATCACGGGCAAGCTCCAGCATACGTTCCGAGGCATAAAGCGTCTCAATGAGGCGAGCCCAGTGAAAGGCTAAGGTATTATGAATCGGCTTCTCCCCCATTATCTCAGACATGTTTTCATATGCTTCTTGGGCCAGTGGCGTTGCGATACCATCAGCTACATTCAGCCGAGCCAATGGTGCCACCCTGAAAACTCCGCTTTCTTCTCCGTCAACAAATCCCTTCCATCCAATGTTTTTGAGATAGGAGAACCTTACATAAGTCCACGGCTCTACATGCTCCCTAATATGCTCAACATAATCACGGCCTCTGAACTTTACGTATTCTTTGCCGTTAGGGTCGACAACCCTTACATCACCATCGTAGAAGTTCAGCTTATTGTTTGCATCCACCAGCCCCATGTAATATGTTCTATGCTTATAAATATCTCCGGTGATAAGGTCAACATACTCCTTATTCTTTAGCACTATATCGTTGAAAAGCTCAAGGGCAAATTTGGAAAAATCCACTGAATACTCAGCAGTTTCAATAAATGTATTTCTTTCCTCCTCAGTCACAGGTTTCGATATTCCACCGGGTAAGCCGCAGACAGGATGAATCACTTTTCCCCCTATTGCTTCTATAACACCTCTCAATCTTTTCCTTACTTCTATTACTTTGCCACCGGTCTCCATTCCCGCCTTGGCTATAACTCCTAGAATATTCCTCTCTCCAGCAGGTGCTTTTGGACCAACAATAAAATCGGGACCGCCAAGGAAGAAGAAATGAAATATATGGTCTTCTGCTTGGAAGGCGCAATACATAAGCTCTCTTATTTTTTTTGCTGCCGAGGTTGGCTCAACCTTAAATAGGTCATCAAGAGCTTTAGTTGACGCCATGTGATGAGCTGTAGGGCATACGCCACAAATCCTCGGGGTTATTCGCGGCATCTCCTCCGCTGGTCTTCCCTCGCAGAACTTCTCAAATCCTCGAAGTTCAGGAATCTGAAAATAAGCCCTATCAACCTCTCCTTCCTCATTGAGGAATATCTCTATCTTTCCATGCCCTTCGAGCCTGGTTATAGGGTCAATCGTTATCTTTCTCATCTTATCCTCCTATCCTATTCTTCCTCTTCTAAGAAGAGAAGCAGGTAAGCTAAATCTGTAGAATGTTCCTGCAGGGTCAGCTATCTGATTGAATAGTTCTTCTATATCTTCTTCGGAGATTTTATCTTCGTCTTCAAGTCCCAATAGTGAGGCAATCTCTGAAACTCCTTTCGCTCCTTGATCTACAACCCCTTTGATAGGACCCATACAGCCCCTGCATGGCATATTAGCCCTAATACACCTTTCCCCACATCCTGAGCGAGTAGCAGGCCCAAGACAAATTATCCCTTGTTCAAGGAAACATTTCTCAGGGTCAAGCATGATCTCATGTGGCCTTTTTATTTCTCTTATTGATATTTTCTCTGGTTTTCCCTTTGATCTGGGGCACGTATCACATAAAGCTTTCTCGGGAGCAAGTACCGCACCTTTCTCCGGTAGTTCGCCGGTGAGAATGGCGTTGACTGCATTCATTATCAAATCAGGCGGCGGTGGGCACCCGGGGAGGTAGTAGTCTATAGAGATAGTCTGGTCCAAAGTCTTTACCGTGTCATAGAATTCCGGTAGGGTGAGCTCTCCCACCTCAACAGATGTTTTCTCCTGCGGGGTAGTCCCATCGGGATTTTCAATAGTCGGGACTTCCTTATAAACCCTTTGGAAAATGGTATCTCTTGTCCAGAAGTTCCCCAGTCCCGGTATCCCTCCTAAATGAGCGCAAGAGCCAAAAGCAACTACAAGACCGGATTTTCCCCTCAAGAGCTTTACCATCTCCTCCTGCTCTCCTGTCCTTACTGCTCCATTTATGAAGCTTACTGCTATCTCCCTATCAGCTAAAGTCTCAACATCCTTCCTCTTGAAATCCAACGCCACCGGCCATAGGACAACATCCACAGCCTCGGCTACTTTCAGCAAATCTTCATTGAGGTCAACGATTGTCTCCTCACATCCACCGCATGAAGCACACCAATAAAAAGCGACCTTTGGTTTATCCATTGATACCCCCTTTGTCTACTAGTCGTCTGGGACCCAATTCTCTCATCTGACCAGTGCAATCAGTAATTGACTGAACAAATGAGTCAATCCCATTCTTAGTTGAAATTCTGTAGCAGTCCATTTCCTCCATTAGACGGCCACTGCCTCCTTCACTTCAATACTATCTTGCGGTATCCCCAGTTCTCTCTGTAGGGCTATCCTTAATTCAGGTAGATACCTATAGCCCTTGACTCTATTTAACCTGGGTTCTATGTCCAAAAGTGCGGTAGCTAACCATCTTTCCTTCTGGTTGCTGTTCTTCCAGTAGTCTACCTTATCAGTCTTCTGGCCTATAAGGGCCATTAAAGACTCTATACAATTAGTGGTCTTAAGGCTCTTTCCCAATTCCTCAAACAGACCCAATCTGTGAAGGGTTAGGGTTTCCTCCAAGCCCTCCTCCAGGCTTCTTACTGCTGATTGGTTTATAAGCTCAAGATCTCTCTCTATTTTCCCTAAGCTCCCCTTTACATCTTTATAGGAGGGCTTCTCATAGGCCCTCTGCAGGGCCTTTCTGAATCTATCCTGACGGCTCTTAGGCAGGTAACTCACCACATTCTCCCTCTTATGCCACTGACACCTCTGGATAAGGCTATATCTTCCGAAGACCTTTTCTATTGCCTTCCTGATCCCTTTACTACCATCCAAGATACAAAGTACACCTTCTTCTATCTTAAGCCCCCTATCAAGGAGACCATTAAGAAAATCCTTGCATACAGAAGCATTCTCTGTTCCCGCCTGGATGAAGCCCAGTACCACCTTCTTACCCTCTATGGTTATCCCCAGGGCAATGATCATCTCATCATCCTTGAATGTCTTACCATCGATGATAATGGCTACTATGTCGAGATTATCTAATTTCCTGTCCATAAGCTCTTTCAGCTTCTTGGTACTAGCCCGTATAAACCTTCTGGATACTGTAGAAGGACTTAGCCCGAAGACTCCAGGTATCGCCTCAGAGCATTCCCGGTAGCGTCGGCAACTAAGGCCAAGGAGTATCCTGTTCAATAAAGTTTGGTCCACATGCTGAGGCTCCTGTAATCGCTTGTAGGACCTGAGCTTAACCTCTTTATCTCTCTTCCTGTCCCTTACTCTCTGGTAGAGAATGGGTACCTTTTGATGTCCCAAATATACTGAACCCCACTGCCTCGTCCATCTCACATAACCAAGTATCCCATTCCTCTTGTATCTATCCCCAGCAAGGGCCTCCACTTCTTCCTTTAGAACATCTTCCACATGCATAAGACATAAAGGAATGAGTTCTTGGATCAACTCTAGCTTTACATCCATCTCCAGCTCATCAAAGGGCAGACTTTGCACATCATTGATTCTGGCCTTTCTTGCCTTGACATCCCTACCTATTTGAAATACCCTTTTCATAAGCGGTTCCTCCCTTCAAATTATTTCTTTAAAGCAGTTATCATTATTCTAAGGAACCGCTACCTAATTTCAACTAACTTTAGCACACCCCCAATGCTATTACCAGCATGACTTTTAGTAGTTTATCCATGATTAGCCTCGTCCAAATTACATTTAGAACCAGACCAGCTTATTGGTCAGGATAAGTATGCCAACAGCCATA
>DFBE01000061.1 GCA_002367275.1 Dehalococcoidia bacterium UBA3088 | reverse complement strand
GTATAATTCTTCCCTTTGCCTCCTTATTATTCACCATCCTCCTTGTTCACCCTTCCTATTCACCCTAATAGAGATAAAAGGGTGGCTTGCGTCGTACTTTGTTGGGATAGTAGTTTTTTGCCTTTTACCATTTCAACAAATAGCTATATACTTCTCCAGGGATAATGCCAGGTCTGCCATGGTCAACTCTTGCTCCTTGTGATATGCTTTCCACCAATATATATCCTCTTATATTGTGAGTTTCCTTAAGCTCTCACTTTTGCACTTTGATGTTCTGTACCAAACTCATATAGGGGCCTTACCAAGTTTTTTTGCTCGGGAGGATACATTATAGAAGAGACCCTGGTAACGATTAGAGATATCATTTGGGGACTACCTGCGATAGTACTCCTGCTAGGGACAGGAGTTTTCCTACTATTTTTACTCAAGGGTATTCAATTTAAAAAATTTTGGTATTCGATAAAGTCTACCTTTGGGAGAAGTGGGAGGGTAGGGGTGGGGGAGGGTGATATCTCTCCCCTGAGGGCTCTTTTTACCAGTCTTTCTAGTACCGTAGGCGTTGGTAACGTAGCAGGGGTGGCTACCGCTATACATTTAGGAGGCCCAGGAGCACTGTTCTGGATGTGGATCGTAGCACTACTGGGGATGGGGACTAAATATGCCGAGTGCACCCTGGGGGTTCACTTCAGGGAAGACCTCCCCGATGGAACAAAGATCGGTGGTCCCTTTGCTTTCTTGGAGAGGGGAGCAGGGCAGAGGTGGTTGGCAATCATCTTCGCGATTTTCGCCTTGATAGAGTGTACTGTGTGCGGGGGGATGGTTCAGTCAAACTCAGCAGCAGATGCCTGTGAAACAGCATTTGGTATCCCACTTTGGGCTTCAGGCCTCTTCTTGTCGCTTTTAACCTTCGTAATCATTATCGGAGGGATAAGGAGGGTTGGCGAGGTCACTGTACGCTTAGTACCTTCCATGGGCATGCTCTACCTTACCCTGGGACTGGGAGTTTTGGCTCTCTTCTGGAGGGAGGTACCGGGAGCCTGGACAACGATTTTTAGCGACGCATTTACGGGGAGTGCAGCAGCAGGTGGGTTTGCTGGAGCGACCTTTGCCCAGGCTATAAAGTTTGGTGCTGCCAGGGGACTATTCTCTAACGAAGCTGGGTTGGGAACTGCTCCCATGGCTCATTCTGCAGCTAGAACTGAAAACGCGGTTAAACAGGGAATGGTTTCAATGCTAGGGCCCTTCATAGATACCATAGTAGTGTGCTCCATTACTGGTTTAGCCATAGTATCTACAAAAGTTCACCTTACTGGAGAGACAGGGGCTGGGCTTACTCAAATGGCCTTTGCCCAAGCTTTGGGGCATACTGGAGAGGTGATGGTAATGGTAGTTGTGATCTTGCTGGCCTTTTCCACTGCACTTGCCAACTCCTTCTACGCAAGACAGTGCCTCCTTTTTCTCACTAAACAGGTGGTAGGAAGCCCCTCAAATTTCGCCCGGTGGTATTCTAAAATAGCTTTAGTCTATTCCGTAATATTTACATCCATCCTCTTCATAGGGGCCGTCTCCGGGCTAGAAATGATGTGGACTTTAGGAGACATAACATTAGCTTTAGCGATGACTCCCAACTTAATCGGGATATGGCTTCTAAGTGGGTTCCTCAAGGGCAAAACTGACGAATTTCTAAAAACTACACCTTAGACTACATTCAAGATAAACAACTGCCCCAGTCCACATCCCTATGGAAGATATCAGCATACTCTTCACGTCTTACCAGCAGCCTGTGCTTTCCATCTTTGGTGACCATCGCTTTAGCTGGTCTGGGGAAAGAATTGGCATTGGAGCTCAAGAAATCCTCATAGGCCCCGGTATCGTAGAAAGCTATAAGGTCTCCCTGCTCAGGCTTTCCTTTGACAGTAGTTTTTATTCTGGAGAGGAGGTCTCCAGTATAGCAAAGGTTACCGGCGATGAAAGCATCAAAGGATCCCTCCCTTCTTACCTCATTTATTATCTCTATTCGGTGAAGAAACTCAGGCATGATTATATTTTGAGAGCTGCAGTTGGCCCCACCATCGACATGGATAATGTTTTGCCCGCCCGGTATCGTCCCCACATGACATATCCTGAATATGGTCAACCCGGCATTCCCTACCATCCCTCTCCCCGGCTCCAGAACAAGCAGGGGAGACCCCATATCTTCCAACTCTTGCCTGAGGGCCCCATCAAATAAAGCCTTAATGCATAAATCTGGAGTGAGGGGGGAATAAAATTCCTCTCCCCCCCAAACCAGTTTCTTCGACCCCAGGTCATATTCATATCCCAGGGGTGCATCTCGCCAGGTAAAATCCTGCTCCTCCTTAATCCTTGCTTTTGTCTTCTCCCACTCCTCCTTCCCCAGATAGGAGATTCCAAAGCCTCCCCCAAGGTCAATCTCCTTAATCTCAAGGCCAGCATTCCTGGCATCCTTAGCCAATTCCACGATTATACTTAAGGCTTTAGAGTAGGCATTTGTATCCGCGATTTGTGATCCCAGATGCACCATTAACCCCTGCAGATTCAGACAGTTTAAGTCCCCGACCCTGCGGAAGATATCCCTGGCTCTCTCAAGGTCCGTTCCAAACTTGCTCCACTTACCAGAAGTAAAGATGTTGGGGGCAGTAATGTTGTTAAAGGGAAAGCCAGCCAGGCGAAGGTTGACCTTAGCCCTTTTCTCCAACCTTTGGGCAATGTTGTTTATGGTGTATAGCTCCTCCTCTGGGTCTGCATTTATGACTATTCCCTTTTGAATGCACTCTTCCAAAAAGTACCTGCTCTTACAGTTTCCGTTGGCTCTTATCTTTTCTGGGGGC
Organism: Dehalococcoidia bacterium UBA3088; assembly: GCA_002367275.1. Classification (GTDB taxonomy): domain Bacteria; phylum Chloroflexota; class Dehalococcoidia; order UBA2247; family UBA3088; genus UBA3088. Next base: position 5,050 of record DFBE01000061.1, on the reverse strand, counting down.
ACTCCGGCATCCAGCACGAATTCAAGCTCATATTCTGATGCTACCTCTGCCCCAGCACCATATCCGGATAAAAGCTTGATCAAGGCAAACGTAGTGTTAGCCTTCACTGCGTAGGAGAGGAGATGATTCTTATATTTTTCTTCCAGGGTCTGGTATCTTCTGTAATTCTTCTCTATGATGGCTCCGAACAAAACATATAACGGTGTACCATACTCCTCGGCTAGTTCTATCAGGTCTACGCCACAGACTTTACGATGGCCTTTTGTTTCATCCATATACTCATTCCATGGTTCCCAGTTGATCTCTTCCTTCATTGACTCACCCCTTGAGTCCTTTTTCTGACACTCATGCCTCCAACAATCGGCGGAAATCTCCCCGCCATACTCTACTCTCGTATATGATAACATGGTTGGTCATAATTCCCTTCAGGATCATGGAGTCGAGACTGGTGGAGCGAGCGAAAATCATCCAGCGGTGTCTTCGGGGAGAACCGATCAAGAAGATCGCCCAATAATTGAAAGTACGCCCCAATACGGTGATTGATTGGCGACGCAGATTTGAAGCGAAGGGCGTCGAAGGCTTGAGGGGTCTTCCTCGGTCTGGGAAGCCGTCGAAATATACCGGGGAGTTTCGCAATGGCGGGTTTTGCGCAAAGAAGGGATCTGCCTGAGTCGGCAGCGAAGTTGGTGCGTGAGCACTGATCCCGAGTTTGCTGCCAAAGCGGCGGATATCATTGGTCTTTATTTGAATCCACCCGAAAACGCTCTGGTGGTCTCGGTGGACGAGAAGCCAAGCATTCAGGCCTTGGAACGATCCACCGGTTATGTGGAAACGGACAGCGGGAAGATTGTTCGGGAATTCAAAAGTACCTACGGACGACATGGAATTCTGAATCTATTTGCTGCTTTGGAAGTAGCCACTGGTGCAATGCTAACACAGACCACAAAACTGAAACGACGAGCGGAGTTTCTGGAATTCATGGACAAGGTCATGGCGGAGGTTCCGGCAGGCAGAGAAGTGCATGTGATCCTGGACAATTACTGTATCCATAAACGAAACAATGCCTGGCTCGCTGCACATCCCAATGTCTTCTTTCATTTCACTCCCACATCGGCCAGTTGACTAAACCAGGTAGAAATATGGTTTGGGATTATGACTCGCAAAGCATTGCGAGGAGCAAGTTTTAAGAGCACCGAAGAGCTGGCCAGGGCCATCCATGACTTCGTCACGGCCTATGGTCCGAATGCAGGGCCCTTTGTTTGGCGTAAGAGAGAAGTCAAAGGTTCACAGCTCAGAAATACTATCACTAACTTACGCAATCGAGCACTAGCTAGCTCATTCGTTCTAGGTTCAGCGGCTAAAGTTGTGTCTCATTTTGATCGGAGGTATACTGCAAGCGCCGTGCGGCGGCTGAAATCGGGCGTTAGGCTGTATAAAGTTGTTTGGATTTGCTAAGGAAAAACGGGAAGGGATATCAGGATGGAGATAATCGGTGTTTTCCCTGTCCTTGAAATAACTGAAGAGCCCGAATTGTTGACAAAAGCTATCATATCCAGCGGCGCTATTCCTCAACATGCTGTTCGAGATGCGGCCCACATTGCAGTCAATGCGGTCAATGATATCGACTATCTATTGACATGGAACTGCAAGCACTTGGCAAATGCTCAGATAATTCGTAAGGTTTCGGTTGTGTGCAATACAACAATTTACACTCCTGAAGAACCAATGGGAGGGTAGTGTCATGAGGGAAGGCCCAATCGTATTGGAAGTAAGACGTATACGCGAGAAACTTGCTGCACAATTTGATTTTGACGTTGGTTCCATTTTTGCTGATATACGAAAAGGGCAGGCTACTCTTGGCTCCCGACTCATATGCCGGAAAAAAAGTGCGAAAGCCGAACAAACGGCTACACCTGACCGGGATTCCGCTACGCTCCATCCCGGCAGGTGAGCTTATGCGTTATGTGGCTTGAATGATACTAATAAAATGATTTGTCCCAATTCAATAGATCACATTTGCTTGTTGGTGACATCCATCTCGCGATCAAAATCTTACTATGAACGGGTTTTTGATTTTACATGCACACCGAGGTCTGATGATCCAAAAACATTGATGGCGGAGTCACCAAACATTCACCTTTTCATTAGTGAAGTTCGAGGTGTTTCGACAGACTTTTTAAGCAGGCAGCATCTCTCTTTTGAGGTTGACAATTTGGATCATGTCGTCTCAGCATTAAAAGAATTTGGCATCTCTGGCTATGAAACCGGAGAATTTGAGATGTTCCAGCATCGGAACTATAAATGGTGCGAGTGGCGTGACCCAGATGGTATCAGAATAGAATGCGTTGAAAGAACACCAGGACTAAGAGAGTGAAATGACCAAAAAGGAATTCTTAAAAGCTGTATCTAACGGCAGTGAAGACATTATTCAGATCTTCCTTGATGCACTATCGTCGGCCAGTGTGGACTATTGTGTGATTGGAGGCCTTGCAGTAAATGCCTATTCCGAGCCTGTCGTAAGTCTTGATCTTGATATTGTAATAGCTACAGATGACATTGAAGCAATCCTCAAGGCCGTTGGAGCCCACTTTAGAATTGAGCGTTTTGCACACAGCGTAAACCTAAGTAGCGACAAATCTGACTTAAGAATACAGCTTCAGATCGATCCAAGATATCAGGATTTCATTACCAGGGCGATAACTCACTCTGTTTTGGGATATGAGATGAAAGTTGCAAGTGTTGAAGATGTAGTACGAGGTAAAACCTGGGCATATTCAGACGAGCAACGGCGAAAGAGCAAACGACAGAAGGATTTGGCTGACATTATTCGTTTGATAGAAGATTATCCTTATTTGTCAGACCAATTGCCTGTTTCAATACGTAAGCTGATTGAATAGAAAAGCGCGAATAAGCGGCTCAAGACCAACCTGAAAAAAGCTGACGCTTTTCCCTACCGGTTACCGCAGCGTTAGCCGCCAAAGATATACCTCTTCTCTATAAGGATTTTACAATGAGGATCAAGATTTGCCACAAGGAAGCCAAAGAGAGCGGTTATGGGAAAGGCAAAATGAGTTTCTGGCCATTTGGATTTAGATATTGTTCAGGATTTAGGGCTTGGACATTAGAGTTTCATAGGCTGTGGCCTCCCCCTTTAAGCATCTCCACCGCGTGGGGAAGGGTCTCCAATATCACCTCCAGGCACTCACGTACAGCACCAGGACTTCCAGGCAGGTTGATGATCAGACAGTCCCCCCGAATCCCCGCCACTGCCCGGCTGAGCATGGCATGAGGGGTTCGGCTTAAGCTTTCTGCTCTCATCGCCTCTGTAAACCCCGGAGCCAGTCTATCCACTACCGAGAGGGTTGCTTCAGGGGTCACATCTCGAGGGCCAAGGCCAGTGCCTCCCGCGGTGATGATCACATCACAATCGCCCTCGTCTGCCCACTCCATAAGCCTCTGGGATATGAGGTCCTTATCATCAGAGATGACGTCGTACACGACCACCCGCACCCCAAGCCTAGATAAAACCTCGCGGACAACCTCGCCACTTTGATCTTTATATTCACCTTGTGAACTCCTATCGCTTACCGTCAGTATTCCTACCTTCATCATCCCTTTTTAATCAATATGTTCAACCTTTCTACCTCCTTCATCCCCTCAAGTTTAAGCGTGGAAGCCATGGCCAGCGTCACTTTGGAGATAATCTCCTGGACAAAGGGATTCAGGGGAATGGGCTCATCATTGACCAGAAGACACACTTCAAGGTCTGGCGCCACCAGGCTTTGCAGGATGAAGTCGGCAATAACCTTCGTCTCAGGTGGCGAAAAGCAGGGGATACGCACCTCAAGAGGCTCATCGCTTACAATGGCGGATAGCTCCTCCAGGGGGCAGAGCAGGTCCTCTCCCTGGGGATGAACCTCGATCTTGGGAATCTTCCATTTTTTGAACCCTTCCACCAGAACCAGGTCTACCCCCAGTATGAAGGGTAAAATTTCCGCAAAATTTGGCTCATGGTCTATTTTTTTGACCAGGAAAAGTTTATCCTCAGAGCCCACGACCACCACATCGCTTCCTGCTCTAGCCAACCTCCAGCTATCCTTACCCGGTTTATCCATATCCATGCCATCCACGACATGTTTTACCGTGGCCACCTTATATCCCCTGCTTCCCAGCTCAGCTATAAGATGTTCGATGAGGGTGGTTTTTCCCACCCCCGACCTTCCCACAAAGGAGATAACTCGCATCTAAGTCCTCCAATCCAGTAATTGCACCCAAACCATGTCCCCCTTTTTCACCCTGTCCACATTCTCAGGTATGATGGCCAGGCCCGAAGCGTGGACCATGGAAGTCAATATCCCTGAGCCCTGAGGGCCGGTAAGATGAGCATGGTATTGACCATCCAATTTCCTGACCACTACCCGGGCAAATATGCGCCGGTTATCGGTGTTCAGTATGTCATCCTCCATCACCGCCTGAATTGCCGGCCGGGGAGAAATATCCTTTCCCATCAGCTTAAAAATGGCAGGACGAACGAAAAGCTCGCTTACCACCATGGAACTTACGGGATTTCCGGGCAGGCCAAGGTGAGGCACACCCTGCATCACCCCAAACGCCAGCGGCTTTCCAGGTTTCATGCGCACCGTCCAGAACTCAACCTTCCCCCGGTGGGCCAGGATATCCTTCACTATATCATAGTCCCCCACCGATACCCCTCCTGAAGTGATGAGCAGGTCTGAATCCTTAATCCCCTCATCTATTTTCTGATTTAACGAAGAAGGAAGATCATGACCTATGCCCAATATGCGAGGGATCCCGCCATAGCATCGCACCTGGGCAGCCACGGTGTAAGTATTGGCGTCGTAAATCTTGCCCGGTGAAAGGGGTTGGCCGGCCTCCGTAAGCTCATCCCCGGTGGCTACAATGGAGACCACCGGGCGGCGAACCACCAGCGCCCGGGAAAGGCCCAGGGAGGCAAGCACACCTATCTCAGGAGGATAGATGAGCGTTCCTCGGGGAAGGACGAGCACCCCTTTTTGGATGTCCTCCCCTC
>DFBE01000031.1 GCA_002367275.1 Dehalococcoidia bacterium UBA3088 | reverse complement strand
GTTTCTGGTAAATTTGGGTTAGCTGCTAAACTTAGGTTACAATATATGCTTGAAGTCGATGATACCAAGATACGAACCTCAGAAGATAGAAGGGAAATGGCAGGAAAGATGGGCAGAAGGCCATTTATATGAAGTCTTAGAAGATAACTCCCGCCCCAAGTGGTATGAGCTCACGATGTTCCCCTACACTTCAGGTGATGTTCACATCGGGCACTGGTATGCTATGGCCCCCTCAGATGTCCATGCACGGTTTAAGAGAATGCAGGGTTACAATGTGCTCCACCCTATGGGCTTTGATGCCTTTGGGCTTCCAGCAGAGAACGCTGCCATCCGTCGCAACATTCACCCATTTGAGTGGACAATGAAGAATGTCCAGAATATGCGAAGTCAGCTCAAGAGTATGGGAGCGATGTATGACTGGAAAAGAGAGGTCGTAACCTGCCTTCCTGAGTATTACCGGTGGACACAATGGTTCTTCCTTAAGCTGTACCAGGCCGGCCTTGCCTATCAGATGGAGGCACCAGCTAACTTCTGCCCCACCTGTCAGACGGTGTTGGCCAATGAACAGGTAATAAATGGGCTATGTGAGCGGTGCGGAAGCGAAGTCACTCATAGGAAGCTCAGTCAATGGTTCCTCCGCATAACCCGCTACGCTGAGGAGCTTCTGGATTTCTCCAGGATAGAGTGGCCGGAGAAGATAAAGATTATGCAGGAGAATTGGATTGGCAAAAGCGAAGGCATGGAGGTCTCCTTCAGCGCAGATTGCGGGGAGGTGAAGGTGTTTACTACTCGACCTGATACTCTATTCGGGGTTACGTTTATGGTATTTGCCCCAGAACACCCCCTGGTTCCCAATCTCGCAACCCAGGATAGACTTCGGGAGGTTGAAAGGTATATAGATGATACCCAAAAGAGAAGCGAGATAGAGAGGACTTCCCTTTCAAGGTCGAAGAGCGGAGTTTTCCTTGGTTCCTATGCCGTAAATAAGGTTTCTGGAGAAAGGATACCCATCTTCATCTCAGACTACGTTCTTTTGACCTATGGGACGGGGGTGGTGATGGGAGTCCCTGCCCACGACCAGAGAGACTTTGAGTTCGCCTTGCAGTTTTCCCTACCCATAAAGGTGGTCATTGCCCCTCTAGACTATGACGGAGAGGATTTGACCTGCGCCTATACTGGCCCGGGGATGATGATAAACTCCGGGCAATTCGACCACCTTCCTTCCGAAGTAGCCAGGGAGAGAATGTCTGACTTCGTGGAGAAGAGGGGCTATGGAGAAAGAAAGACCATCTACCACCTTCGTGACTGGCTCATCTCCCGGCAAAGGTATTGGGGAGCTCCCATACCCATAGTTCACTGTCCTGGCTGTGGTGTTGTCCCTGTTCCCGAAAAAGACCTTCCCGTTCTTCTCCCCCCTGATGCTGAGTTTAAGCCCACTGGGGATTCTCCCCTTAGACGCTGCCCCTCTTTCGTGAACACTGTCTGCCCCAGGTGTGGTGCGGAGGCGGAAAGAGAAACCGACACCATGGACACCTTCATGTGCTCCTCATGGTACTTCCTGCGCTACACCAGCCCTGACGCTGATAGTTGTCCCTTCGACCCTCAAAAACTTGCCCACTGGATGCCGGTGGATCAGTATACTGGGGGAGCAGAGCATGCCGTAATGCATCTCCTTTACTCCCGTTTCTTCGTGAAGGCAATGCGAGATACAGGAATTCTAGGTTTTGATGAGCCATTTTTGCGGCTTTTTAACCAGGGAACCATTGTTGTGGAGCATGCCAAGATGAGCAAATCCCGGGGCAATGTAACCGCCCCGGATGATTATGTATCGAAACTAGGGGCGGATAGTGTGAGGGTATATCTCATGTTCATCGGCCCCTGGGATGAAGGAGGGGAATGGAATGACCAGGGGATATCGGGGATCAGCCGATGGCTTAAGCGTATATGGAACCTCATCTCAGGTGGAAGGGAATCTTCTCCTCCCTATGATGATAGGCGTCTCATACAGATGACCCATCGCACCATAAAGAAAACGACTCTGGATATAGAGAGATTTCACTTTAACACTGCCATTTCAGCACTCATGGAGTTTACCAACTATCTTCAGGGAGCAAAAGGAATATCACCGGAGGGTTGGGATGAGGCTACCTCCACTCTCCTCTTGCTGTTAGCCCCCCTTGCCCCCCACATCTCCGAGGAATTGTGGGAGAGAACGGGACATAAGTATAGCATCCACACCCAAGCCTGGCCTAAGTACGAAGAAGGGCTCACCCAGGAGGATCAGGTCACCCTGGTGGTGGAGGTAAATGGGAAGGTGAGGGATAGAGTAGTGGTTCCCTCATCTATTATTGAACAGGAGGCGAAAGACCTTGCCCTCAACCGGGAGAAGGTAAAATCCCATATACAGGGGAGAAGGATAGATAGGGTCATCTATGTCCCCAAAAAGCTGGTGAACATCGTAGTTTCATGAAAACAATTGAGGAAATAAACCACAGGATAAAGAAAGGTAAAGTGGTGGTTCTGACCGCCGGTGAGGTGAAAAAGCTTGCCCGGAAAGAAGGTACAAAGGAAATGGCCAACAAAGTGGATGTGGTTACCAGCGGCACCTTTGGTGCTATGTGTTCTTCGGGAGCGTTCCTCAACCTGGGCCATACCTCTCCCCGTATAAAGATGGGAGGGGGGAAAGTCTATCTCAACGATGTTCCGGCATATACCGGACTGGCAGCGGTGGATGTGTATTTGGGAGCCACCGCTCTGCCCGACGACGATCCCAGGAACAAGGATTATCCTGGTGAGTTCAGATATGGTGGAGGGCATGTTATCGAGGAGCTGGTGAGAGGGAACAATGTTAGGCTTTCTGCCACCGGCTACGGCACAGATTGCTACCCACGGAAAAGGCTGGAGCGAGATATTGATCTAAAGACGATGGGTGATGCTATTCTGTTCAATGTGAGGAATGCCTGCCAAAATTATGAGGTAGGGGTGAACCTCGGAGACCGGCCTATCTATACTTACATGGGCATGCTCAAGCCTCATCTGGGAAACGCCAACTATTCCACGGCCGGGGAACTCTCCCCTTTACTTAACGATCCTTACTATAAGACTATCGGACTAGGGACGAGGGTCTTCTTGGGGGGAGGGATAGGCTATGTGGCCTGGCATGGGACCCAGCATCATCCTGAGGTTTTGCGCGGGGAAAATGGTGTCCCTCGAAGTCCGGCAGGGACATTGGCATTAATTGGAGATCTCAAACAGATGAGCCGGGAGTGGCTACGGGGAGTGAGCTTTAGAGGATATGGAGCCACCCTTACCGTGGGTATTGGCGTTCCTGTTCCTATACTATCCGAGGAGGTGTTAAACTACACCCTGGTCAGGGATGAGGATATTTTTGCCCCGGTGATCGACTTCTCAGAAGCCTATCCTCAGGGAAAGGATGAGGTCTTGTGTGAGGTAAGCTATGCCGAGCTTGGGTCGGGGAAAATACAGGTAGGGGAAGTCGAAGTCCCCACTGCTTCCCTCTCCAGCTACTTTAAAGCTGACGAGATATGCCATATTCTTAAAGGATGGATAGAGGAGGGAAGGTTTCTTCTCACCCCGCCCTCGGCTCCTCTCCTCGGGGTGGAGTCAGGGGTACGCTTCGGCCACAATCCGTGATTTCTCTTCTTACCTTAGATTATGCAGGGGGCTGGTCATAGGTTACGGGTAAATATGTCCTGATACAAAAGCCTCCCGAGATTGCAAAAGGTTAAAATTTGCTGCATTCTAAAAGTGTAGATTGGGTAAGAAAAGATGGAAGCTGAGGATAAAAGAGATGACTTAGCCATTAGTGCCTCCACTACCGGGAGTGAAAAGCTACACCTTAGCCTTTTAGCTTTGAGTCGAGTCTCAGCTGCCATCAGTGGACTATGGGACTTGAACGCCATACTGGAGATCGCCCTGGAAAATGCCCTGCATATCGCTGGTACAACTATGGGGGGGGTCTTGCTCCTCCGGGAGCAAGATCAGGTGTTATCCTATCGGATTCACCGCGGTCTACCCAATGCATCTGTTGAAGGAGTATACCTCAAAGTAGGGGAGGGAATTGCCGGCAGGGTGGCTCAAGCCGGTAAGCCTATTCTATTAGAGGATATCTCCGGTGATCCACAAGCTATTCGTCTTGACCTGGTAGCCATAGATGGTGTGAGAGGCTTTATAAGTATCCCTCTCAAAGCAAGAAACTGTATTAAGGGTGTGATGAACATCATAAGCTACCGTCCGTCTCCACTTACTAAGTTTGATATACACCTCCTGGCCTCCATCGGTGATCAAGTGGGTGTTGCCATCGAGCGGATAAGCTTATATGAGCAGCTGAAAAGGAGCAGAGAGAGATACCGGGAGCTAGCTCGGCAGACCTTAGTAGCTCAGGAGGAAGAACGGAAAAGAATAGCCAGAGAGCTGCACGATGATGCCAGCCAGGTGATCTCCGCCCTGACACTCAACCTACAGGCACTGATGGATATGACTGAAACACCCGATGTTCAGGATGCTCAAGTCTTTAAGGCAGGCTTGCAGAAGTCCCATAGTCTGGCAATCCATGCTGGTACGGAGATTAAACAGGTTATGAATAACCTCCATCCTGCCCTCCTGGATACGCTGGGAGTAATTCCTGCCATCCGTCAGTATACCGAGGCTACCCTTCATCCCCTAGGCATTGCAGTCTCCTGTGAGTTTAAGGGGAACCTTGAACACTTGATACCAGAAGCCGAGTTAGTAATTTTCCGTGCCACCCAGGAAGCGGTAAACAACATCGCCCGGCACTCCCGGGCAAAAAATGCCGCTTTACACCTGGAGCGCAGGGAGGATGAACTGCTGCTGCGCATAAGCGATGATGGCCAGGGGTTCAATGTTTCAGAGTTCACCCAAATAGAGGAGAGCGGTCGAGGAAGGGGAGTGTTCGGTATAAAGGAGAGAGTGCGTATGCTGGATGGTGCCTGTGTGATCGAATCTAAGCCCGGGAAAGGTACCACGATCAACGTGAAGATCCCTGTAGCCTGGAGAGGTGATGCCGAAGATAAAGGTGTTGGTGGCGGATGACCATACCATTCTGAGGGATGGTATCTGTGCCCTCCTGGCCTTGGCAGAGGATATGGAGGTGGTGGGTGAGGCCAGTAACGGCAGCGAAGCTCTGGAGATGGTAGAAAAGGTCAATCCTGATGTGGTGCTCATGGATATAGCCATGCCCATCATGAATGGGCTGGAGGCGACGCTTAGGCTACATAAGGAATTTCCTAGGACAAGAGTATTAGTGCTCACTCAATATGATGATAGGGAATACGTGTTGCCCGCTATCCAGGCAGGAGCCTCAGGCTTCATCAGCAAGATAGCCGCATCTTCAGAGCTTATCTCCGGCATCCGTTCTGTATACCGAGGAGATTCCTTCTTGTCTCCATCTGTAGCTAAGTTCTTGGTCCAGGAATATCAACACGAAGGTAGCCTTGAGGATAGGTATGACCCTTATCAGCAGTTGACTGACCGGGAAAGAGAGATATTAAAGCTAATAGCGGAAGGATATACTACTCGGCAGATAGCCGAAATGCTGGTAGTGAGTATGAAGACTGTAGAGGGACACAGAAGCAATCTCATGGCTAAGCTGGATATCCACGACCGCATCGGCCTGGTCAAGTATGCCCTGCGGAAGGGTATCATCACCTCCTGATAGTATCGTAGTTTCAAGCAAAGCATACCGGCTTTCTGCCAAAACCATTTTTTATCTTTTTAAACCGACTTCTTACTCTCTTGGGAGTAGACCCAACTTGAATAAACAGGGGTAAAACCCCGCAGATCCAGGGGTAAAATTTTCCCCCATCCCAGGGAAATACCTCTCTCGCATTCCACAAAACATTGTTTATACTACGCTTACGGTTAGGGTATAAAAAGGAGGGTGAGATGAAGAATAGAGCGAAGATTCTGGTCGTAGATGGTGAGTCTGAGTTCAGGGGAGATCTGGAGGCAGCGTTGAGGTCGAAAGGGTATGAGGTGGTGGTGGCCTCAGATAAGGCGCAGGCACAAGAGGTAACTCAGAGAAACAGGCCAGATATGGTTATCCTGGGTACTATAATGCCTCGAGGGGATGCCTTCAGATTACACCAGTGGCTTAAAGCATCTCCCAAATTCAGTGACTTACCCATTATTGTTGTCGACGCTCCACCGGAAAAACAACTGATCAAGGGATGGAGAAGAGACGAAGGGCTACGACTTGACGTCGAGGACTATCTGATAAAGCCCATCCCGTTAGACGCCCTGGTATTTAAGATTGAGAAACTGCTGGATAGGACCACCCACAGAATCAAGGTACTGATAGCTGATGACCATGCCATGATCAGGGATGGCATTCAAGCTTTGCTGAGCTTACAGAAAGATATGCAAGTAGTAGGAGAGGCAGTGGATGGCAAGGAAGCAGTAGAGAAGACACTTCAGCTTCTGCCCGATGTAGTATTGATGGACATCGTCATGCCAAGAATGAGCGGGCTGGAGGCAGCCAGAAAAATTCACCAGAAATGGGAAGAAGCTAAGGTACTCATCCTCACTCAGTACGATGATGAGGAAAACCTTCTGGTCAGTCAGGAGGTAGGAGCGCTGGGTTTCATCTCCAAAACAAGCGCCAGCTCTCAGCTCCTTACGGGCATAAGGTCGGTAAGCCAGGGGAAGTATTTCATGTTCCAGAACAACTGACCTCAGGTACAGCATAAATGGAGAAAGATGTAGAGATAATCACCATCACACTCAATGGAGTTGAAGTGTCAGGACACCCCGGGATGACCATTTTGGACCTGGCGCATGAATCAGGAGTGGACATCCCCACCCTGTGCTACGATCCTCTTCTACGCTCCATAGGCGCCTGCCGCCTCTGTGTGGTGGAAGAAGAACACTCTGGTGCTTTGCTGGCATCCTGTGTCACCCCCATAGCCTCAGGAATGATGATCAGCGCCAACTCCCCTCGAGTGAGGGAGCGTCGAAGGATGATGTTAGAGCTTATGCTGGCCAGCCACCCTGATTCCTGTCTGGTATGTGATAAAGGCAATCGCTGTGAGCTCCGCAGGATAGCCTCGGATATGGGCATTGGGGCAGTAGAGCTTGAGAGGATTCCCCAACCAGCTATCATCCAGGAAATCAACCCCTTCATAGAGAGAGACCTGAGTAAGTGCATCCTGTGCGCTAAGTGCATCCGGGCCTGTCAGGAACTGGTGGTGAATGGTGCCCTGGATTACTTCGGTCGAGGTTTTGCTACTAAGCCGGCAACGCTAGGCAATCTCCCCTTAGAAAATTCTGAGTGTACCTTCTGCGGGACCTGCATCGCCCTCTGCCCTACCGGAGCACTCAGGGAGAAAGATACTCCCTACCGGGGGACAACTAGCCAGGTGGTGCACACTACCTGCCCTTTTTGTGGCTGTGGGTGCAACATCTGCCTGGAGGTGAAGGATGACCAGCTAATCCGAGCCAGGCCCGGTAAGGAAGGGATAAACCAGGGCACCCTCTGCGTCAGGGGAGCCTATGGCCTGGACTTCGTGAACAGTCCAGAAAGGCTCACCATTCCTTTGACCAGGGTAGAGGGCAGCCTGGAGGAAGCATCCTGGGACAAGGCTATAGATATAGCCGCTTTGGGGTTCAAGCATATAAAAGAGAAATATGGTCCTCAGGCTCTAGCTGTCCTGGGCTCCCCCAGGTGTACCAATGAGGAAAATTACCTCCTCTCCCGGTTTGCCCGGGGGGTGTTGGGCACCAACAACGTTGACAATGGGAGCAGTCTATACAACTCTGCTACTCGCATAGGCCTGGGACAGTCACTAGGCTTCTTGAACAGCACTAATCCACTCTCTGACCTGGAGCACGCCGAGACGATACTCCTCATCGGGGCTGACCCTTCTTCATCAGCCCCACTGGTAGAATATGCCGTAAAACGAGCGGTGAAGCAAAAAGGGGCCAGACTTATTCTGGTAGACCCCCGGCAAACGGAGCTTTCTTCATTTTCACATCTTTGGTTGAGGCCCAGGGTAGGAACCGATGTAGCCCTTATAAACGGTATAGCCAAATCTATCATCGATGAAGGTCTTTTAGATGAAGAGTATGTATCCCGAAGGACGGATAACTTTGAGGAACTCTCTAAAAGCCTGGAAGGGTATACCCTTGATTTTGTGGAGAGAACAACCGGAGTTCTGGCCCAAAGCATACACCAAGCTGCTTGGCTTTTTGCCCAGGCTAAGGAGGCAGCCATAGTGTATGGAAGTGGCATAACCCAGGTCAGCGGAAGCAGCGGGGTGATGTCTTTAGCTAACCTGGCGATGCTCACTGGAAACACCGGAGCTCAGGGGGGTGGCATCTACCCACTACAGAAGGAAAACAACACCCAGGGTGCCTGCGATATGGGGTCCTTGCCTGACTTTCTCCCTGGATATCAAAGTGTAGAGGATGCAAAGTCCAGAAGGCAGTTTGAGGAGTGCTGGGGTATCAGTCTACCTACCAGCAGAGGGTTAACTGCCCTGGAGATGATGGAAGAGGCAAGGTCAGGAAGGATAAAGGGAATGTACATCGTGGGAGAAAATCCAGCGTTAACCTTTCCTCGCCCTGATCTGATCCGAGAAGCCCTAAGCTCACTTACGATTTTGGTGGTTCAGGACATGTTCCTCACCGAGACGGGAGAGCTAGCTACAGCGATCCTCCCCGCAGCAAGCTTCGCCGAAAAGGAAGGAACCTTTACCAATTTTGAGGGGAGGGTCAACAAAGTTCAGAGAGCCCTAAACCCCCAGGGTGAGAGCTTGCCCGATGGAGAGATCATCCTTAAGCTAGCCTCAAGAATGGGCTTCCTCCTACCCTATCTCTCTCCGAAAGAGATTATGGAGGAGGTTTGCGAACTGGTTCCCTGGTACGGGGAAGATCTGGGATTAGAGGAAAGCAGAAAATCCTCAACATGGGGTAGCATTCACCAAAAACGGCTTCTCAAAGGATTTCCCCGCTTTTGCCCGGTGGAGTATACCCCAAAATTTGAGGCTGGTGACGGTTATCCTTTCGTCCTCATAGTGGGGACCACTCTATACCAGTTTGGCTCAGGGTCCCGAAGCTCAAGGTCTTCAAGGCTCGCCAAATTTTCCCCTGAGCCCTTCCTGGAGGTGAGCGACCCCGATGCCAGGGAACTGGGGATAGTTCTGGGAGATGGGGTAAAGGTTATGTCCAGGGTGGGTGAGACAACGGCCCGGGCCAGAATTGTGGATACCCTACCTCCAGGGATGCTGTTTATGCCCCTTTCCTCCCCTCAAAATTATGTCAATGCGCTGTTCGATGTTAGCTTAGATCCCCAAACGAAAACTCCTGCCTTGAAAGCATGCAGGGTGAGGGTAGAAAGAATCTTATGATGAGTGAACAGAGGATAATCACCCGGAACGACCAGGAGCAGGTGAGGAAAACTATAGCCGACCTCCAGGACCAAAGTTGGCCCCTGATTCCTATCCTGGAGAAGGTTCAGGAGGAATGGGGATATATTCCTCCGGAGTTTATACCCACCATAGCCCAGGCTCTGGGGCTATTCCCCAGCCAGGTACAGGGGGTAATCTCCTTCTATGCGCAGCTTTACACCGAGCCACGAGGGAGAAAAGTGGTCAGAGTATGTCGGGGGACAGCCTGTCATGTGCGAGGCGGAAAGACCATACTGAAATTGGTAAAACGGCACCTGGATATAGAGGAGGGTCAGACCACCCCCGACCTGGAGTATACCCTGGAGACTGTTGCCTGCATAGGCGTTTGTGCCCTGGCTCCCAACATCGTCATTGGAGGGAAGACCTATGGTCACATGAACCCCAAAAAGGTGGAACAACTGCTGGGACACACAAAGGGCGGAGGTTAACATGCATAAGTCATGTACTATTTTTGTGTGCCGAGGTACGGGATGTGTTTCCAGTGGGTCCGATGAGGTGTATGAGGCACTTAAAAAGGAGGTAGAAGGACAGAGAATAGATGGTGTAGAGGTGGATTTCACCGGCTGCCACGGATTTTGTGAACAGGGCCCTAATGTGATAGTGGAACCTGAAGGTATCTTCTACACCCATGTTCAGGCTGAAGACACACCAGAGATCGTGACCTCTCACCTTAGAGATGGCAAACCAGTAAAACGTCTATTCTATAAAGACCCCGTCACCCAGAAGGCTATACCCCACTACCAGGATATAAATTTCTACCAAAAACAGCAGCGAGTCATTCTACGTAACTGCGGACGCATAAACCCGGAGAAGATCGAGCACTACATCGAACAAGGCGGTTATAGAGCGCTCAGAAAGGCTCTGCTAGAGATGGCGCCGGAGGAGGTCATTGAAGAGGTTAAAAGAGCTGGCCTCCGCGGACGGGGTGGGGCAGGATTTCCTACCGGAAGAAAATGGGAATTCTGCCGCAATTCTCCAGGAGATAGAAAGTACGTCATCTGCAATGCTGATGAGGGAGACCCAGGAGCATTTATGGACCGCTCTATACTGGAGGCAGACCCCCATTCAGTGATAGAGGGACTGGCTATCGCCGGGTATGCCATAGGCGCCAGCACGGGCTACATCTACGTCCGGGCAGAATACCCCCTGGCAGTGAGCCGGTTTTGTATTGCCCTCGCACAAGCACAAGAGAGAGGGTTTTTAGGAGAGAACATTCTAGGCTCAGGCTTTAGCTTTGTCATCCATGTCAAGGAGGGTGCAGGAGCTTTCGTCTGCGGTGAGGAGACTGCCCTCATGGCCTCTATTGAAAGTCGAAGGGGTATGCCTCGACCTCGTCCTCCCTTTCCTGCCCAATCGGGTCTGGATGGTAAGCCCAGCAACATCAACAATGTAAAGACCCTGGTTTCCGTTCCCGTAATCATCGATAGAGGGGCGGATTGGTTTGCCGGCATAGGCACTGAAAAGAGCAAGGGAACAGCGGTGTTTGCCCTCACCGGAAAGGTGGCCAACACCGGGTTAGTGGAGGTGCCCATGGGTACTCCTTTATCCACCATCATTTTCGATATTGGAGGTGGCATCCCCCGTGACAAGCGGTTTAAGGCTGTGCAGACCGGCGGCCCCTCTGGAGGTTGCATTCCTGCCCGGTTTTTGGATGTCCCCGTGGACTATGAGTCTCTCTCTCAATTGGGCTCCATCATGGGCTCAGGAGGCATGGTGGTGCTGGATGAGACCACCTGCATGGTGGAGATAGCCAGATATTTCTTAAGCTTCACCCAGGAGGAGTCTTGCGGGCAGTGCGTTCCCTGCCGCCTGGGGACAAGGCAAATGCTTTCCATCCTGACCCGAATTACCCAAGGGGAGGGAAAGGATGGAGATCTGGGCACACTACTCTCCATAGCCAAAACAGTGAAGGAGTGTTCACTGTGCGGTCTAGGGCAGACCTGTCCTAATCCGGTACTCACCACCCTCAATTATTTCCGGGAGGAATATGAAACCCACATAAGAGAGAAGAAGTGTCCGGCTGCGGTGTGCGATGCCTTGATGATATCTCCCTGTCAGCACACCTGCCCAGTGGGGATCAACATCCCCAAATATGTGGCCCACATTGCCGCCGGCGAATACTTAGAGTCCGTAAACACCATCAGGGAGCGCAATCCCTTCCCCGCCATCTGTGGACGCATCTGTCACCATCCCTGTGAGGGGAGATGCCGTCGGGGGGAGCTGGATGACCCCGTGGCTATAAGGGCACTCAAGCGCTTCGCGGCTGACTGGTATTTTGAACACCAGGCTGAGCTACCCTCACCCCCACCCTTTCCCCAGACCCATGGTCAAAGGGTGGCAGTGGTAGGGGCAGGCCCCACCGGGCTTTCCTGTGCCTACTTCCTAGCTCAGATGGGCTACCCGGTCACGGTGTTTGAGGCTCTTCCGGTGGGGGGTGGTATGTTATCAGTAGCCATACCTGAATTTCGTCTACCCCAGGAGGTTATCCAGAAGGAAATAGACTATATCGCTCAGTGCGGGGTGGACATAAAATACAATACGCCCATCAATATGAACTTTACCGTGGAGGACCTTCGAAAGGATGGCTTTGAGGCAGTGTTCATCGCTGCTGGTGCCCAGAGAAGCCAGCGTATCGGTGTACCCGGTGAGCTGGAGGATGTGGAGGGTTTCTACTATGGGCTGAGGTTCTTAAGGGATGTGAGAGTGGGAAGATCAGTCAGGGTAGGGCCTCGGGTAGTGGTCATTGGAGGAGGAAATGTAGCCCTGGATTCTGCCCGCACTGCCCTGCGCCTGGGTACCTCTGAAGTGAGCATCTTCTACCGGCGGTCCCAGGAGGAGATGCCAGTTGCTGAGGAGGAATATGAGGAGGTGATGGCTGAGGGTGTACAGATGAACTTCCTGGTCAGTCCTACCCGGATAGTGAGCGACCACTGGAAGGTGGCGGGGCTTCAGTGCATCCGTATGAGCCTGGGGGAGCGGGACCAAAGTGGACGCCGCCGACCCGTGCCCATTCCGGGTTCAGAATTTTTCGTAGATACGGATACCGTCATCGCCGCGGTGGGCCAGGCTCCCGACCTGTCGTTTCTACCTCCCGATAGTGCTCTAGAGCGCACTAGATGGGAGACCCTGGTAATCAACAGCAACACTTTATCTACCAACGTCCCGGGCATATTTGCCGGAGGGGACTTCGCTACCGGCCCAGGCATGGTGATAGAGGCCATCGCCGCGGGAAGAAGGGGAGCTACGGCCATAGACAAGTACCTGCGGGGGGATACCTCACGGGTGGAGCTATATGACCTGAAGGCCAAGGTAGTAGAAGAAATAGCCAAGGAGGAGGAAACCTGGGAGGCACAGCCCAGGCTGGCCGTATCCAGGCTCCCGGTGGAGGAAAGACGGAATGATTTTAGCGAGGTTGAACTCGGCTTCTCTGAAGAAAAGGCCAGACAGGAAGCTAAAAGGTGCTTGAGGTGCGACCTTGAGACATAAAGGAGGTCCAGTATGAAGTCCATCACCAGGAAGAAGCCCTTAGAGGAGCTAGAGCGTGAGCTCTCAGGTCTAGACAGGATATTCATCGTGGGCTGTGGCACCTGTGCCACGATGACTAAGACAGGGGGGAGGGAGGAAGTCCTGGATATGAAGGACCATCTGCAGGGGCAACAAGACAAAGTAGTCACTGGTTGGGTGGTCATCCCCACTGCCTGCGATGATATGACTGAAGCAGTCCTTAAGGAGAATGGAAAGGCCATTCAGGCTGCTGAGTGTATTCTGGTGATGGCCTGTGCCCTGGGAGTGCATCGAGCGGTGGAGTATTATCCGCAAAAACCAGTCATTCCTGCGCTGGATACCCTGTTCATAGGAGTGGAGGATAGCCCGGGGAGTTTCAGCGAAGTCTGCGGCCAGTGTGGTCAGTGTGTTCTGGGCGAGACTGCCGGCATCTGCCCCATCGTCTCCTGTCACAAAGGGCTCCTGAACGGGCCCTGTGGGGGCACGAAGGACGGAAAGTGCGAAGTGGACCCGGATAAGGACTGTGCCTGGACCCTCATATATGAGCGCCTGAAGGGACAGGGAAGGCTGGATTTGATGCGGAAATTCCACCCCCCCAAGAACTATCAGGTGGTGCCCCGGCCTAAGGGCATTAAAATAGCGTAGAGGAGGAAGAGATGGCATCCAGGTTCAAAGAAGCCCTCGACTCGGGGAAGTTCGTGGTCACCAGTGAGATCGGCCCTCCCAAGGGGACAAACTTGGAGAAGATGCTTCACCACATTGACCTTCTGAAGGATAAGGTGGATGGTCTCAATGTAACCGACCATCAAAGCTCAGCGATGCGCTTCCCCTCTATAGGGGGGTGCCTGGCTATTAAGGAGAAGGATGGTGAGCCCATCCTGCAGATGACCTGCCGCGACCGTAACCGACTTGCCCTGGAGGCTGAGCTTCTACTGGCCTATACCCGGGGGATAAGAAATGTCCTCTGTCTCACCGGGGATGCTGTTGTGGTAGGCGACCATAAAGAGGCTAAGGGGGTATTCGACCTGGACTCTACGCAACTTTTGTGGACTATCCGTCAGATGGAGTTGGGAAAGGATATAGGAGGAAATGACCTTGATGGGGGAGTAGAGTTCTGTGCTGGTGCCATTGTCACTCCAGAGCAGCGACCCATTGAGCCTCAGCTTATGAAGTTCGAAAAGAAGGTGGAACAAGGAGCGGAGTTCTTCCAAACCCAGGCCATTTACGACCTGGATAATCTCAGCAAGTTTATGGATTATGCCCGAAGGTTTCCGGTCAAGATACTGGCAGGAATAGTCCTGCTTTCTTCAGCCAGGATGGCTAAGTACATGAATGAGAACGTGCCCGGCATCTTCGTGCCTCAAGACCTGATCGATGAGCTTTCTAAGGCACCTAAAGGTGAGGCAGTGAACAAAGGTATAGAGATCGCCGGTCGCACCATTGCCATCCTGAAGAAGGAGTCTCTCTGTGATGGGGTCCACATCATGGCCATAGGCAGGGAGGAGGTGGTCCCCCAGATACTGGAGGTGGCAGGATTATCTGCGGAGACCATGACTCATTGAAAAGCCAGAGCGCCCAGCGGTTTAACCTTCTTTCTCCAGTTGTTATAACCGTTCCCCCCTAAATCCAGGACGTTTTACAAACATCGTCCGCTGATTACTCGGCTTTCTCACACCTCCCTGAGTTCCCTCATAATGGCTGCCATAAAGTGGTAGGCTAAAGCTGATAATCTCCTATCTTTACCTTCCTTAATGAGAAATCTGGTAGAGATGGGCTAAGCTAGGGCCAGAAATGTCAAACATGGGTTAGTGCTGTAGCCTTTGGGTCTGCCTTTCTCGCCAATGTAGATCCTGGAGAAGTCCTCCAGGGCGGTCTTATTTCTTGTTGAAACCTTCTACAATCGCAATTTCTTCCGGTGTGAGACCGTAGAGCTCATATACCATCTGGTCAATCTGCTCCTCTAAGACGCTAGTGTCAGCATCGGGATCGGTTTTTTTCGCTTCCAAGATTTGATCTGCGATGGTAGCAATAGTTGTTCGTGTATCTTTATAATACTCCCCAAAAACTGG
>DFBE01000029.1:1085-5648 GCA_002367275.1 Dehalococcoidia bacterium UBA3088 | reverse complement strand
GGCCATTCCCTGGCAGATATGTCTGTTTTTGACCCCCATGTATCTGGTGGTACACGATTTCCTTCCCGGGATAATCTGTCTTATTCTACTTGCACTTCTCTCAGTAGTTCTATACTTCAGGTGGTATAGAGTCCTGCCCCGTAGCAGTGAAGATTAAATGGAAAACAAAAACCCAAAGTTATGACCCTGTTACGCAGACTTCTCGGTGATAATCTCGTTAGCCAATTCCACTTGATCCTGAGAATATAATCTCGCTAGGTTCGCGGCAATTTCGCCTCTAGTAGTCCGGATTCTGGCTCGCGGTGATTATTCGAAAGGCCACATCCACTTCACAGGATGACCTGCACTACCACGTGCCCCATAGTAAGTAGGAGGAAGACGTAGTCTTATAGTATAATATCTTAGGAATGGATACAGAATACAATGCCGAGGATATTCAGGTTCTGGAGGGACTTACACCAGTGCGTAAAAGACCCGGTATGTATATCGGGGCTGTTGACCAGAGGGGATTACACCAACTGGTGCTGGAGGTAGTGTACAATGGCGTGGATGAGGCTATAGCCGGAGGGTGTTCTGTCATTTCAGTCATCATTCGTCCTGATGGTGAGGTGACGGTGGGGGATGATGGGAGAGGGATACCCGTAGAAGAGCATCCTCAGACGGGGATCTCCACTCTGGAGACGGTGATGACTCGCCTCCACGCAGGAGCTAAGTTTGGTGGTCGAAGCTATCGTACCTCAGGAGGACTACATGGGGTAGGCGTTTCGGTGGTAAATGCTCTCTCCTCTTATCTAAAAGTAGAGACCAGGCGAAACGGAAATACTTATGTTCAAGAATACAGTCGAGGCATTCCACAATCTCCGGTAAGAAAGGTGGATATCTTCTTAGGTCGGGGAACAACCATCACCTTTCTACCTGATGAGGAGATATTCGGGAATCTGGATTATGACTTCAGCACTCTAATTCAGAGATTTCGGGATGTCGCCTATCTTGTTCCTGGTCTTTCCATTTCCCTGAAGGATGAAGGAAAGGAAAAAGAAGCCACCTTCTGCTTTGAGGGAGGGATAGAAAGTTTTGTAGAAGCCATAAATCAAGGAAAAGAGGTACTACACCCTCCCATGCATTTTACTCAAGAGACTTCGGAACTGGAACTCGGAGTGGGCATCCAATACAACCAGGGATACGAGGAGGAGGTGTTGAGCTTTGCCAACTGTGTCAGGACCACTGATGGAGGAAGTCATGTCTCTGGTTTTCGCTCTGCCTTAACGCGGGTGTTGAATGAATATGGGCACAGGGCTAAATTGCTTAAGGATAATGAGAGCCTCATTGGTGAAGATACGCGAGGGGGTCTTTCAGCAGTCATAAGCGTAAAGCTTTCTGAACCTCAGTTTGAAGGGCAAACCAAAGGTAGATTGGGGAACTCCTGGGTGAAGGGAGAGGTGGAGAGGATAGTGGCGGAAAAGCTTACCCTCTATCTGGATGAACACCTCTCGGAAGCAAAGGGGATAGTGGAAAAGTGCCTCTCTCAGGCTCATGCCCGGGAGGCAGCCCGAAAGGCCAGGGATCTGGTACTCAAGAGAAGGTCCCTGGATGGCAGTCTGGCCGGGAAGCTGGCGGAATGCATCGAGAAAGATCCCCGGCTATGTGAGCTGTTCCTCGTGGAGGGAGAATCAGCCGGGGGTTCAGCTAAACAGGGAAGAGATCGTCGCTTTCAAGCCATACTCCCTCTTAAGGGAAAGATACTGAATGTGGAGAAGGCCTCTGAGGAAAAAATATTCTCTCATGAGGAGATCCTGGCCCTCATCACTGCCTTGGGAGCAGGGGTGGACCCGGAGTTTGTACTGGGAAGAATACGGTACGATAGAGTAATCATCATGACCGATGCCGATGTAGATGGCTCCCATATTCGAACCCTCCTTCTTACCTTTTTCTTCCGCCGCATGAGAGAACTCATTGAGCAAGGTCACCTGTTCATAGCCCAGCCCCCCCTTTACTGCCTGAAGAATGGCAATAAGGCACTGTGGGTGTACTCTGATGATGAGAAGGAGGCTAAGGTAAAGGAATTCGGGAGTACCAAGGTGGAGGTACAAAGATATAAAGGACTGGGAGAGATGAACCCCGACCAGCTATGGGAGACGACCATGAACCCTGACGCTAGAACGATTATAAAGGTAAGCATAGAGGATGCAGTGAATGCAGACTACATGTTTCACCTCCTTATGGGGGAGGAGGTAGAAGCACGTCGGGAGTTCATAAAAGACCATGCCAAGCTAGCAACCAACGTCGACGTTTAGACGTTAGACTATGGAGAGAGTATTTTGTCCTCACACCCAGGAGGAAGATAGAAGTATAGAGCAACATCTTCGTCCTCACTCTCTCCAGGATTTTATCGGTCAGAGAAAGGCCAAGGAAAGCCTGGATATAGCTATTACGGCAGCCAAGATGAGAGGCGGAGCTCTGGATCATACTCTTCTCTACGGCCCTCCCGGCTTAGGCAAGACTACTCTAGCCTACATCATCGCTTCTGAGAGGGGAGTAAACATCAAGGTTACCTCTGGACCAGCCATTACCCGTCCTGGGGATCTGGCCGCCATCCTGACCAACCTTCGAGAAGAAGATATCTTGTTCATTGATGAAATACACCGCCTGAGCCATCAGATAGAGGAGGTTCTGTATCCAGCCATGGAAGACTTTGCCCTGGATATTGTCATCGGCAAAGGACCAGGGGCTAAGGGGCTCCGTCTTCACCTTTCCCCTTTCATGCTGGTTGGAGCTACCACCAGGTTTGCCCTGTTAAGCCCTCCCCTGCGAGATAGATTCGGGATGGTATTCAAGCTTGACTTCTATTCTCCAGAGGATATAGCCAGCATTGTTCGCCGCTCTGCTCAAATCCTCCATATCATGATAGATGATGGGGGAGTGGAGGAGATATCGCGGCGCTCTCGGGGTACCCCCAGGGTAGCCAACCGAATTCTTAAGAGAGTGAGGGATTATGCTGAGGTCAGGGCCGGAGGAAAAGTAAGTCATGAAGTGGTGTTAGAAGCACTAAAGAGGCTGGAAATAGATGATAAGGGCCTGGATGAGGCAGATAGAAAGATGCTATATGCTATCACCCAAAAGTTTGGCGGTGGGCCGGTAGGCCTGGATACCATCGCTGCCTGTTTATCTGAGGAAACGGATACCATCATGGAGATCTACGAGCCCTATCTCCTGCAGTTGGGTCTCCTGGAGAGAACACCTCGGGGCAGGGTAGCCACAAGCCTGGCCTATGAACATCTGGGCCTGTTAAGAGAATAGCTATGCCCGGCCTTCTTTTGGATGGAAATTCTCTCGTTCACCGTGCCTTTCATGCTCTCCCTCCCCTGACGGTAAAGAAGACGGATGAGCCGGCGGGGGCAGTGTATGGGTTTTGCCGCATGCTCTTCCGCGTGCTGCGAGATTTTCCTCCCGATTTCTGGGCTCTTACTTTTGATCTTCCTACCCCCACATTCAGGCACCAAAGATTCAGTGAATATAAGGCTCAGCGCCCTCCACCCCCTCCCGATCTTAAAATCCAGTTTGGGAGGGTAAGAGAGATAGCCAATCTGATGGGTATACCCATATTTGAAGTTCCCGGGTTTGAGGCCGATGATATCCTGGGAACGCTGGCCCAGGATTTGAGTGAGCAGGGCCAGGATAGCATCATCGCCACCAATGATAAGGACCTTCTGCAGCTTGTTTCTCCTCGAGTAAAGATGCTCCTATGGGAGAAGAAGGTCATTCTTCTAGGTGAAGAGGAGGTACATCAAAAGTATGGCGTATTCCCCGGTCAGATACCGGATTTGAAGGGGCTATCGGGCGATCCCTCAGACAACATCCCCGGGGTAATGACAGAGAAGACGGCCATAAA
This sequence comes from Dehalococcoidia bacterium UBA3088, assembly GCA_002367275.1. Lineage (GTDB taxonomy): Bacteria > Chloroflexota > Dehalococcoidia > UBA2247 > UBA3088 > UBA3088. Next base: position 1,759 of record DFBE01000029.1, on the reverse strand, counting down.
GCTTCTGGCCGAATTCCAGAACATACAGGGAATATATGATAACTTATGGGCTATCCCCCAGAGAACATGTCAGTCTCTTAAACACAAGAAGGAGCAAGTATATGAGGCAAGGGAGTTAGCCACTATCTACACTTCTGTACCTTTGGAATTCGCCCTGGATGACCTACGGGTGAGAGAATATGACCATGATGGACTTGCTCAACTTATGGAGGAGCTGGAATTCAAAAGCCTCCAGGATAAGCTTCCTGACATCTTCCCATCTTCGTAGAGCGCTGTCTTTATTTACGCTTTTCCAGCCTCCAATATACTCCGACTCAGTTCAGATCGCATGTTTTTTTAAAAATTTTACTCTCTCACAATAAGTTGCTACATTACATAATGCTTTGGCGGCATGGGCTAAGTTGTTATATACCGGTACCCCCACTCTAAGGTGTCCCTCTTTTATCTCTTCTATCTCTATCGCCGGCTCCAAAACCGCGATGGCTGGTTTTGACAGATCCTTATCGAGTGTGGTTCTCTCTATCTCTTGGAGAAGCCCAGGGATATAAGACATGTTGTGATAGAGTAAGATTAACCCGTCTATTATCGAGTCTTTTGAGACTATTTCGACCGCTTTACCAAAAAGGGGCGGGTTGAATTGAGCGTAAGAAGATAGATCAATCGGGTTTTTTATA
>DFBE01000029.1:0-1038 GCA_002367275.1 Dehalococcoidia bacterium UBA3088 | reverse complement strand
CCATCACACCAGCCCCTCCTCCTATCCCCACCATTCCAACATTTTTTCCGTTTAATTTTGGTATATGAGTGAAGGCCGATGCGGTAGCTAAAAGCTCCTCAACGCTTGAGGCCTCTATTGCACCAGTCTGTTTGAAAACAGCGTTCCAGATGTCATTTGACCCACAAAGCGAACCAGTATGAGAGGCAGCCGCCTTCGAGCCACCCTGAGTAGTTCCTCCTCTTAGAATAATAACTGGCTTTGTTTTTGAGACTTTAGCGGTAACTTCCACAAATCTTTTCCCATCCTTTACCCCTTCCACATACATTATGATAATCTTTGTCTCTGGATCCTCTCCAAAATACTCGATAAAGTCTGTGCCATTTAGATCACAGGCATTCCCGTAGCTCACGACCTTGCTGAAGCCAACTCCCATCTTTCTGGCCAAATTAGCCACTGTCTCCACATTTCCCCCGCTCTGGGAGATAAAGCTGACCTCCCCCTCTTCCACTGAACCTAAAGCTAGGTTTAGCTTACTCTGAAGACAGAAGGCTCCCAGACAATTAGGACCTAATATCCTAACCTTCCCATCAGCAATTTTTACCAATGTCTTCTCCTTCTCTCTTCCTTCATCATTGAATTCACTGAACCCAGAGGTATAGATGGCGACCGCGTTCACGCCCTTGGATACGCAATCTTCTACCACTGCGGCGACTTTATCAGCAGGTACTGAGATGAGGGCGTAGTCTACCTCTTCCGGGATATCCCTTACGCTTGGATATGCTTTCAACCCTAATATCTCTCTTTCATGTGGATTAACCGGATATAATGCAGGGAACCCAACTGTGTGTAATGCCATAAGAAACATAGTTCCCATCTTTGATGGATTACTCGATGCGCCAACCACGGCAATACTTCTCGGCTTGAATATCCTTTCAAACTGTTGAAAGTTCATCCCAATCTCAAGTATACCAGCATGGTAGCTATAGAGGTTTTTATAAGATACTATAATCACATCGTTGCTATTTTCTCTATCCTAGTGTCAGGTCAACCTTGTAA
>DFBE01000034.1 GCA_002367275.1 Dehalococcoidia bacterium UBA3088 | reverse complement strand
CCCCCCTCCACCCCAAATCTCCTCCGTTCTCCCGGGATGGGTCTAAGGAAAGCTCCGAGACCACATGAACAAAATCCTCCTCCCCCTTAAGCCTTGAAATCACTTCCTCTGCCTCCCCTTTTGTCCCCACCCAGATTCCCTGAACATGCGCTTGTTGTTGAGGGAGAATCTTATCTTCTCCCAGGTAATCTCTAAGCTTCCATTGTCTTAAGGTACTCTCCGTCATCCTTTGGAGATCCTTATTCTTTACCGCCTTTTTATAGTTTTCTTCTCCCACCATTTCTCTTATCTCCTCATCTACTTCCTTTTTAGTGGGAGGCGAGATATCATATCTATCCATAGCCTGTTGTATAAGCTCCTCCTGTTGCATCTGAATGATGGTACTCTCCAGGATGAGGTTCATCTGCTGAATATCCTTTGCTCCTTGTATCCCCGACCTCCCAAGACCCTCTGTGAAGTCGTCGATATTTAGTACTGTACCATTTACGCGGAGGGCTGGGCGGTGGTGAAGTTCATAATCCTCCTGCTTTTCTGAATAGTAGCCATAGCCTACTATTCCCAGGGAAAAAATGATAGCTGCCCCCAGGACGATATAGAGAATATGTATCCCTCTTCTTTCTCGCTGCCATCTAGAAGGTCTCGACTCAGGGCTCATTTACCTTCTACATTGTCCTTGGACAGAGAGGGAATGTCAACATTGATGGGTAAAGCCATATCCATTTTTCATTGCTCAAAGTCCTACCAATGTCTATCATATTAAGATAAAGGGTAAAAGGAGATTTAAATGGAATATGAAACCTTAAGTTATGAGCAAAAAGATGCCATAGGGGTTCTCACGCTCAACAGACCACAGTGCTTAAACGCCATAAATGAGAAGATGATAGAAGAACTGGAAGAATTCTGGCACCAGAAGATGCAGGATCTGGACACCCGGGTGATTATACTTGCTGGAGCGGGGGATAAAGGTTTTTGTGCTGGGCTGGACATGTCATCTGTGCAGTGCATAAGTCAGCGGTGGGAGGGGGTTTTAGCTTGGCTATGGTATCAGATGTGAGAATTATAACCCCTGAGGCAAGGTTTTCTGCTGCCTATATTAACATCGGTCTTGGTGGTGCGGATATGGGAAGTAGCTACTTTTTGCCCCGACTTATTGGAGCGGGACGTGCCTACGAGTTTTTACTGACCAGTGACTTCATGGGGGCTGAGGAAGCCTCAAAGTTGGGTTTTGTAAGCCGCGTAGTTCCTTACACTGAGCTTATGCCTGCATCACTGGACATAGCCTGCAAAATGACATCCAAGAACCCTTTGGGTTTGCGCCTGACTAAGGAAGCCATAAATCAAAATCTTGATGCTCACGGCCTGGAGAATGCACTTCAGGTGGAAGACCGTAATCAGGTAGCGTGCATTTTATCCCATAGACTTAAGGGGAATATATAGACCTTCGGGTTGACGCTATAGGCAGCAATCGGAAAGGAGGCAACCTGTGGATATTATACAGGCTATACGACAGCGTAAGAGTATAAGGGGTTATAAGCCTGACCCGGTTCCCAGGGATATTCTTATGAATGTTTTGAATCTTGCCATTCGTGCCCCTTCAGCACTGAATATACAACCCTGGGAGATGGCTGTCATTACTGGAGAAGTATTGGATGACATCAAACGAAGTAATGTGGAGATGTTGGCTTCTGGAATGATACCAAATCCAGACATCCTCATCGGACCTTTCAAGGATGTGTATAGACAGCGCCAGGTAGATCTGGCCATTCAGATTTTTAAGCTCATGGGGATAGCTAGAGAGGACAGTGAAAAAAGAGTTCAATGGATGCAGAGAGGTTTTCGATTCTTTGATGCCCCAGCGGCTATCATTCTGTCTCTGGATAAGTCACTGGGTGAATCATGTTTATTTGATATTGGCACTATCTGTCAAACTATCTGCCTGGCTGCGCTAAGCTATGGCCTTGGCACCTGCATTGAGGATCAGGGCACAATGTTCCCTGAGGTGGTGAGGAAATTTGCGCATATACCCGAGTCTGAACGAATAATAATTGGTATCGCTATTGGTTACCCTGATGGGGACTTCCCAGCAAATAAATTGGAGACTAAGCGTGAGCCTGTGGAGAATATCGTTGACTGGTATGGCTTCGACTAATAGAGTAAGGATGAGCTAAAAGATGTTCAAGCTGATTTGAGTGTCACCGATGAAGATCCTGAACTTAAAAGTGTTATGTCTCATACTCAGCCCCACCTCCTCTACTTGGCTATCCCAGCCAGTTGAACACGCCGATCATCTTGAGCCCCATACATAACATGACAGCGATGAAGATCCACCTCAATTGCTTTGCCGGAAGCAAATGTGCTGTTCTGGCACCAACCTGGGCCATGGGAACGCTGGTGGCTGCCAGAGCTAACCATGACCAGATGTGGACATAACCTATTGAGGCAGAAGGCAATCCGGTAACTTCCAGACCATTCACGATATAGCCGATAACACCACCAAGACTGGTAAACATCATCATCGCTGCTGAAGTGGCCACAGCATGGTGCATTTTGAATTTTAGGGCCAATGTCATTATGGGAACCATCAGTACGCCACCCCCGATACCGATGATGCCGGTTACAACGCCCGTAGGGATACCCCAGGCAGCCCATAACCAGGGACTATCCTTGGTGCTCTCTGTAACTCTGGGTGGCCTGGCAGTAAGCATCCTTATACCCCCGGTGAGTATAACCGCTCCAAAGGCAATCTTTAGCCCTGCACCGGGGAGGTATGAGGCGATAGTAGCTCCTCCAAATGAGCCAACCATCCCACAAATACCCAAAATGATACCTGCCCTCCACCATACTGCCTTCCTCCTGCTGTGCCCCCAGGCACTGCTGGCTGCTGTAGGCAGAACAACCAGCAAATTTGTCCCGAAGGCTACTTTTATTGCCACCTCTGCCGGAACACCAGTGGCGGTATATATCCAGTACTGTACCGGAACCATGATGAAGCACCCACCAACCCCCAGGAGCCCACTGGCGAAGCCAACGCCTACCCCGGTGGTCAGAAGAGCGATAATGTGGTTTAATGCCATGGTTAAGATGCTGGTGAAGTTCTTACGTCCGTGTAAATTTGAGGCATTGCTCTCTTCCTGCTTGGTTTATGAGGCTACCTGTGTCCTTTTCTTAGTTTCAATATATGGTAGCATCGCTCAANNCTATTAAGGTCAACAGTTGCCCCCAATCTGGGTCATTCAAAGATCTTCCCTGGATTCATTATCCCCTGAGGATCCAGGAGCTGCTTTACCTTCTTCATTAGCCTCAGGCTTGATCCATGTTCCTTCAACATGAACTTTCCCTTGCCGACACCTACCCCATGCTCACCCGTGGCTGTCCCTCCTAAGTCTAAGGCATGGTTTACTATCTCCTCATTAACCCTTTGAACCAATCCCCACTGAAGTTTATCATCCGGGTTCCCTATCAGGTTTAAGTGGATATTACCATCACCAGCATGCCCAAAAATATACCCTTTAACCCCTGTTCTTCGCAGTGCTTCCTGGGAAAACTGTACCATCTCACCTAGCTTAGAAAGGGGGACGGCCGTATCTACCAAAAGAACAGAAGCACCGAGATTATCCCGCTTTATGGAGTCAAAAGCATTATAACGGGCTCCCCATAACTCTTCCCTGCGGGCTTTTCCTATCCCTGAGTCAAAACCGAGGCAGCTATTATCCTGGCAGATTTCGGCTACAAGTTTCAGGTCTTGCTCTAGGACCAATCTGCTCGCCCCATGAAATTCCATAAGCAGGGTAGGCTTCTCCTTCAGATTGACCCTCTTATCTCTATTTATCGCCCTGAGTACTGCTGAGTCTAAAAGTTCTAAGGCAGCCGGCTCAATACCTGAGATCATTATCTGGAATACAGAGTTGGTGGCTCTCTCTACTGAGTCAAATGTTGCCACTGCCGCCATGAACTCTGGGGGTAGTCCCACCAGACGCAGAGTGATTTCAGTAATAACCCCTAAAGTCCCCTCTGAGCCACAAAATAGCTGACACAGATTATAGCCTGAAGAACTTTTGGTGGTGTTGGTTCCTAACTTTACTATCTCCCCGTCAGGAAGGACAACCTCCAGCTTTAAGATATAATCTTTGGTTGACCCATACTTTACCGTTCTTATTCCTTTAGCGTTGTTGGCTATCATTCCTCCGATAGTGGCAGGGGCCCCCGGATCAGGAGGGAAGAAGAGGCCAAACCCCCTCAGTTTTTTGTTCAATTCCCTGTGCGTTATCCCTGGCTCGAGATCTGCCTGAAAATCCTTATGCCTGATCTCAAGGACCTTATTCATGTGTTGCATGTCCAAAACTATTCCACCGTTTACCGGTATAGGGTTTCCCTCCACACTAGTTCCTGCACCCCAGGGAATCAGGGGGATTTTTTTCTCATTGGCCAGAGCTGTTATTTCGCTGACCTGAACTGAACTTTGGGGCCAAACTACTACATCGGGGAGATGAGGTTGATGAAAAGACTCATCTCTGGAATGGGATTCCAGGTCGAATACCCCCGTCGATACATTATCAGGTCCTGCGATAAACTTGAGGAGATCAAAATTGAGTTGCAACATCTTATGGTTTAATTTTTTGTACCTGCTAACTTTTAGTTTATGCGGCTACTATAACCAGAAGCAAATTGGTCCACTGCCCATTTTGCAGGCAGAGCTGGCCAAATATGATACTTCTCATCTCACTATCAGCTGTATCAATGCCACTGAGTTTGTTAGAGAAGGTGAACCGCCGGCTCTTGTCCTGCGCCAGAAGCGCAATGCCTCGATAACCGTGGCTACAAAGCTGGTGAAAAATGGAGAGGCTGATGCCATAGTCAGCGCCGGTCTCACAGGAGCAGTGGTCGCTAGCGCTCTGGTGACTTTGGGCACTGTTGAAGGCATAGACCGCCCTGTGATTGGTGGTCCCTTCTTGGGTCTCAGCCCAAATACAATTGTGCTGGATAATGGAGGCAATGTTGACTGTAAGCCTTATCACCTTCTAAACTTCGCTATTGTGGGTTATGTTTATGCCCGGGAGCTGTTAAACATTCCCAACCCTACCGTGGCGCTGCTGAGTGTTGGCGTTGAGGAAGGCAAGGGAAATGAACTGGTCAAGGAAAGCTATCCCCTTTTTCAGAGAAGTGGTCTGAACTTTATTGGCAATGTGGAGGGAAACGACATCGCCACTGGTCGAGCTAACGTGATTGTTTGCGATGGTTTCGTGGGCAACATCTTGGTAAAGTTCTGCGAGGGCCTGGGGGTCGCTATTGCTGAGTGGCTAAAAATTAACTTCAAGGGACAGCTATCAGATGCCGATATCGGCAGGCTAAGTGATGACTTGTTTGCTCTAACCAACAGTGCTGATATACTGAGGGTGGGCCTTTACTGGGGGTTAATGGTGTGGCCATAGTAATGTACGGGCGTAGCCGGGCTTCGCAGTTTATCAGAGCTATAGCCCAGGCGAAGGCCATCCTCAATTCTGATTTTGTGGACACCTTAAACTCAGAGTTAGTAAGAATCAGGAGGCAGCTAAACAATGGACCAAACTAAATCTGTGGAACAAACTATAAAAGGCATTGTCACCAGAATAGTGCATTGCAATGAGAATGACTTGACTCTGGAAAGTACGTGAAAGGATTTAGATGCTGATTCACTTGACGTGGTACAGATATTGATTGCTCTGGAGGAACTGATGCCTGCATAGCTGAGTTACCTATAGCTGGTATGGGGCTGGTTGGTGCCTTATCCCGAGAGACAAACCCCGCCAAGGCTTCTCACCCCTTTGACCTCAATCGCAATGGCTTTGTCTACGGTGAGGGAGCCGGAATATTAGTCTTAGAAACTCTAGAACACACCATGAGCCGGGGAGCAGCGATTTTAGCCGAGCTTGCTGGCGTTTCTCGCTCCTTTGATGCCTATAACGAGGCTAGCCCTGATCCTGAGATGGAGGCTGTAGCTATAAGCGGTGCTCTCCAGAATGCCGGGATAACGCCTGAAGATGTTGATTATATAAATGCCCATGGTACCAGCACCAGGCTCAACGATGCTAGCGAAACCAGGGCTATCAAAATTGCCCTCAGCAGTCATGTCTACAGGATTCCCGTGAGCTCCAACAAATCCATGATTGGTCATATAATAATCGCTGCTGGTGCTATTGAGGCTGTCGCTTCGGTTTTAACCATAAGGACGGGGATTATCCCACCGACCATAAACTATGAAACCCCCGACCCTGAATGTGACCTGGACTATGTCCCCAATGTCGCCCGTCAGGCTGAGGTCAATGTTTGTCTATCCAACTCCTTTGGCATGGGTGGCCAAAACTGTTGCCTGGTCCTGAAACGCTTCACGGGAAAGTAAGATGCCTTCTTTGGAACTTTCAGGCAAGGTATCGCTGATCACGGGTGCTTCTCGAGGCCTGGGCAGGGTCATCATTTTGAAGTTATCCAGCATGGGCTCCAGGGTGGCCATTAATTACTTGAGTCATGAAAGGGAGGCCGAAGATGTGATGTCCTCTATCATTCAGCAGGGCGGTGAAGCCATGTTAGCGCCCGCAGATGTTCGAGATGGCAACTCAGTAAAGGCTATGGTGCGTCAGATAACTGACAGGTGGACTAAAATCGACATTTTGGTGAACAACGCGGGTATCAACGTGGACAGCCTGCTGCTCAGGATATCTGAGGAGGCCTGGGATAGTGTAATTGACACTAACTTGCGTGGTGCTTACCTTTGCACTAAGTTTGCCCTGCGCTCCATGATGAATCAGGGGTAGGGTGTATCGCGGTCAAGATAGTGACTGATAGCACTTCCGATATCACAATGGGGATGGCTCGTGAATTAGGGGTCGTGGTGGTACCCCTATGGGTCAGTTTTGGAGCTGAATCCTATCTTGATGGGATTGATATCCAGCCTGCGGAATTATACTCTAAGCTAGTAAAAAGCAAGGTATTTCCTACCACCGGTGCTCCATCACCGGGGGCGTTCGCCGAGGCCTACGATAAGCTGGCTCAAGAGACAGATGAGGTGCTATGCTTAACCATCTCCGCCAAGTATAGCGCCACTTATGAATCAGCAATTAGAGGCCTGGAACTGAGGAAACGAAAGAATTGCCGAGTGAAGGTGATTGATACCCTCACTACAATAGCCGGTCAAGGACTTCTGGTTATGATAGCTGCTGAGGAAGCTGGGAGAGGGGCCGATCTTGACCAAATAATGGATGTGGTACAAAAATCCATACCCAAGACTCATACCCGCGTCTGCTTTGACACCCTGGAATATCTGCGTAGAGGAGGCCGTGTTGGCACCGCTCAGGCATTTTTAGGTTCACTCCTCAGGGTGAACCCTATTATCGGTATTATCAATGGCCATACTGAGGGCGTGGCTCGGACACACAGTCGCAGGAAGGGCATTGACTGGCTGTACAACTTCGCTAGAGGGTTTGATAACATCAGGGTGTTAGGTGTAATGTACGCTACCACTGCTGATGAAGCTGAGGCATTCACCCAGCGTCTGGGTTCCATATTCCCGGCGGTAAGCATACGCCGTTTTATACTTGGGCCGGTGGTTGGCACCCATATTGGTCCACGGGCTATAGGTTTGGCACTGGTGGAGCGGGTCTGAGCCTAATTCATCTTTATTAAATTCCTCATCAAGGAAGGCAAAGATAGGAGGTTATCAACTTTGGAAGGGGATGATTAGGAATCAGTCAGGACTTCCCGGGGACCCCGGCAAAGACTCTTGCTTGACCTGGGAAGGCTCGACCTGCCGAATGGTAAAGATGGGCTAAGATCTTCTGGTGGAACAAGGGAGTATGGAATGTTCACGAATGGAGCTCACAAACTATCAGCTGACTTAAGTATTTACTTTGGGGTTGGAAAGAAGTAAGATATTTCAAGGACAAATTATGAAGAGGATAGAGATGTTCCGGTACAAAAACCTTGTTTTTAACCGCTCTCTTGATCATACAAAGATCTGGGTTTACAATTAAATTAGCAATCTTAGGGTAAGAGTGCTA
>DFBE01000019.1 GCA_002367275.1 Dehalococcoidia bacterium UBA3088 | reverse complement strand
CCGCAAGAACCGGAGGCAGGGCCCCCAAAAGAGCAGGGGCACTGGTCACGCATAGACTCAAAGGCAACCCCAAACCCACCAGGGTACCCCAGTCCACATAACCCCAGCACCACTAAAGGCAAGACAAAAGCCGAGACTACCCATAAACCTGCCGCAGCAGGAACAGCAATCACACCACATATTTTTCCCCTTCACTTCGCGTCATTGGTATTATAAGGAAAAAACCGTCCCCCTACGCAACTATACTATGTTTACCTGATTTTTATCATCTTTAACTTATTCTTTACCCCTTTTGACCCCTATTTTTACCTTCAAGCTATATAATGTTTCCGTGGACGGCAAAGTGGCTCTCCCTGAGGGCGGTATAGCCCTGATTGAGGAGAGAGCCTTCCAGTTACTGGAGAGGAAGATCTACCAGGAGAAGAGCCTGCAGGTCAAAGGATATAGAGATAGCTATGTTAAACGTCGTATAGGGGTACGCATGAGGGCCCATGGTGTGAGTTCCTATGTTGAATATGTAAGAATCCTGAACTCATCCCCGGAGGAATATGACCTTCTCCTGGGTAACCTGACCATCAACGTAACCCAATTTTTCCGGGATGAGAGCACTTTTGAAGCCTTAAAAAAAGATGTCCTCCCCCAGCTTATATCCACCAAAAGGGAGCGTGGTCAAAGGATGATTAAGGCCTGGTGCGCGGGATGTGCTACCGGGGAAGAGCCCTATTCAGTGGCCATGCTGTTTCGCCTCGTCCTGGGCCCTGAAATCTCAAGCTGGATGGTAAAGGTCTACGGTACAGACATCGACCAGATGAGCCTCCAGAAGGCCAGAGAAGGAAAGTATGAAAGGATAGCCTCTTTTGAAGGGAGAGAGCTCAAGGAATATTTCGATTTTAACGGCCAGTGTAAGCTCAAAACCATGGTCAAGCAAATGGTCAGATTTAAGCACTATGATTTAACTTCCGGGCACTGGTCCAATCACTTTGATCTCATAGTTTGTCGGAATGTGCTTATCTACTTTTCCCCGAGTTTACAGGAGGAACTCCTGCATACCTTCTATCACTGCCTGAACAAGGATGGCTACCTGGTGCTGGGAAAGACGGAGACGCTCCTGGGGGAATCGAGGAAGATGTTTAATCCGGTTAATATCAGGGAATGTATACATCAAAAATTGGCGGAGGCAAAAGTCTAAAGTAAGGAGGTGGAGCTAATGCAAAGTATTTCTGAGAAGCGTGAACTGGTAGTCTTTCAGTTGGGTGAGGAGGAGTTGGGGGTAGAAGTAAGCCAGGTACGGGAGATCATCCGGGTATCCCATATCACTCCTTTACCCAGATCGCCCGCCTTCATCAAGGGTGTAGCCAACATCCGCGGTCAGGTTGTCACCATAATAGACTTAGCCGAAAGGTTGAGCCTTCCTTCTCAAGCCAAGGAGGGTCGGATCATAGTTATGGAGTTTAAGGGCAATACTGTGGGGGTGATGGTGGATGCAGTCTCCGAGGTTCTACAGCTTCCCCCGGCCGACATACAGCCACCGACGCTTGTTACGGGTAGCGGCATAGAGCTGGATTACTTAAAGGGGATAGCCAATATGGATGGCCGTCTCATCATCCTGGTAGATCTGGAAAAAGTCTTGCTGGGGAAAGAACAGGAGAGGCCAGAAGTAAAAGTAGAGGGAATCCAAATTAAGGCAAAGGATTTTTATGAGAAAAAGGAGCCTGAACTTAAGAAAGAGGAGACCAGGGTCATCCGAACGCTGATCGTCGACGATGCCGCCTTTATGAGGATGATGCTTAAAGACATCCTTCCCTCAACTGAGTTTGAGATAGTGGGTGAAGCCGAGGATGGCATTCAGGCAGCCAAAAAGTATAAGGAGCTTCGGCCCGACCTTGTCATCATGGATATCGTTATGCCTGAGGTGGATGGGATTGAGGCTACCCGGTCGATAGTTAAGGCTGACCCCGGGGCTAAGGTATTGATAGTAAGCGCCATAGGCCAGGAGGAGCTGACCAAAGAAGCTATCCAGGCCGGAGCCAGGGATTTCATTGTCAAGCCGTTTGACCCTCAAAAAGTACTGGGGGCAGCAGAAGCTATAGCCAGAGGATAGTTATGAACAAAGCTCAATACTTAGACCTGTTCATCGAGGAAAGCCAGGAAAACATGGAATATCTCGCCCAGAACCTGTTGACCTTGAAGGATAACCCTGAGGATAGGGGGCTCCTGAAGGATATGTTCCGCCAGGCTCACACCATCAAGGGAACAGCAGCCATGATGGGCTTCGACCACATAGTCGAGGTCGCTTCCGGCATGGAAAACGCTTTACAGGAGCTGTACCAGGGTAGAGCAGAAGTAGATTCAAGGAAGGTCAACACTTTATCCCTGGACCTGAGAGAGCTCAGGGTTCTGTTAGAGGATGTGGTGAAGGAGGGTCAATAACGATGGATATAAGGGAGCTAAGTCCCCTTCAGCTAGATGCCTTAAAGGAGATAGCCAACATCGGGGCAGGTCATGCTGCTACCGCCCTATCTCAACTAGTCCATAAGAAGATTTTAATAAGGTCCCCCAGGCTAGGTCTGTTGCCAGTGGATGAAGCTTCCCAGATGCTGGAGGATCCCGAGGCGCTGGTGATAGGAATCTACTTAGTAGTAAGGGGAGATTTATCGGCAAATGTAGTTTTAATCTTCCCCCACGATGATGCCCTGGCTCTGGCCAGTATGCTTCTGGGGAAGCAACCACAGTCTCACGAGTTTCCCAGCCCCCTGGATGAGTCTGCCCTCAAGGAGGTGGGAAGCATCGTAACTTGTGCTTACCTCAATGCCCTATCCCAACTCATCCATATTTCTCTAATCCCATCCGTACCCGGGTTGGCCTCGGATATGTCGGGGGCAGTGATAGACCGTGTCCTCATTGAGCTTGGGCAAATGGAGGATTATGTCCTCATCATCGAAACCGAGCTTATAGATGTTTCACAGAAGGTCATGGGATATTTCATGTTTCTCCCCCATCCCAGCTCTATAGAGACTATCTTGAAAGCGGTGGGAGTAGCCAAAATGTGAGCGGGTGGATAAGCAAAATGTGAGCGGAGTTTTAGTTGTGAACGAGGTTACAAGAGTGGAAATGGCTGAATTTAAGATAGTGCACAACCCCGACACCCTGGTTACCTCTGCCCTGGGCTCCTGTATAGGGGTCGCTCTGTACGACCCGGAGCTTAAGATTGGTGGGCTGGCTCACATCATGCTCCCTGATAGCAGTATGGCCAGGGAAAGGAGCAACCCGGCCAAGTTTGCCGATACTGCTATTGAAGCTATGGTTGAGGGGCTGATCAAACGGGGGGCGGAGTGCAGTCGAATGGAGGCTAAGCTGGCGGGAGGAGCCTGTATGTTCTCTTTCGCAGGCAAAAGCCCCCTCATGGATATTGGAGAAAAGAATGTGGCCGCGGCCAGGCTCATATTGCGCGGGAAGGGGATTCGGATAGTGGCCGAGGATACGGGCAAAAACTACGGTAGATGCGCTGAGTTTTGCTGCTCTACCGGCAAGCTAAAGGTTAAATCTTTAACCAGGGGAGATAAGGAACTATAAAAGGAGGTAATAAGCTATGAAGATCGACAGTGATATGACTTTTATTCAGGAGCTGATAGATAAACCAGGTGATGTCATCATGTTAAGTGAGCCAGATGGTAAGGTATCCCTGGTTAGCCAGGCGTATACCCAAATGCTGGGCTATCCCACCGAGGATTTACTGAGCAAGGGGCCTGACAAAGAGGAGCATATCTTCACTGAAGAAGATAAAGACAAAGTTGTAGAGGTTGTAAATAAACTGCTTCAAGGTGAGGAGGCCACCCAGGAAATCGTGTATCGACATAAGGATGGCAGACCAGTCTATACCAGAATAACCGGAAGGCCTTTAGA
>DFBE01000014.1 GCA_002367275.1 Dehalococcoidia bacterium UBA3088 | reverse complement strand
CGCAGCCAGATGGTTGAGCCAGTGTTTGGTCAGATTAAAGCTGTGCGTGGTTGTGGCACACTTATGCGGCGTGGCTTTGAAGCAGCACGGAATGAATGGCGACTGATTTGTGCAACCCACAACTTGCTCAAGATATTCCGTAACAGGCGTGCCCCGAGTCCACCCATATATACCCTCCATGCTTTTATATCACCAGCATGTACAGGATAGCGGATGTAACAAGTATATCGTTGAAGCCTATGATGAAGAAATTGCCGCGAAATTAACCAGATTATCCTTCTGGTGTTAGTTGGAGCTTGTTAGTGAAATTATCACCAGCAAGTTTGCGTAACACACTCCTTAGATGATTTAATTCAGCGAATTGACAGGAGCTAACGGTTTCACCTATAATCATTTAATCGTTGCCATCTAAATAATCAGAGCATGTCAGCATTACCTAAAAGGAAATATTCTAAGTCGCGGCAGGGCAAGAGGAGAAGTCACAGCGCACTTTCACTCCCTCACCTGGAGTCTTGCCCTAAGTGCCACCATCTTAAATTGTGTCATCACGTCTGCCCTAACTGCGGTAGCTATAACGGGAGGGAGGTCATTGAGACCACTGAGAGATGATCCAAACCCCCCTGTGTCACCTTCTGGGAATAGAGTATCCCATAGTCCAGGGAGGAATGGCCTTTTTAGGGGAGTTTTCTCTCGTCTCGGCAGTGTGCGATGCGGGAGGATTAGGGGTGATTGGTGCCGGCAACTCCCCTCCGGATTGGATTAGGGAACAGATTCGCCATGTCCGGAGATCTACTCCTCATCCCTTTGGGGTTAACATCATGCTTATGTCTCCCTTTACCACTGAGGTGGTAAAGGTGGTGGAGGAGGAAAAAGTTCCCGTAGTATTCTTTGGAGGGGGTAATCCTGGAGCTTACATTCCTGCCCTTAAGGAACAAGAGATAAAGGTGATCCCGGTGATCTCCAGTGTCCTCTTGGGAATAAGGCTTCAGAGGTTGGGGGCAGATGCAGTGGTGGCTGAGGGTATGGAATCGGGAGGGCATATTGGAGAGACCACCACCATGTCCCTCATCCCTCAGATGGTAGATGGCCTTCATATATCGGTGATAGCTGCCGGGGGTATAGCTGATGGGAGGGGTATGGCGGCTGCTCTGATGCTGGGAGCACAGGGAATACAGATGGGCACCAGGTTTATCTGCACTGAGGAGTGCATTGCTCATCCCTCATTCAAGCAGAAGATACTGGAAGCGGGAGATAGAGCCACCGCCGTCACTGGTCAGGAGTGGGGGCACCCGGTACGCTGTCTCAAGAACAAGCTCACCCGTAAGCTTTTGACCTTATCCAAATCTTCGGCGGAGGAATTGGGGCGGGGCAGGCTGGAGAAGGGATTGATAGAGGGGGATGTGGAGTATGGCTCACTCATGGCCGGGCAGATCGCAGGGCTTATACGGGAGATAAAGCCGGTGAGGGAAGTAATCCAGGAAGTAATGAAGGAAGCAGAGGAGGCAATCCTTTGCCTTCCTGAGAGAGTGGCATTGAGTGGGTAAGCTAGCTTATGTCTTTCCTGGACAGGGTTCACAGTGGGTGGGGATGGGGAGAAAGGCCTGTATGACCTCACCCAGGTCAAAGAAGGTTTTTGGCCTGGGTGATGACGTGTTGGGATTTCCCCTTTCACGGCTTTGTTTTGAAGGACCTCTGGATATGCTATCCCAAACGCAAAACCAGCAGCTTGCCATCCTGCTAACCAGTATTGCTTACCTGGAAGTTCTCAAAGAAGAAGAGGAGGATAGTCAGCCTATGTTTACCGCTGGACACAGCGTAGGGGAATATGTTGCTCTGGTGGCCTCCCGGGCTATCAGCTTTGAGGATGCAGTAAGGTTGGTTTGGGAAAGAGGAAGGCTGATGCAGGAGGCAGGGGGGAGGGAAAAAGGGGGAATGGCGGCTATAATTGGCCTGGACAGGGAAGAGATCGAGGAAATATGCAAGGCTTCCGGCGTTGAGATGGCCAATGTCAACTGTCCAGGCCAGGTAGTGATAAGCGGTCCTGAAGAATATCTTGAGACTGCCCTGGAGCTTGCCCAACCTCGGGCCAAAAGGATAGTCCCTCTCAGAGTGAGCGGTGCTTTTCACTCCCGGCTCATGCGGGAGGTAAGGGAAGAGTTTTCCCATATCGTAGCTTCGTTTTCTATCTCTGACCCCTTCCCCCCGGTGGTCTCCAATGTGAAGGGCGAACCGCTTACCAAAGCCTCTGAGATAGAGACAGAGATTGTAGATCAGCTTTCCTGTCCGGTTAAGTGGCAGGACTCAGTGGAGAAGATGATAGATATGGGAGTAGATGAGTTTTGGGAGGTAGGGCCGGGAGAGGTGTTATGTGGGCTTATCCGCAGGATAAATAAAACGGTCAGTGTGGTAAATGCGGAGAGACGTTTGAACCTGAGAGAGGAGAGATGTTTGAACTTACGGGAAAGGTAGCTATCGTAACTGGCGGAGGGAGAGGAATAGGACGGGCAATAGCCCTGGAATTAGCGCGCGCTCAGTGTGATGTGGTGGTGGCAGCGCGGACGGAGGCAGACATCCAGGCAGTTAGCGATGAAGCAAGAAAAAGGGGGAGAAGAGCTCTGGCCGTCCCCACAGATGTGAGGAAAGCAGAGGAGGTCGAAAACCTGATACAAAGGACAATTAAGGAGTTTGGCCGGGTGGATGCTTTGGTGAATAATGCGGGAGGATCGTTCATGGTGGGAAGCCTGGATATGAGCGAAGGGGGGTTTGAGGCCATAATAAGGGAGAACCTGAAAAGCGTCTTTCTATGCTCCAGGGAAGCAGGAAAGGTGATGAGGGAGCAGAAAGGGGGAGCCATCGTGAGCATTGCCTCTGTAGCGGGTATCAGGGCCTATCCCTTAAATTTGGCCTATGGAGCAGCCAAGGCCGGCATCATGAACCTGACCCAGACCCTGGCTTCAGACCTGGCCCCATATGGGGTGAGGGTAAATGCCATCGCCCCGGGATTTATCGCTACTTCGGGCTTTTTAAAACTTCTGGGGATGAGAGAAGAATCTAAGAAAGGGGCATCGTTTACCCAAAGCATCCCTCTGGGAAGGCTGGGTGAGCCAGAGGACGTAGCTCACCTCGCGGTATACCTTATTTCAGATGCCGCAAGTTATATCACCGGGCAGACGATGGTGGTCGATGGCGGAATGACCATGGCCCTTCCACTTCCATGGCGCGCAGAAAGTCCAGGGAGTTAGCGTTTAAAGTTCTGTTTGAGGCTGATTTAACTGACCATCATCCTGAGGAAGCCCTGGCCAGGCAGGTCAAGGAGGAGAGGCTAGTTTCAGAGGAGGAGTTATTTGCTGGGGAATTGGTGTCGGGGGTGATTCAAAATAGGGAAGAAATGGATAGGGTCATCCAGGAGCTTGCCCCCCGTTTTCCGCTGGAGAAGCTTTCACCCATTGACCGCAACATCCTTCGCCTGGCTTTGTTTGAGCTTACCCAGGGAAAGGTCCCTCCCAAGGTGGCCATAAATGAAGCAGTGGAGCTGGCCAAGGGATATGGAGATGAGGGCTCCCCTCGGTTTGTGAATGGGGTATTGGGCTCATTTTTAAGAGAAAGGAGGTAAGAGTATGGCTTCAGTATATGAAAGGGTGAGGAGGATAGTGGCTAAGCAGTTGGATATAGATGAGGATAAGGTAATTTTGAAGGCTCTGTTTAGGGAGGATTTGGAGGCTGATTCTCTGGACCTGGTGGAGATAGTCATGGCCCTGGAAGATGAATTCAGCCGCCAAAATGAAGAATTGAAAATTCCTGATGAGGAGATGGAGAGGCTAAAGACGGTGGGAGATGCGGTAGACTACATACAGGAGAAGTTGGGCGTTGCCTAGCCGGCCTTCCCTTTTCCCCCTCTCTGCCCAGGATATGGAGGGGCGTCTTACTCTGGGAAGTTGCGATGCGGTGGAGCTCGCCCAGAGGTTCGGTACTCCGCTTTATGTTTTGGATGAGGAGACCATACGTGGAAATGCCCGGCAGTTTCGGCGAGAGTTTGCGGAACGCTATCCTGACACCTCCATAATCTATGCCTGTAAGGCGTTCATCCATCCCTGGGTTGCTCGAGTCTTAGCCGAGGAGGGATTGGGGATGGATGCAGTTTCGGCAGGGGAGCTTTTCATCCTCCGCCAAGCAGGCTTCCCGGCAGACAAGGTCTACCTTCATGGAAACTGTAAGACCTATGAGGATATCTCTTTTGCTCTGGATATGGGAGTGGGCAGAGTAGTGGTGGATAACCTGGATGAACTTGAGCTCTTGGAAAGGATGGTGGAGGGGAAAGGAAAGAAGATGAGAATACTTCTCCGCCTGAATCCCGGGATCGATCCCCATACCCATAAATTTCTGACTACTGGAGGGGTGGACTCCAAGTTTGGCTTTCCAAAGCCAAAGGCGGAAGAGGCATTGAGGGAAGCCATGAAGGCAAAAAACCTGGAACTCACGGGCCTTCATTTTCACCTTGGTTCCTCTATCTTTGAAGTTGAGCCCTACATTCAGGCCATAGAGTCGGTGCTCGGGTTTGCTCATCGGATGAGAAAAGCTTATGGATTCATCCTCCAGGAGCTTGATATAGGAGGGGGTTTCGCTCAACCTTACACCCTGGATTCTCCTTCTCCTCCCCTCTCATACTATGCCGAGGCCATAACCGCTCACCTCAAGCAAGGTATCGAAGACCCTTCTCCTCTTCTGGTGGTGGAGCCAGGCAGGTCCATAATCAGTAGAGCAGGGGTAGCTTTGTACCGGGTGGGGGGGAGAAAGGAAACGGCGAGCGGACGAAGGTATATACTCGTTGATGGGGGGATGGGGGACAATATACGCCCCTTAGTTTATGGCTCAAGATATGAAGCAGTGGTAGCGGGTAAGCTCAGAGAAGAAGCCACGGAGAAGGTAAGCATCGGAGGAAAGTTCTGTGAAGGGGGGGACATTATCGCTAACGATATTTTTCTGCCTGAGGTAGAGTTGGGCGATGTTATCGCTATGCCTGGTTGTGGAGCCTACTGCCTTCCCCTTCAGAGTAACTATAATGCGAGCCTTCGGCCAGCCATCGCTGTGGTGAAAAATGGCGAAGCTCATCTCATCCGGGAGAGGGAGAAATATGAGGACTTGGTCCGGCATGATATATGTGGAAGCTTAGAGGATATCCCAGGACAGTAGAGCGTTTAAAAAAGGTTACCCCTCAAAGCCTTCCTTGTGCCTACCTTATCCTGGGTCCTCCTCATACGGGGAAGACTACGCTGGCCTTGGACTTTGCCTGCCTCATGAATTGTGAGGGTAAGGAAAGGCCCTGTGGAAGCTGTCACTCCTGCTGCCGCATAACCTCCGGAAAGCACCCCGATGTGGTGGTTATCAAAGCTTTGGAAGGAAAGGAAGAAGTGGGTATCGACCAGATACGGGGGATGGAGAGGGAAGCATTCATTCCCCCCTTCGAGGGGATAGCTAAGACGTTCATCATCCAGGAGAGACTTTCCCTGGAAGCAGCCAACTCGCTGCTTAAAACTCTGGAGGAGCCACCTCCCAAGGTGCTTTTCATCCTCACCTCTTCCCATAGGGAGGCCCTTCCTCTCACCATCCTCTCCCGCTGCTCACAAGTGGAGCTTTGCCCTCTTCCCTTTAGTGTGGTGCAGGAGGAGCTCGAGGACAGGGGGGTCCCCGAAGATAGAGCTAGGCTTCTGGCTCATCTGTCGGGGGGGAGGATAGGGTGGGCCATGTCTGCCCTCAGGGATGAAGGGGTGGTAAGCAGGCGGGAGGAAGTGCTTAAGGATCTGGTGCGCAGGGTTGAGTTGAGTACGGGTCAAAGACTCCGGGACTTAAATATTCCCCGAAATCTGGATGAGCTCTTGAACCTTTGGGAGGAACTATGGAGGGATGTTCTTCTTTTTCAAGCCCGCGTTCCTGACTTCATCCGCAGCCTGGATATGATGCCCGAAATCAAGCATGCTGCCTCAAAGCTTAAGCTATCCCAGGTAGTGCATTTCCTTCTTCTTTTATCAAAAGCACGAGAGAACCTTAAAAAAAATGCCAACCCCCGAATATCGCTTGAGCTTTTGCTGATAAACATGCCCCGCCTGGAGGAGAAAGTTGGAAGAGTTCATCAGGCCTGAGCTCAGGAAGATGGAAGGATACTCACCCATCTTTCCTTCCTCCCCCGAGGCGATAAGGCTTGACGGAAATGAAAACCCCTATGGACCTTCCCCCGGGGTGAGGGAGGCACTTTCGAAATTTGACCTCTACCACATCTACCCTGACCCAGAGCAGGTAGAGCTCAGGGAGGCCCTCTCGGCCTATACCGGAATTCCCGCCCAGCATATCGTGGTGGGAAGCGGAAGTGATGAGCTCATTGACCTTACCTTAAGGCTTTTCATTCTCCCCGGAGATGAGGTGCTGAGCTTCAGTCCCACCTTTGGAATGTATTCCTTTTCCACCGCGGTTTGTGGAGGAAAGCTGGTGAAGTTCCCCCGCGCGTCGGATTTCAGCATTGATGTCCTGGAAGCGGCAAGGTATGTAAGTCCGCGGACCAGGGTTATCTTCCTCGCCTCCCCCAACAACCCCACCGGCAACATCACTCCTCCTCCCGACATACTTTCCCTTCTGAGCTTGGGGCCCGTGGTGGTGGTGGATGAGGCTTACTATGAATTCAGCGGGACTACCGTGGCTCATCTTGTGCCCCAGTATGATAATCTGGTTGTCCTTCGAACCTTCTCCAAATGGGCAGGATTGGCCGGGCTCCGCGTGGGCTACGGGATATTCTCCTTAAATCTCGCTACCTATGTTATGAGAATTAAGCCTCCCTATAATCTGAATGTGGCCGCCCAGGTCGCCGCTCTAAGATCCCTTGCGGAGGTGGATATTCTTAAACAAAGGGTGGAGATGCTGAAGGAAGAGAAGGAGAGGTTGTTTGACAAGCTCTCAGCGCTTGATTTCCTTCTCCCCTTTCCTTCATGCGCAAACTTTATTTTGTGCCAGGTTCAAGGATATAGAGCCAGGGAACTACAAAAGCATCTTGCTCAAAGAGGAATCCTGGTACGCTACTTCGATACCCCCGAGCTTAAGGACTATCTTCGCATAAGCGTAGGCCTTCCTGAACATACTGATCTCCTTCTCCGGGCTATCAAGGACCTACCAGGTCGATGACCTCCACTTCAAATCGGGAAAGTTTCTCCTTGAGTCCGGTGATGTGGGCAGCCCCGGTAACTACCAACACCTGAGAGTGCTTATCCAGAACCCGGACTATTCTCCCTGCCATGTAATCTTCCCTTTCCCCAAGGATTACCCGGGAGAAGAACGGAAAGAGGTTCCCCAGCGTTTCACGGTACCTATCAGGGTCCATCTCAAAGGATGAAATAAACTTCCCGGGGCTGCGGGTCAGAAGGTTGAAAGCAGAGGATAGAAGGTAGACTACCTTTCCTAAAACTTCTCCGGGGTGTATTTCGCGCCTGACCGCGCTCATAAGCCTCTTTCTAGTCTCTCCTATATCCCTGTCCACCAGGTAAAGCTCCGCCCCCACTTCCTTTGCCCCCAGCATTCCTCCTCTCATGTCATCCCCATACTGAAAATGGGGATTTCCTCTTTGTCTTAAGGCCTCATATCTTCTCTTATCCAGCTCTAGGCAAACTGCCCCGGGATTTCTTTGCACTATGGTATCCTTGACCTTCTCCTTAAGGCGGGGAATGATGAATCCGTGAGCGGTGCCCAAAATGGTAATCATCTGACCTCGACCTTGGACTCCCCTTTCCGAAGCTCGTATATCTTGTCCCGGAGAAGGGCAGCCCTCTCAAACTCTAAGTCCTGGGCTGCCTTCTTCATCTCCAGCTCCAGCTCAGCTATAAGGGAGGATATCTCTTTTCCTTCCAGCGATATAGTTTTTGCCTTCCTGCCTATCCTCTGAGTGATATCGCGTATCTCCTTCTTTATGCCCTCAGGGGTAATGCTGTACCTCCGGTTATAGTCCTCCTGAACTTTTCTTCTCCTTGCTACCTCCGATATTGCTCCCCCCATGGAAGAGGTAACCTGGTCGGCATATAGGATGGCCTTTCCCTCTACATGCCGGGCCGCCCTTCCCATCGTCTGGATGAGTGCTTGTTTGGACCGCAGGTATCCTTCCTTATCTGCATCCAGTATGGCTACCAGAGATACCTCCGGGAGGTCCAGACCTTCCCGGAGAAGGTTTATCCCCACTATCACATCATACGCTCCCAATCTCAGATCCCGGAGTATCTCCACCCTATCCAGGGTATTGACCTCAGAGTGGAGATAGTGGGCTTTTACCCTCATCTCCAAAAGATACTCTGAGAGCTCTTCGGCCATTCTCTTGGTGAGGGTGGTGACCAAACACCTCTCCCCTTTATCTACACGTCGCCTTATTTCCCCCATAAGGTCATCGATTTGTCCGGTGGTTCCTCTTATCTCCACCTCCGGTTCCAGGAGGCCGGTGGGGCGCACCAGTTGCTCCACCACCTGACTGCTCCTCTGGTACTCAAAATCGGCCGGGGTGGCGGAGATGAAGATGACCTGGTTTAAGCGACCCATAAACTCTTCAAAACATAGGGGGCGGTGGTCTAGGGCAGAAGGAAGGCGAAACCCGTAGTCCACCAGGGTCTGCTTTCGTGATCTATCTCCGTAGTACATCCCTCGAAGCTGAGGAAGGGTCATGTGAGATTCATCGATGAAGGTGATAAAATCGCCCGGGAAGTAATCCAGGAGCGTCCAGGGAGGGCTGCCGGGGGGGCGTCCCTCCAGATGGCGGGAATAGTTCTCTATCCCGTTACAGTAGCCTACCTCCAGCATCATCTCTATATCATACCTGGTCCTGGCCTTAAGTCTTTGAGCCTCTACTAGCTTATCCTGAGACTGGAGCTCTGAGACCCTATCCTCAAGTTCAGCCTGGATGCCCCCGATGGCCGCCTTAAGCCTGTCCTCGGAAGTAACAAAGTGCTTGGCGGGGTAGATATCTACTTCCTCTATCTCTTCTGCTATTCTCCCGCTTACTCTATCGGTGATACATATTTTCTCCACCTCATCCCCGAAGAAACTAACCCTCACTATCCTCTCTTCATGTGAGGGTATGACCTCCAGGGTGTCCCCCCGTAGCCTGAAGCGGCCACGGCAGAAGTCGATATCGTTTCTTTCATACTGCATGCCCACTAACCTTTGTATTATCTCCCCTCTTCCTCTCCCTCCCTTGCTGATGTTCAACACAAAGCGGTGGTACTCAGAAGGTTCACCCAGCCCATAGATGCAAGATACTGAGGCCACTATGACCACATCTTGTCTTGAGGAGAGAGCAGAAGTAGCCGCCAGGCGAAGCCTGTCTATTTCCTCATTTATCTCTGTCTCCTTCTCGATGTAGGTATCAGTGTGAGGAATGTAGGCCTCCGGCTGATAGTAGTCGTAGTAGCTCACAAAGTATTCCACAGCATGGTGAGGAAAAAATTCCTTGAACTCGGCATAAAGCTGGGCAGCCAGAGTCTTATTGTGGCAGATGACCAGCGCGGGACGGTCTACCTTCTGGATAACATTGGCCATGGTGAAGGTTTTGCCACTTCCGGTAACCCCCAGCAGGGTTTGGGCAAAGTAACCCTGCCCAAGCCCCCAGAAAAGCTGATCTATGGCCTGGGGTTGATCTCCGGTAGGCTTGAAATCGGAGAAGATCCTGAATCCGCCCTTTTGACCCATCCATATATATTGTAACCTAAACTTTAGCCTATTGAAGAAAAGATTAGCGGTATTGCATCGGCCTACATTTTTGGGGGGAACTTGGGCTATAATAGCGTTGATGTCGGGCAGAATCGGGAGCTCAGGAAGGAGGCTTTAGAAGTTGGCATCGGAAGTCGTGGAGATCCCCATAACCGGAAAAATAATGCAAGTAATGGTGAAGGCTGGAGACGAAGTTATGGAGGGGGACATACTGTGCATGATAGAGTCGATGAAGATGGAAAATCCTATAATGGCTCCCGTATCGGGTACGGTGAGAGACATTGCGGTTTCTCCCGGCCAGGTGGCTAAAGCGGGGATAGTTCTAGCCATTATTGAGTATTAGTATCTTTCTATCCCACCAGGCTCAAGAAGATACCTGCTGCGGTGACCGTCCCGATAACCCCGGCTACATTGGGCCCCATGGCGTGCATCAGGAGAAAGTTTCGGGGGTTTGCCTCCTGTCCCATTCTTTGCACCACCCTGGCTGACATGGGAACTGCCGATACCCCGGCTGCGCCAATCATGGGGTTTATGGGTTCCTTGGATAGCTTATTCATGATCTTACCTGCTATCACCCCAAAGGCAGTGGCAGTGGCAAAGGCCGCTAGGCCCAAAGCAAGGATTAAGATGGTTTTGGGAACCAAAAATATCGAAGCCTGCATAAATGCCCCTATTGAGATACCTAACAGGATGGTCAGGATATCGATGAAGGCCTCAGAGGAAGTCTTGGCTAACCTATCGGTGACCCCGGAGACCAGGAGTAGATTTCCGAACATGAACATGCCCATAAGCGGCGCTGATTTGGGGACTAACAGGATGATGACCAGGCAGATTATTATGGGGAAGAGGATTCTCTCCAGGGAGGAAACCTCCCGAACCTGTGGTTTCATGTATATCGCCCTCTCCTTTTTAGAGGTGAGAAGTCTTATCACCGGAGGCTGGATTAAAGGAACCATGGCCATGTAGGCATAGGCAGCCACTGCAGTAGCCCCCAGTAAATGGGGGGCTAGCTTATTGGTAAGATAAATGGTGGTGGGGCCATCAGCACCACCGATTATCCCGATAGAGCAGGCTTCCTGAAGGGTAAAATCTATCCCCGGCAGAACTAAGGCTACCAGAAGAGCAAAATAGACTCCGAATTGGGCAGCCGCCCCCAGGAGAAATTTCTTGGGGTCGGCGATTAGGGGTCCAAAGTCGGTCATCGCCCCCAGGCCCAAAAATATGAGGCAAGGTATTAGCTCCCACTGGATTCCGTAGTGGAATATCTTGGCCAGAAGCCCTACCGGGCTCTCCGTCAAAATCTCCATACTGGCTATGGGGTCGCCTTCCCTGACCATCTGCCCTGGCCCTATCTCTATTGCCTCTACCGTCCCTGACCCGGGGGCCAGTATGCGAACCTCTCTTCCATCTTCCGTCCTTAGTCGGATAAGGAGATCTCCCTCCTGGACCTTTTCATTTTTATCCACTCCTACTTCAATTACCTGGCCACATTGTTTTTCTCCCGCCCTTATCTCTACTTCGGTAGCCACCAGCGTGGAATCCATTAAGCCACCCAGGGGAAGGTTAACCAGGAGCACGCCAAAACCTATAGGAATAAGAAGGAGAGGCTCATACTTACGGGAAATGCCCAGGTAAATTAGTGCTCCTCCAATGAGGATCATCACCAGATGGCCCCAGTAAAGGTCTTGAAATCCGGTTTCAATAAGGCCAAACAGCATCAGGGCTTAGCCTCTTCGTTATTGCCCTTGCCGGCGCTGGCCCTCTTTTGAAGTATTATTCCTACTATCCATATTATTAGGGCCAATATTCCCAGGATGAGGAATACCATTCCAAAACCGACACCCACTACCTCACCTACCTCTCCCCAGTCTACGGATGCTTTATCCATGATTCACCAACCTTATAAGTATACCTTAAGTTCTCCCTCTTTTGACTGAGACACTTCTCCCTCCCCTTGAGCGAGAGGAGTTACCCACCCAGATCCTCCCTCCCCTTGCGGGAGGGAGAATATATTTAAAGTCAGGGCGGCAAGGGGCATATTCTTAAACCGTGGAGAGAAGCGCTGATCTTGATGCTCTACCCTCGGCCTCATCGTTTTGTATAAGGGGGAGAGTCGCAAGGATGCCTACTCCATCGTCTGGAAGGTTCTGGACACCGCACATCGAGGACTTGATTTTATTTCCTTATGGGTTTAGCATCTAGGGGGAAAACGAGGTGTTAGAATGTTACCTTTAGAGGGAACGAAGGTTTTGGATTTGTCTCAGAGGGCGCCAGGCCCCCTGTGTACTATGGTTTTGGCTGACTTTGGTGCTGAAGTAGTGAAGATAGAAGCTCCTCAGGAAGCAGGAATCTCCCGTGCCTGGTCTGACCTTAACTTACCCTTAAGGGAGCGGGTGTACAATCCCCTGCACCGTAATAAGAAGAGCATGACCCTGAACTTAAGGGCCGACCCAGGAAAAGAGATATTCTACAAGCTTTCCCAAGGAGCAGATGTAATTTTGGAGGGATTCAGACCAGGGGTGGCAAAAAGGCTAGGTATAGACTATGAGAGTATAAGCAAAATAAATCCCCGAATTGTCTACTGCTCACTCTCAGGCTATGGTCAGGATGGACCCTATAGCGATTTACCGGGTCACGACATCAACTATATCTCCATTGCTGGGGCGTTGGGCATGATCGGCAATAGCCCTGACAGCCCGCCAGCCATTCCTTTAAATTTGGTGGCCGATTTTGCCGGCGGTTCACTCCATGCAGTGATAGGCATTCTGCTTGCCCTGATGGCTAGGGGGAAAATTGGCCGAGGTCAGTATGTTGATATTGCCATGATAGACGGTGTCATATCACTTCTGGGGTTCTCAACTTATGAATACTTCTGCTTCGGTAGGATTCCTCAGCGCGGAGATGATATGCTTAATGGAGGCTTTCCTTGCTACAATGTATACCAGACTAAAGATGACGGTTACATTAGCATTGGTTGTGTCGAAGCTCACTTCTGGGAAAATTTGTGCCGAGCTCTAGGAAGGGAAGACTTTATTCCCTATCAATGGTCCCAGGATAAAGAAAAGCAAGAGGAGACATTCTCTTTCCTGCGCAAAACGTTTCTCACCAAAACCAGAGATGAATGGTTTGAGTTGTTGAAGAATACTGTTCCTACAGGAAAGGTTTATTCCATGGGTGAGGCATTCGCCGATCCTCAAGTACTTCATCGCAAGATGATGGTGGAGATAGACCATCCTGAAGCAGGTAAGGTGAAACAAATAGGTATAGGTATAAAGCTTCGTGAGACTCCAGGAAAGATTAGGAGTCTTGCTCCTTCACCAGGTGACCATGATGAGGAAATACTATTAAGTTTAGGTTATACTGAGCAAGGCATTAGGTCTCTACGCAGTAAAAAAGTAATATAAGGGGAAAGGGAGATCGAAAGATGGATTTCAAGCTTACAGATGAACAAATAGCACGAAGGAATGAGCATTTTGCAGTGTGCAAGGAACTGGAGAAGCAGAGGCCTGTGGGCTTTGCAGGGCTGGAAGACATATATGCCACCGATGAAGGTTGGCAATATCATCTTCATTGCACCAAAGAATTTGCTAAAAGAGGGTGGCTGTCGCATCACTGGCCTCGTGAATATGGTGGTGAAGATGGTTCCATGATGGATCAGGTCTTCTTCTCTGAGGCCAGGGGCTACTATGGCGTCCCAGGAGCAGACATCTTTGGCTACTCCATGCTTGCCCCTACTCTTCTCGCCGCGGGTAATAAATATGTAAAGGAGAAATTTCTCCCCGGGATTGCTTCAGGAGATACGATGTGGTGTGAGTTATGGAGTGAGCCCAACGCTGGTTCAGATTTGGCATCCCTCACCAGCACTGCAATAAGAAGGGGTGATGAGTATGTGATAAATGGCCAGAAGACCTGGACTTCAGGTGCTCATCGTGCTGGTTGGGGCTTTGGGGTATTCAAAACTGACCTCAGCGCTCCCAAGCACCACAACCTCTCCTTTTTATTGGTGAATATGAAAACACCAGGGGTCACGGTAAATCCTATACTCTATATGGACATGGGTCATCTATATAACGAAGTCTATTTTGATGATGTGCATGTCCCGACAGAAAACATTGTGGGTGAGGAAGGTAAGGGCTGGCAAGTTACTCAGACTTTAGCGGGTTTTGAAAGGTCTAACCTGGAGTTTGTTATGTCGCTGCAACGGCAGCTGGAGGACCTGGTTAAGTACTGCAATGAGACGAGAGTAAATGGTGAGCCTCTAGCTAAAAACTTGCTTATCCGTAACAGACTTGCAGGGATAGCCTGTGATGTTGAGGCAACTTGTTGTCTTGCCTACCGGGTGGCCGATCTACAGGATAAGAACCAGTTTTCTATCTTTGATGCCTCAGCAGTAAAGGTATTTGCCGGTGAGTTGGGAGAGCGCATGGCCTTCTTGGCGGCTGATATATTGGGGCCCTATGTTCAAGTCAAGTCTTCTAAGTGGGCACCCT
>DFBE01000063.1 GCA_002367275.1 Dehalococcoidia bacterium UBA3088 | reverse complement strand
AAAAAAGTTTTGAATTTTAAATTATGGTTTTTAGTTTTTCGCTTTGCGTTTTTAGTTTATTGATTTATCCTATACGCTAAACGCTACCCGCTCTACGCTATACTATGAACTAATGACTAAATAGGGGTGCCGAAGGTCGGAGTCGAACCGACACGAGAGTTTCCCCTCAACGGTTTTTGAGACCGTCGCGTCTACCATTCCGCCACTTCGGCTCATCCATTTCGATATTATTCTATCCTCGTCCCAAAGGCAAATCTTGCTCTCCCCGATGTTTCCCTCCAGGCCAGCTTGTTCCAGAAGGAACCAGGGCTTTGACCATCCAGGCTTGAGGGGACAAGTTTAAAAGAAAAAGTTAGAATTAAAAAAGAAAGGACCAAAACCAGTAGATTTCGGAGCAAGAATTTTGGCCTATGGAAAGCAGGGAAATCAGGGGGATTTTTTTAACCTTCTTTGAGAGAAAGGGGCATAAACGTATGCCCGGCTCTTCACTCATACCTCATAACGATCCCACGCTTCTTCTGACCAGCGCAGGGATGGTGCAGTTTAAGCCTTACTTTATGGGACAAGAAGTCCCTCCCGCCAAAAGGCTTTGTTCCTGTCAAAAGTGTTTTCGCACTTCTGACATCGACTCTGTAGGCGATACCCAGCACCTCACATTTTTTGAGATGCTGGGAAACTTCAGTGTGAGAGATTATTTTAAAAAGGAAGCCATAAACTTCGCCTTCGAGCTTCTAACTTCGGAGCTTAAAATCCCTTCCCAAAGATTGTGGGTCACCATATTCGAGGAGGATGAGGAGAGCGAAAAATTCTGGCAGGAGCTGGGAATCCCCTCCCACAGGATAATAGCCAAGGGTGAGGAGGATAACTTTTGGGGCCCTGCCGGTAGTTCTGGTCCTTGTGGGCCGTGCAGTGAAATCCACTACGATTTTGGCCCTGAATTTGGCTGTGGTAGAAAGGATTGCGGCCCGGGGTGCGATTGCTCCCGCTTTTCAGAGATATGGAATCTGGTGTTCATCCAGTACAACCAAAAAGGCGATGGTCAGCGAATCCCCCTCCCTTATCCCAATATCGATACCGGGATGGGGCTGGAGAGGATGGCCCAGGTGATGCAGGGTAAGCGTTCCGTGTTTGAGTGCGACCTTTTCTCTACCTTGGTAGAAAGAATATGTGAGATCAGCGGGCAATGCTTGGGGGAGAGGAAGGAAATGGATAGAGCCATAAGGATAGTAGCCGAACATGGCCGGGCAGCTACCTTTCTCATCGCTGATGGAGTATTTCCTCAAAATACAGGAAGAGGATATGTATTGCGAAGGGTGGTGAGGAGAGCAAGTGTTTTTGGCCGAAAGTTAGGGTTTAAGGAACCCTTTTTGGTTGAGATAGCTAGATTGGTCATCCGCGATCTTTCCCCCATCTATCCCGAGCTTTCCCAAAATCAAAGCCTTATCGAGAGCATCCTGAATTCGGAGGAGGAAGGGTTTGGTCGAAACCTGGCCACTGCACTCGACCTCGTGGATAGAACAATGGAGGAGAAAAAAAGAGGGGGAATTTCCGGAAAGGAGGCCTTCCTGCTTTACGATACATATGGCCTTCCCTTAGACATCCTTCAGGAGGTGGCTCAAGAAAGGGGATTCGAAGTTGACCTTGAGGGATTCAATGAGGAAATGGAGAGACAAAAGCAAAGGACAAGAGAGGTAAGTGCACCTGACCTGGGGCTGGCGACAGACAAAGTTTCAGTACAAAGAAGCA
Source organism: Dehalococcoidia bacterium UBA3088 (assembly GCA_002367275.1). Taxonomy (GTDB): domain Bacteria; phylum Chloroflexota; class Dehalococcoidia; order UBA2247; family UBA3088; genus UBA3088. Next base: position 4,248 of record DFBE01000063.1, on the reverse strand, counting down.
CTCAATTTGTGGGCTATGGCAACCTTTCCTGGGAGGAAGCCACTATCCGGGAGATACGGGCCAGGGAAAGGGGAGGAAGTAGAATAAGTGAAGGTGAGGAAGCAGAACTAATTTTAGATGTTACCCCCTTCTATGGAGAAATGGGAGGACAGATGGGGGATGAAGGAGAAATTTTAGGACGGAGGGGGAAATTCTTGGTGGAGGACGCTAAGCGCTCCTATGATCTGATCCTCCACCAGGGAAGAGTGACCCAGGGAAGCCTTGAGGTGGGGGAAAAGGTTGAGGCTAAGGTGGATGAAGGGAGGAGAAAGGACATTGCCCGAAATCATACTGCCACCCATTTGCTTCAGGGAGCGCTGCACAAGGTTTTAGGAGAGCACGTGCACCAAGCAGGATCTGAGGTTAGGCCAGATCATCTTCGTTTTGACTTTACTCATCATGGGAAGCTCACCAAAGAATTGTCGGAGGTGGAAGGCCTGGTGAACCGGTGGATAAGGGAAGGCTTGAGCGTGAGCTCCGAAGAAGATATTCCTTTAGACGAAGCCAGGTCTAAAGGAGCGCTTGCATTATTTGGAGAGAAGTATGGAGACAGGGTAAGAGTGGTGAAAATTTCTCCCGTAAGCCTGGAGGTTTGTGGAGGAACTCATGTAAATACAACCTCGGAACTAGGCTTATTCATCATCACCCAGGAAAGCGGAATCGGTGCGGGGGTGAGGCGAATCGAGGCAGTTACCGGTAAGGGTGCTGAAAACTACGTCCAGGAACAAAGATGTATAGTTCAGGAAGTAGCGGTCAAGCTGGGGGCTAAGTCTGGAGAGGATATTCTACCAAAGCTGGATGAGGTCCTGGGTGAGCTTACCGAGGAGAGAAGACATGCTCAGTGTCTAAGACAGGGATTAGTGAAGATGGTGGGGGAAAGACTGACTCAAGATGTGAAGGTTGTAAACGGGATAAAGTTAGTGGAGGGCGAGGTGACGGAACTAAACCCCGATGAACTTCGCAGTGTTGGTGATGAGCTAAAGAAAGCCCTGGGAAGCGTCCTCATTGTCCTCCGGACAAGGAAGAGTGGAAGGCAAAACATGATAGTCATGGTCACCCCTGACCTGGTAGGCCGAGGTCTTCATGCTGGAAATATGGCTCGTGAGGTCGCTCAATCCCTGGGGGGAGGGGGCGGGGGAGGGACTGAGCTAGGAAGAGGAAGCTTTCCTTCCTCCCGATTTTCCAATTCTAAAGTAATGGAGGTGATAAAGAACCTTGGGCAGAATTTTGGGGATTGACTTTGGAAAGAAAAACGTTGGTGTAGCCGTAAGTGACCCACAAGGACTCATTGCCTTCCCCCGGGGGATAATCAAAGTTCAATCAGGGCAGGAGTGGAAGGAGATTGAGGACATCATCCAGGGGGAAGAAATAGAAGGGGTTGTGGTGGGCCTGCCCTTACGCCTGGACGGGAGCATAGGAAAGAGTGCTCTGGAGGTCCAGGAATTCATAGACCATCTTTTAAGCCTTATCCACGTCCCGGTACACACTTTTGATGAGAGGTTTTCCTCTGTTGCCTGCGAGAAGGTACTCCGTGGTAAAAAACGTATAGACGACTGCGCCGCCGCATTTATGCTTCAGGGGTATTTGGATAGCCAGAGGAATGATGGCTAGGGATGTGTTTATTATTGGCCACCCTCTATCTCACTCTTTATCCCCCTTATTCCAACAGAGGGCATTTGACTTCTACCACCTGGACCTAATCTACAGGAAGTGGGATGTGGCAGAAGAGGATCTGAAAAAAGCAGTAGGAAGCCTTCGTAAACCTCAGTACCTGGGAGCTAATGTAACCATACCATATAAGGAAAAGGTGGCGAGGCTTTTAGATCATGTCTCTCCTCTGGCAGAGAGGATGGGAGTGGTGAACACGCTGGTAAATCGGGGAGGGATCCTGTGGGGTTATAACACTGATGTAGAAGGTTTTATGCACGCACTTGAGGAAGTTCAATTCGACCCCCAGGGCAAGAGAGCAGTGATTTTGGGGGCAGGGGGGGCAGCCAGGGCAGTGTGTTTCGGTCTTCTGGAGAAGAGGGTAAATTCAATATCCATATTGAACCGCACCCCGGAACGTGCGGAGGAGCTTTGCTATTTGCTCAAGAAATATAGCTCCCAAACAAACTTCGAGATTGTATCAACAGAAGATAGAGTTCCTTCCTTCAACCTTCTGGTCAACTGTACCCCGCTGGGGATGGAACACAGTGGGCTTGAGGGAAGCTTACCCATAAGGCCTGAGTTTATTTCCCCGTCTTCCTTAGTCTTTGACTTGACCTATAATCCTGAGCAAACTCCTCTTCTTAGAGAAGCTCAAAAGGTGGGGGCAAAAACTTTAAATGGGCTTTCCATGCTTATCTATCAGGGGGCGGCCTCGTTCAGGCTATGGACGGGAAGGGAAGCACCTATTGAGACAATGCGGGAGGCAATTAGCCAAAGTTAACGGCATGCATGCCAAAGTTGAAGGCCACCCACATCCAGATGGTGGTGTGCTGACCTGGATATGCAAAACCATAGGTGAGGAACAGCAAAATGCAAGAACACAACGGTAGAAAATCGCAGGAGATATGTTATTTCCATACCATGTTTCCTCCCTCATTGGGTAATAGTAGCCTCGCTGTTTATAATTTGTTCCGCGTGCTTCTTGAAACAGGAGCAACAATTCGTGGTGCATACAGGCTACCGTTGTCAGTTTGCTTACCGGGGTTATACCGCCAAAAAGAAAAACGACCTCTGCACCCGATGTCAGGATAACAAACCTTCATACGAAATGCACTACACTTCTATTTTCATGATTTGTTGGTGGACATCCGCCCATGAGGGTTTTAGACAATTCGATTGATGCTTTTGCCACCGACTGTTAGACTAGAAGAGGGCTCGTAGCTCAGTGGCAGAGCGGCCGGCTCATAACCGGTTGGTCGTAGGTTCGAACCCTACCGAGCCCATACACATAGAGCACCCAGCACTGACTCTTCCCTTTATCCTCACCGTATGTCATAATAGCACAACATCACCTGGCAACCCTCAAGATATCTTGACCAGTTTTACCAGAAGAATAATGCTGATCGCTGACAGCGCAGCGCTGAAGAAGAAAGGAGCGGAAGGATTTACTGTATCCCATAAAATGCCTGCGATAACGCTAGCCGGGAGGACGGTGATACCCACAGCAGTGTGATAGAACCCGTAGGTCTCTCCCCTCCTTTCCGAGGGTACCATATCAGCCACTAGAGCTCGGCTCACACCTTCTGTTGCCCCATAGTAGAGCCCATAGAGAGCAAGAAGAGTCCATAGCTCGTACCCTGTAGAGGCAAGACCCAACCCTAGATAAACCAGGGTATAGATTACCCATCCCCCTACGATAACCCTCTTTCTTCCCCATCTATCTGAAAGCGTCGCCAGGGGCGAGGAGCTCAAAGCATAGGTCGGGTTGAATAGGAGAAGAAGCATAACTACACCCAGAGTGGAAAAAACCCAAGTCATGCGCCCGTAGTACCAAGAAGGCGTCGCTGGAGTTCCCCAGGGTGAATAAAACCATGATGACAATGAAGAGCTTGAACTCCCGGGGAAATCTCCCTGCCCTTGGTGAGGATGTTGCCTCTTCTCTTTGAAGGGGAGTCCTCTCCTTGACCCGAAGAAGGAGCACGACTACGGCCAGCACGGCGGGCGCAACTGCCACAAGCACCAAAAAGTGGTAAGTGTCTCTGGTAGCAAAGTACATGAATGGCTTAGCCATGGTGGAGATGGAGTGCCCCCATACTGTGAGTACTTTTCTCTTCCTTATTTTGTCACTTAAGGCACCACTGGGGATGCGAACCAGGGTGGCAGTGCTGTCGCCTACTCCTTCCACTAATCCCACGATGACGGTCTTAGCCCCTAATACATCGGTTAGGAACAAGGGAAGGAGAGGGAAAATCATCTCGCTGGAGACATCGGTAAAGAAGCTCACTACTCCCATGAAAAACACATTAGGTTTGAGGTTGGAGAAGCTTGCCTTCAGGTTCATACTACATATACATAAAATAAGAGAGCTTTGAAAGCTCTCTTATTCCTGGCAGTGACATATTTTCCCGAGGAGTTTCCCCCTCAGTATCGTCTGCGCTGGGAGGTTTCACTTCCGTGTTCGGGATGGGAACGGGGGGTTCCACTCCGCTCTAGTCACCAGGAAGCTCCGACTAAGTAGTATAATATAGCACGAGCGAAAATTCAAAGTTATACTGAAAG
>DFBE01000065.1 GCA_002367275.1 Dehalococcoidia bacterium UBA3088 | reverse complement strand
GCCACCAGAGATGCTCCCGGGGGACGAAGAAGGGTTATCCCCACCCCCCATGCCCCCTGAGGATGAGGGAGAAAGAAAACTCCGTGAGGAGGTGTTTGAGGTTGGGCTACCCCAGCAACTTCCCGGAATAGAACTTGATAGGGATAAGATTTCCCGGGATAATCCGGGGAGAAGAAACCAGAGTACCGNNCCTATCTAAGGTGGGTAAGTATGTGGGAAGCGTTTTTCCCCGGGGCAAGGTGAGCGATATCGCCTTCGATGCTACGCTGCGGGCGGCGGCTCCTCACCAGAGGGAAAGGGAGGGAAACTTAGCCATAAACATTCAAACTCCCGATTTGAGGGAGAAGGTTAAGGAAAGGAAAGTGGGTTCAGACATCCTGTTTGTGGTCGATGCTTCAGGCTCCATGGGAGCCAAGAAGAGGATGGTGGCAGCCAAAGGAGCAATACTTTCCCTTCTTACCGATGCCTACCAGAGACGAGATAGGGTAGGAATGGTGGCCTTCAGGAAAGAAAATGCGGAGATTCTCCTGCCCTTCACTTCCAGTCTTGAACTAGCTCACCAAAGGTTACGAGAGCTTCCCACGGGAGGGAAAACTCCTCTGGCTCTGGGGCTCCTCAAGGGGCTTGAACTTTCAAGCCGGGAGAAGGACACCCACCGCATACTGGTGCTGTTAAGCGACGGGAAGGCCAATGTGGGCTTTGATGGTTCCCCCCTGGAGGATGCCAAGGGAGTTGCCCGAAGGATCAGAGAGGAAGGGATAGAGATGGTGGTTATCGGTACCGAGGATGGCCGTCTGGAGTTGGCCAAAGAGGTTGCGGAGGCTGCTCAAGCTCAGTATATAAAACTACCGGAGGTTACACCCGACCTGGTGGCTGGTACTGTAAAAGGTCTCCATTTTCCAGGGTGAGGCGGATAAGATGAAGAAACTGACATTAGTATCCCTTTCTCTTGTACTCATCCTGAGTACATGGATGCTCAATTCAACCAATGCCCAACCTCCCAGAGCTAAAATCCTGGTGGATCTCACCCATGCCGAGAGAGTATCTCTGGATGGCAAGACCTCTCCCGATCTTTTAACTTCGAAAAACCCCCGGATATTGTCTTTGGACACCTGGGCTGACTTCATGAGGGACAATGGTTATTTCATGGATGCACTCACCCAACCTCCCATTACCGGGGAGAAGCTTTCAGGGTACGATATATTGATGGTGGCCCAGCCGGACGTAGATAAAGAAGGAAAACCAGCTTACTTCTCCCCCGATGAGGTTCAGGCTATACAAAGCTTTCTTGAGGAGGGGGGAGGACTATGGCTGGTGGGTGATCCTGTAATATGCTGCGACCTTGCCTGGGAAAGGCCATTCATGGAGCTTATAACCGGGGCCATGGAGTACATTCTCTTTCGAATGCCTCTCTTTCCCGATGTTCAGCTATATTTCCTGGACTTCTCCGCCCTGTATCATTATCCTGAGGTCTTAAATGAGCTCATGGAAGGGTTGGGGCTGGGGATGAAGTTCAACTTCGACTTAATCCTGGACACCAATCTGATGACCGACCCCTACTTCTATCAGGGCATGGCCTCTGCAGTCCCCCCTCAAATCCTAAACCAAGCATGGGTGATGGTAAAAAATGTCGCTGGAGGATGGGAAAACCTGGGGATGGGAATGACACTAATATTACCCGAGGACAATGATGCCGCTCACCCTCTATGGGAGGGGGTGGACCGGTTTATGGTAGGGTGGGGGTGTTCAGTGGATGTTGCTGGGGAGGCAAAGGCAATAGGCAGAGGAAGCAAAACTGCCTTCACCATCGACAGGATGGGGATAGTGGGAATGGGGGGCGACATCGTAACCTTAGTGACAAACCTTGTTCCTCTGTTTCTTAATCCTTCATTCTTAAAACCTCCGGGAGGCCAACCGGTGGCTATGGCGATCGAAGAGCATGGACGGGGCAAGGTATTGGCCTGGGGGGATCTAAACTGGGTGCAAAAGGAAGTATGGGTAGGGGTGGAGATATTTCATGATCCCTACTGCGGATATGAGCAGTTGGTCCTGAATATAGCTGACTACCTCTCGTCAAAGGCATAAATGGCGGTTTTGAAGGTAGAGCACCTGTATAAGAAGTTCCGTAAAAAGGCGGCTGTCCTTGACTTAAGCTTTGAAGTGGAGGAAGGGGAAGTATTCGGCCTGGTGGGACCCAATGGATCGGGGAAAAGTACCACCATCGGTATGATTCTGGGACTTATCGCTCCTACCAGGGGCAGGATTGAACTACTGGGAAAGAATGTGAGGACGGACCTTATATCCGTCTCTCACCAAGTAGGGACGACCAGGGAAAATCCTGGCTTCTACCCTTACCTTTCGGGAAGGGATAATCTTGCATTCTTCTCCCGGATCCGGAGCAATGGGGTAGAAGGAAGCATAGATGATGCCTTGAAGATAGTGAATCTCTATTCTCGTGCTGAAGATAAGGTAGGAACCTACTCCCAAGGCATGAAACAGAGACTTCAGATTGCGGGGGCTATTCTCCATGACCCCGACTTCTTCATTCTGGATGAGCCCACCAATGGCCTCGATCCTCTGGGGATACGGGAGGTGAGAAAACTAATCCTGAAGCTGAAGGAAGAGGGGAAGACCATCCTGCTGGCTAGCCATCTTCTGTCGGAAGTAGAACAGCTTTGCGATCGTATAGCTATAATCAAGGCCGGAAGGTTGCTCACTTGCGGAAAGATCACCGAGCTGCTCCAGGGGAAGAGTTTGGAGGATTTCTATGTAGGAATAGTAAGTGAGAATGGGGAAACTGGTTGGTGCTGAGCTATTCAAGATAAGAAAGAGGAGGATGAGCTTTGCCCTCCTGGGAGTTCTCATCTGTTTCTTTCTGCTGATCTTCTTTCTTCATTACCGGGCTGTGGGGGGATCCTCAGCATCTCTTGAGGCGGCTCACCCTCTCCTCTTTCCTCAGGTATTTGCGCTCATCTTCAACACTGCCTCAGGAATTGGTACTTTGCTCTTGGTCATCCTGGCCTCCTTTGTGATGGGCGAGGAATATGGCTGGGGAACCATAGGGAAGACGATGGCTGGCGTGGTGGTTCGTCATCGCTACCTGGGAGCTAAGGTGGTAAGTTTATTCATTGTAGCTCTCATCATCACTCTGATATCTCTGGTGCTGGGAATTATCCTTGGCTTTGCCACCACCGCCCACTTTTCTGAAGTGAGCCTCGATTTTGTTACCCTCTCCCTTTTAGGTAAGGTGGGGAGGATGTTGGGAGGGACAGTACTTGTCCTGATGACAAATGCTCTCCTTGCCTTGATGTTTGTCATCCTCACCCGTTCAGCATGGTGGGGGGTAGGAGGGTATATACTGTATGGATTTTTGGACCTGGCCATTACTGCCAATTCCCTATGGGGAGGGGGGTGGATTAGCCACATTCCCCGGTATCTCATCATCCCCAATACCAGCTCCATCCTTCAAATGGAGGAAGGTGTATCTACCTGGTTATTACATTCTACCATCCCTCATGCCACCGTGGTGCTGCTTGCCTGGTGTCTTCTATTTTCGGGGATGTCATTCTACTTATTCCGGCGGCAGGACATTACTGTCTAGTTATGTCAAAGGGAAAAACTAAGATAACCTATGTATCCATCATACCCTCAGGAAATATTCTGGAGGCACTGAAGGAAATCCAAAAAGAGTACGGCGATGTAATCGACCTTGCGCTATACGGGGTGCACGATATAGAGAAAGAGCTGGTTTCCCTGGATGCTTTTAAGGAGGACCTGGCTTCCAGTCACTTTGTGTTCATAGATGGTAGGGGCGGTGACAGGCTGGGCCAGATAATGTCCGAGGTCCTCTCCAAAACAGACAATGCCGTTTTAGGGGGAGCCATGAGCTTTGGCACCTACTACGGCTCCCCTGAGGATAGCATGTTCTTAAGATTGGGAAAGTTCCGGTCTAAAGGGATGGGGAAGATGAAGGGGTTTTCCAATTCCCGGACAGGAAGGTGGGTTTTAAGAACCGTAGTCCACTTCATGGATAGAGATATTGATGTGAGCAGTATCATCGATAAGTTTGATATGACCTCCATAAAGGACCCCCAGAAGTTTATGAACGCCATGATGCGGGTAGAGCCCTTGATGAGATTTATACCCGGGCTAGGGGTTCTGAGAGATATTAAGAACATGGTGTTCATATTTATGTGCTTTGGGATGGGCTCAAAAGAAAATATGAAGAATTTTTTGCTTCTGGCCGCCTCCCAGTACGGAAACTTAAAGCTCCGGGAAAAGCTAAAAGCTCCCCTGATCCCCAAAGAGGATATGATATACCATCCCGATGCCCCAAAGCTTTTTGAAACCCTGGAGGATTATAAAAGCTGGCGTAGCCTGGAAAAGGACGTAACCGTGGGGATGATCTCCTACGGTATGCAGTTCTTCGAGTGGGCTCGTCCCACCCTGGATTTATTCATCAAAGAGCTTGAGCCCGAGGCAAATATAATTTGCATTAACGCCGCCTCCATGTCCTGGTGGAGGACGATGGAGAAGTTCTTCCTCGATGGTGAAAGACCGACCATAGACCTCTTCTTGTGGGTGGGCGCTTACCACCGCATGACAGGAGGGCCAATGTGGGCTGGACCGGAGGAGCTCTTTCGAGTGCTTCAAAAATTAAATGTCCCTGTAATGGCCCCCTTTAGTATGGCTATCACCCCGCTTGACTTCTGGAAGAAGTCAAATGTTATCGCCCCCCTGGATGAGTTATGCGCGGTGGCAGCGCCCGAATTTGATGGGGCCATCGAGCCTTTACCTGCCTGCACTATGGTGGACCAGATTGATTCGGAGCTGGATATAAGGTGTATAAAGGTGCTGCCCCTTCCGGATAGATGCCTTAAGTCCTGTAGACGAGCCCTGAGATGGATAAGACTGCGTAAGA
>DFBE01000062.1 GCA_002367275.1 Dehalococcoidia bacterium UBA3088 | reverse complement strand
ATTGGCTTAATCAAAACCACCTCATCAAGGAGTTTAGTAGTGATAGACTTAACCCCTTTAGCCATGATATGTTTTGATAGCATTCTAATCACCTCCTGTGAAGAGGATAGCTTAGATAAGCCTATAATTCAAAATCAATAAGTGCGGAAGGTGGATCATAAGCAGCGGGAATGAGGCAAATCTCCACTTAGAGGACTTTGTAGAGTATTTAGCTGATGATCCGAAGACCAAGGTAGTCCTCTTTTTTATTGAGGGGATTAGAGACGGGAAAAAATTCTTCAGGGTAACTAAAGAGGCTACCAAGAAGAAGCCCATTATAGTGTTAAAAGGAGGAAAGAGTGAACTGGCGGCTAAAGCTGCTCAATCCCATACTGGTTCTATGATAGGTTCGGCTGCTGCTTATGATGCAGTATTTAAACAGGCGGGGATTATCCAGGCTCGGGATGATAGAGACATGATTGACCTGGTAAAAGCATTTTCTTTATTATCTCTTCCTAAAAGAAGAAGAGTAGGGTTTATAACTCCTTCAGGAGGTTATACCATTCTGGTTTCTGATGCCTGTGCTAAGGAAAACTTGGGTTTACCTGAGCTTTCCCCGAGGACCATTCAGGAGTTGGACCGCATATTACCTTCTTTTTGGAGCCACCGAAATCCGGTAGACATGACTGCCTCCGGGGCGGAGATGTCTGGGAGTAGAGTGGATATGAAAATATTACCGAAAGGCGTTAAGTTAGTATTGCGTGATGGGAACGTCGATATGGTGGTGTGTATGGCTCCTGCATTTGACTTTATGGTTAACCAAGTTATCCGCCATCTCTCCCAAACTCAAACTCTTGAGAAGAGCTTAAAGCAGATGATAGGGTCAATGGTGGGGAAACCTGCTGAGGATATCGTTGGGACGATAAAGCCAATAATGGGGCCAATAATGAATAAATTTGCTGAGGATATCGTTAGGCTTAAAGAAAAATATAAAAATATAAATAAGCCAGTATTTGCTATAGGCATTGGCGCAAGCCTGAAGATGGTTAGTTTCCTGGCAGACAACGGAATTCCAGTATATGAGACGCCCCATCAGGCGATACGTAGTCTATCGAAGCTAGCAGATTACAAAGAGTATGTTCTCCAGCAATGATGGAGATATAAAGCAAAATATCTACACAAATCCCTCTCCCTTGACGGGAGAGGTTAGGTGAGTGTGTAAGTGGAGGTGTTTATCTTTTGACCTTGGTAGTGAAAGGTCAAGTCTTCTTGCTCTTTTATTCTTCCCACGAGTGAGGCACTTATTCCCCGGGCCCTGAATAGCCCTATCACCCTCTCTGAAAGGAGATAATCCACAGAGAGGATAAACCCGTATCCGGGGTACATGGTAAGCCAGGTGGAAAGGTCTGCCCCTTCCGGTTTAGGAATGGATTCAAGTTCAATATCTGCACCGCATTTAGATGTCTCGAGTAGCATTAGCATTGTCCCTAAAATACCGGGGTTGCTTATATCTTTTGCTGCATGTACCCACTTCCTCTCGGAGAGGGTGGTTAAGATGGATAGCTCTTCTACTACCTCGGAGGAGCTTTTTTGGGAGGTAGAGTCCCAATAAAGAAAGCTTTTGCAGCATCTGCCGCCGAGATCGATGGCAACTATAATTCCATCTTGAGGAAGGCAGCCAAAGCTGGTTAGGGGGTTTTGCGTCTCACCCAGGATGGCAATAGACAATTCAGGGAAATTAGACTGAGGATGGAAATGCCCCCCCACCATGGGGACCTGAAACTTAAAGCAAGCCTCTCTCATCCCCTGGCAGATGGAAAGGGCTTCAACATCATCCCGGGCGGAAAGCACGTTCACCATAGCTAGAGGCTTTCCGCCCATAGCATAGATGTCGTTTACGTTCACTAGAACACCACAGTACCCTGCCCAGTAAGGGTCTTCAAATAACTCTGGGGAGATCCCATCGCTAGCTAGCAGAAGATATCTGCCAGCATATGGTATCTGGGCAGCATCATCCCCCAACCCTCCTTCGACTCGGCCTAACTTGAGTGTGGGCTCTAAGATCTGTATCAGTGGCTTTATGGCCTTCTTACGGTGGATGGCTTTACTCTGCTTTATCTGTTCTACCAGCTGACTTAGGTTCATTAAAGGGGCGCTTCCATCAATACATGGGGAAGACCGCAGCAGGATATATCTTCTACCTTCTTCCACCCTAGCCTCTCAAAAAAGGGAACGTTCTGAGATTGGATGTAGGCTAGAAATCTTTTTGCTTTTGCCTCTCTTACTAGCTCTACTGCTGCCTTGACCAGGGATGAACCTGTATCCTTTCCTCTGGAGGATGGCAGTATTGCCAACCTTCCCCCCCACCAGGTGCCATTTTTCCCGGAATAGACCCTTACTGTACCTACGATGTTGCCATTTGCTGCCGCTAGGAGATGGGTGGCCTGGGAGTCAAACTCATCTTCATCAGAGATGGTGTACAGTCTTTGCTCATCCACAAAGATCGAGCGACGGATATTCATCGCTTCCCTTAGATCTGTTCCATTTTTGGCTATCCTTATTTCTAGCATGTCTCAAAGTCAGGAAGGGCAGAGCAGGCAGGGCAACGACCGCACCCTGCCTTTATTTTGCTGCTGGATAGTTTGGCTCCTTTTAGGAGAGGAACAATTCTCTGGTATAGGCGGAGCATCCTCTCATGTGATGGAGGTCTAATGTTCTCCAAGGGTGTGCCGGGGATGGGGCGAAAAGGGACTACATAAGGGTAGACACCTAATATTGAAAGCATATTTACTCCAGACATCACGGACTCGTCGTTCTCACCCAAGCCCACGATAACATAGCTTGTGACCTGATTGGGACTGAAGATATCTACAGCCTCCTCCCAGGCCTTAATGTAGACCTCCATCCCCAGTGAGGCCTTGGTCAGGGCCACCCTGGAGAGGACTTCAGGGTCGAAGCTTTCTATATGTATGCCAATGGTATCTGCTCCTGCATCCTTAAGAAGCTTCAGAGATTCTCGGTTTGATACGGGCATAACCTGTATCTGTATGGGAAGGTTGGTTTTCTCCTTGAGGGCGGAAATACATCTTATCAGATGGGGTATTTCATCCCCGTTAAAAGAACCACTGGTCAGGACAAGATGGTTTATCCCTGCTAGTTTAGCAGCGCTGGCTGCCTCGGCTAACTGGGAAGGTGTCTTAAGTTTGATGGTCCTCCCCTGTTTAAGGGATAAGTTTATGCCACAAAATTTACAATCGAACATGCAATGCTGAACTACAGTGGAAGCAAGACAATCCCTTCCGTGAAGAAGAGCTATATGAGAAAAAGGAATGCCATCAGAGGTTTTGCCCTCCTCATAGGCTTTAAGATGCGGAAAAGCAATCGAGGTTATTTGTTTCCCGTTTTCCCATAGCCAGTATCCCTCTTTATCCTCTGCTATTCTGAAGGGAGATAAGGCTACATAAGAACTATAGCAGGGCACTGTGGCCACAGTGTTGTCAAATTCTATGGTTATCCCCTCCGCGGGTCCTGCTCCTCCTCTCCTTCCCTCTAGAGAAAAACCCTCAAGCCTTGCTCCCAAACTTTGAAGTTGTGTCTTAAGAATAGCTGGTTTCATCTTTCAGGTCGTATCAACTTAAACTGTAGCTCTTCATTTGGGCAAAATTCCCACCTCATACTAAACTCATTCACGTCTATAGTTGTAGTTCCTGTATTCTGAATAATAGCAACATAGCCGATGGTCTCTTTCAGAGGATAAAGCTTATTATTACTTTTCCCGTTTGCTTCTGTCCAGTTATCTGAAAACTCTAAATCCTCTATCTTTACTATTTCAAATTCCCCTTGAGAGATGCTCTCTCTCCTTCATACGCTGCCCCCATATATGCTTTCCGAAGAGAAGCCACTCTACCTTCAGTTTACCGTCCTCCCTGGTAAAGCCCTTACTTTCCCCATCTATCCTTATCTCCAC
>DFBE01000067.1 GCA_002367275.1 Dehalococcoidia bacterium UBA3088 | reverse complement strand
ATCAATATAGTAATCAGGCTCTTAGAGCTTCGGATTTAGGATTTGTTCGTAGTGCTTGTCTGGATTATGTGCAACTATTTAAGACGCTACATATAACAGGTCATCGCTATCTTCAGGGTGTGCCTTCTATCGCGGGCTTGCCTTCGGTGATCAGAGGATGTATCATAGTTTCTCGTAAAGGAAAATGGCGGCAGGCAAACTATATACTGGACAGGAACTCAGAGAGATGTTTAACTATTCTACGAGATGGCTGGAAAAGAGTGCTCCCGCCATCAACGCTCTGAATGTTTTCCCTGTCCCTGATGGTGATACCGGCATAAACATGTTGCTGACCATGAGGTCGGCGATCGAAGAGTCCTATCACTCTCCGGATAGAAGTGCGGTGGATGTAGCCCGGGCCTTAGCTCAGGGCGCGCTTATGGGGGCCAGAGGAAACAGTGGAGTGATCCTTTCTCAGATTATAGGCGGTCTTGCCTTTGCACTTGAGGGTGAGCAGTTTGGGGGGGGGAATTTTGCTGGGGGGTTGGTGCAGGGGTCGGATAGAGCCTATAGGGCGCTCTCCTCTCCGGTGGAGGGGACGATCCTCACTGTGGTCAGGGAAGCGGCTATGGCTGCGAAGGAGGCTTTAACTGAAGGGGACGACCTTACCTTTGTCCTGGAGGCAGCAGTAAGTGCGGCGCGCGATACTGTAGCCTCTACCCCCTCCCTTCTCCCTCAGCTTCAGGAGGCGGGGGTGGTGGATGCAGGAGGCCAAGGGCTGTACACCATCCTGGAGGGATTTTTGCTTTATATTAGAGGGGAGATAGAGAGAATGGAGCTTATTGCACCGCGTATGATTGCTCCGGATACGCCACTTTCCCTGAGGCTCGAAGATAAGCCCTATGGGTACGATACGGTATTCATAATTCGTGGGGAGGGCCTAAGTCTAGATAAGATAAGAAAGAGGCTTCAAAGTAAGGGCAACTGCCTTATCATAGCCGGAGATGAAAAGGTGGTCAAGGTGCACATCCATACGCTTAAGCCAGGGAAGGTCCTGGAGTATGCCTTATCCCAGGGGACTCTACATCAGATAGAGATAGAGAATATGGATGACCAGGCACAGGATTTCTTGAGAGTAGCTCAGGGGAAGCCTCCGTCCTCTAAGATCGGTATTGCCTGCGTAGTATCGGGAGAAGGTCTTACCAGGGTATTCCGGAGCTTAGGGGTGGGCTTCATCATCCCCGGAGGGCAGACGATGAACCCCAAAGTGGGGGATCTGGTGGAAGCAGTAGATGCTCTTCCTCAGGAGGAGGTCATCATCCTGCCCAACAACCAGAACGTCATCCTTACCGCAGGTCAGGTAAAGGAACTCACCTCAAAGAGAGTAATGGTTGTGCCTACCCGGACCATTATTCAGGGGATTGCTGCCCTCCTCTCTATGAGTTATGAGGATAACCTGGAGACCAATGTTCAGGAGATGGAGGAGGCCATAGGTAGAGTGGTCACGATAGAGCTAACCCGGGCAGTTCGCTCTACGACCGTCGATGGCATGAAGATAGGTAAGGGGAAGGTGATGGCCATTGTCGACGATAAAATTGTGGCCTCTGAGGAAGATCATGCTGGAGCTTTGCATAAGGCGCTCTCCACCCTGGATGTATCCGATGAAGGGGTGATAACCGTTTATTACGGAGGTAAGGTTCAAAGGGATAAGGCCGAGGGGATAGAAAGAGAAGTCCGAGGTTGGTACCCTGAAACTCAGGTGGAGTTGGTATATGGGGGGCAGCCCCACTACGACTACATTATCTCTGTGGAGTAGTTTAATGGTAAAGGTGATAACCGATAGCGTCTCCGACATCACCCCGGATCTGGCGGAAAAATGGGGGATTACTGTCGTTCCCCTGCACATTCACTTTGGCACTGAAACCTTTCTGGACAGGGTTGATCTTCAGACAGAGGAGTTCTACCACCGCCTGGAGAAGTCAAAGAGCCTCCCTACTACCTCCACGGTCACCTCCAAAGAGATGGCTGCGCTGTTTGATGGACTATCTGAGGATACAGACGAGATACTGGGAATCTACTTGGGTACAAAGCTGAGCGCTACCTATGAAATGGCCCTCAAAGCAAAGGAGGAGGTTAAGAATAAGCGTTGCCGGATAGAGGTGGTCGATTCCCGGGCGGCGGTAGCGAAACAAGGACTCCTGGTCCTGGAGGCAGCCAAGCTAGCCCAAGAGGGAAAGGGGCTTTCTGAGATCGAGCCTTACATCAGAGAATCCATCCCCAGGGTGCATCTGCGGGGGAGTTTCGATACTCTGGAGTACCTGAGAAAGGGGGGTCGCATTGGCCGGGCCCAGTCCCTCATTGGCTCCATCCTCAAGGTAAACCCCATCGTCACCATAGAGGACGATGGAGTAGTGGGGCCCTGCGGCAGGGAACGCAATAGGGCCAGAGCCATCGAATATCTATATAACTTTGTCCTGGGCTTTAAGAATATAAAAGCCCTGGCGGTAGAATATGGCACCCACCACGATGAGGCGGAGGCACTCACGGAGAGACTTTCTGCCGTGTTCCCCCGGGAGGATATTATCCTCTCCGTCGTTTCTCCGGTGGTGGGAACCCATACCGGACCCAGCATACTTGTCGTCAGCGTGTGGGACGAACCCCCGGGCATGGTTAGATAGCTTATTCCAATAGACATTCTTAAGTTAGATAAGAAGTGGAGCTTATAAAGGATAAAATTGCCCATGCCTTGGAACAGGCGCTAGCCGCGGCCATTCAAAACGAGGTTATTCCGTCACTCCCTCCGCAGGATGTAGAAGTAGGACATACCGAGGAGAGCTCCTTTGGGGACTATGCTTCTACCCTTCCTTTCAGACTGGCTAAGCTGACACAAATGCCTCCTCAGGGTTCGGCGGAGGCTATCTTGCCCTTTATCCCTGAAATCTCTGAGGTGGAGAAGATAGAGGTGGCGCGACCAGGGTTTATCAACTTCACCCTAAAAGATACATGGCTTAAGACACAGGTGGAGGAGATACTGAAGGAAGGTGAAAGATATGGTGATCTGGACGTAGGCAAGGGCAAGAGGATACAGATTGAGTTTGTTTCTGTAAACCCCACCGGTCCCCTCCATGTAGGCCACGGACGGGGGGCAGTCATCGGCAGTACCCTGGCCTGGATCCTCTCCAGATGTGGCTTTGAGGTACACAGAGAGTACTATGTGAACGATGCCGGCGCTCAGATGGAATCCTTCTTCCAGTCACTGCTCTCTTATTACCGAGGAAGGCCTTCTGAGGCTATCTCTTACCGAGGAAGCTATATGGAGAACCTGGCAGAGGAGATAAGAAGGGAATTCCCCGCGGGCAGTGGGGTGGAAGAGTCCACCATCCTTAAGCTGGGAGCAAGTAAGGTTTTGGACGGCATAAGACGCGATCTTACCCTTTTGGGGGTGGAATTTGACCACTGGTTTTCCGAAAAGAGCCTGTATGAGGAAGGGGACTATCAGGAAGTTATGTCCTATCTTAAGAGGAGGGGCTGCACTATAAAAAAGGAAGGAGCGTTGTGGTTTGTCTTTCGGGAGGAGGATGGAGATAGGGAGAGTGTGTTGGTGCGCCAGAATGGTCTTCCTACCTATTTTGCCTCTGACGTTGCCTACCACTGGAATAAGTTTTACGGGCGCTGCTTCAACGAAGTGATAGACATCTGGGGGGCTGACCACCAGGGTCATGTATCCCGGATGAAGGCAGTAATGAAAGCCTTGGGCATTGACCCTCAAAGACTTAAGATTATCATCTGCCAGATGGTAACTCTGAAGAAGAGGGGGGAGGAGGTAAAACTATCCAAGAGAGGTGGGAATATTGTGAGCTTGAGAGAACTGGTAGATGAGGTGGGAAGGGATGCTGTCCGATTCTTCTTTTTGTCTCGAGCCTCCCAGAGCCAGATGGAGTTTGATCTTGAGCTGGCTAAAAAGAGGTCAGAGGACAACCCGGTTTATTATATCCAGTACGCTCATGCCCGAATATGCAGCATCCTGCGCCTGGCCAGGGAGCGGGGTGTGGGTGGGGAGGGAGGAGATGTAGGGTTGCTTTCTGCCCCCGCTGAGCTTTCCCTTCTGCGAAAGATGGTAGAATTCCCTGAGTTGATGCTGAGGGTGGAGGAGAGTCTGGAGCCCCATCACCTTTCTTACTTTGCCACAGATTTAGCCACTCTTTTTCATATCTTTTACCGGGATTGCCGGGTCATCTCCGGGGATGAGGAGCTGACCCGAGCCAGGTTAAAGCTAGTTTCAGCAGTCAAGATCATCCTGGCCAAGGTACTTGACCTTATGGGAATATCCGCCCCGGAGCAAATGTAACCTTGAGGAGTGCTAACCGTAACTTCTATGAGGGGTTATGGGAGCAGGTAATTGCTGACCCCGGCATCAATATTGGCTGGTTCAGAAAAGCTCACGCTAGCTCTTTAGCCAGGCAGGTAGCTTCACTCACCGCCAATGCTAAGGACGGTCGATTGGTGGACGTTGGCTGTGGCAGTGCTATGTATGCTGCGCATATCTCGCGTCTTAACCATTCTGCCTTTATGGGGATAGACATATCATCTTCCATCCTTCAGGCTTCGGGAAGAAAGTTTACTGCCTTGGAGCAGGCCTCCTGTCTGGGTCTGGTTCAAGGTGATGCAGCGCAGCTACCCTTAGCCTCAAACACGTTTGACCTTATCCTCTGTGCCCATACCCTGGAACACCTACCCGACGACGGGGCAGCCATCGCTGAATTTCAGCGCATTATAAGAAGGGGCGGCTATGTTTGGATAGTGGTACCCAACCCCGTGAAGGATATGGTGAATATATTCAGGCCACTTCAAAGAAGGTTGGATAAGCTGGGGCATCTTCGGGAATACTCCACCCATGATATGGTGGAATTGCTGTCCTCGCATGGCTTTGAGGTACAAAGAGTATATTGCAGTGAATTTATTCTCCACTGGCTGTTATTCTCCGTGGAGGAACATCTGCGTCCTCTCAACAGAAGATTAGGCCTGATAAGCAGGTTTGCCCCCGCCTCAAAAGTATCTTCTTTTATTACCTTTATCCTGGACCGGTGGCTATTCTGGGAGGGTAAGCTGTGCTGGGGACAGTCCTGGGGCATGAGCAGGTGTTATATTGCTCGCTGTCTTAGCCAGATTGATTGACTTTAAGAGTAGAGGAAGTATAAAATCACTCCAAAGTTAGGAGGTTAGAGTGTGGATTTCAACTTCACTGAAGAGCACAAGATGTTTCAGACCATGGTGCGCGACTTTGTGTAAAAGGAAGTCCAGCCGTTCGCTTCGCAGTGGGAAGAAGAGGAAGGGGTTCCTCCTGAGGTTGTCGTCAGGATGGCCAAGCTCTTCTCCAGCGAGGCAGCTCATAGGGTCTGTCATAAGGCAGTTCAAATCTATGGAGGATATGGCTATACTGAGGACTTTCCGGTGGAGCGCTATGCCCGAGATCAGAGGATAACTGAAATCTATGAGGGAACCTCAGAGATGCAAAGATGGGCCATCGCCCGGCAGGTATTGGGTATAAAGTAGATGAAAGGAGAGCAATGAGTATAACCAAAATAACTCTGGAAGAGCAAGAGACACCCACCTCCTGGTACAACATCCTTCCCGATCTGCCTGTCCCTTTACCCCCCGCCATCAACCCCGCTACTGGAAAGCCAGCTACTCCCGATGACCTTAAACCCATATTTCCCATGGCCCTTATCGAGCAGGAAGTAAGTCAGGAGCGATGTATTGAGATTCCGGAGGAAGTGCAGGAAATATACAAATTGTGGAGACCTACTCCTCTGTATAGAGCGTATCGTTTGGAAAAGGCTCTAGATACTCCAGCCAGGA
>DFBE01000012.1 GCA_002367275.1 Dehalococcoidia bacterium UBA3088 | reverse complement strand
ATTGAAACCGTCCCTCCCTATTGGTCAACCTTGCTGGCAACCCTTCACCAAAGGGTGGGCAACCCGGAAACGGAGAGAGAATTTCTAAAGTCGCGCTCGCCTTTATTCAAAGTCGACCAGATAAAGATTCCCCTATTGATAGCTCAGGGGGCCAATGATCCCCGGGTAAAGCAAGCGGAGGCAGAGCAGATCGTGCAGGCTATGAAGGAAAAAGGCATCGAATATGAGTACATGCTTTTCCCTGATGAAGGTCATGGATTTGCTCATCCCGAGAATCGGCTGAAGTTTTATGCCGCCGCGGAAAAATTCCTGGCCCAGCATCTGGGAGGATGCTTCGAGGGAACTACCCTGTAACAACTCACCCTAAAATCCGATTCTTTTGCCTTCAGCATTGGTAACCCGTATAATCTCCCTGACACTGCCATCACCGTAACCCCTGTGTAAGCAGTATAAGGTGGATGAGCTACTGATATTAACCCTGGCCTTCGCTTTTGACCTGGTGTTGGGGGAGCCTCCTCGTAAACTTCATCCTGTAGTGTGGATGGGGAAACTTGCCTCCCTCGTAGGCCATATCTTCCCTCGATCGCATCCCAGGCTCGCCATGGTCTATGGTGGATTTATGGTGTTCATTTTGGCGTCGGCATTTTCTGTACCCTTCATCTTTCTGTCTCACCTTCCCCAACCGGCCTACATTGTGTTAGGAATTTTCTTTCTCAAGTCAACCTTCTCGCTGAAGGTACTTCGCACCGGCGCCCTTAAGGTGAAAGACTGTCTTTACCAGGATAATCTGGACGAAGCCAGGAAGAAGACTCAAGACCTGGTCTCCCGCCCTACTTCCGACCTGGATAGACCTCATCTTATCTCTGCCACCATAGAGTCGACATCGGAGAACATCAATGATAGCTTTGTGGCTCCTCTATTCTACTTCCTTATGGGTGGGATCCCCCTATCCATGGCCTATCGGGTGGTGAACACCCTGGATGCCATGTTTGGCTACCGTGGAGAGTATGAATATCTGGGCAAAGTGGCAGCCAGGCTGGATGATGTCTTAAACTTCATCCCCGCCAGAATATCGGCTCTTCTCCTTGTCTTATCCGCCTTTATAGGGAGGAAGGATGCCTCAAGGGCATGTAAAACTATGCTGCGAGAACATGGTAAAACCCAGAGCCCTAACAGTGGCTGGACGATGAGCGCGGCTGCGGGAGCGCTGAGAGTGAGGTTGGAAAAAGAGGGATACTATACATTGGGGGATGGATGTTTGCCCCTTGGGGAAGAAAGGATAGACGAGGCAGTAGCCATGGTGCTTATATTATCCTGGATGTGGTTTTTACTGATCTGGGGAGTGAAACTTGCTCTTGTCTCCTAGACCTCACATACGGCACATTCACCCCTCCCCACACGGCGGGGTAGACCTTTCTGAGCTTTGTGCCCTGGGCATCTCCCCCCAAAATATCCTGGACTTTTCGACGAACATTAACCCCTACGGACCACCCCTCAGTATAAGGAAGGCAATAGAAAATCTGGATATTTCTGCCTATCCTGATACAAGGTCGGCTGAGTTTCGTCGTTTCGTAGCCTCACAGTGGGGGGTGAGTGAAGAAAGTGTTCTGGCCGGAAATGGATCCGTTGAACTTATAAGAGTCACGGCTCTAACCTACTTTGGCCCGGAGGACAAGGTTCTGGTTCCTAAGCCAACCTTTGGGGAGTATGAAGTTTCCTGCCTTATCGCCGGTGCCCGGGTGGTGGAGCAAAAGCTTGAGGAAGAAAAAGGTTTCAGACTGGACGTGGAGGAGACTATAAGTCTTGCCCGCCATCACCAGGTTAGGGGGCTTTTCCTGTGTAATCCTAATAATCCCACCGGCCAGCTCCTCCCTTCGTCGGATATAGAAAAGGTGGTGAAATTGCTCCCTGATATCCTTATTATTTTAGACCAGGCTTATAGCTCCTTCACCTCCGACCTAAATCGACACCCGGACCTGGTACAGGGAGGAAATGTCATCCTCCTTTGCTCCTTGACTAAGGACTTTGCCCTGGGGGGACTTCGCCTGGGATATGTCATATCCCATCCTGAGGTTATACACCACTTAGACAAGGTTTTACCTCCCTGGAATGTGAACGTGATTGCCCAGAGAGCGGGCATAGCTGCCCTTCAGGAGGAGGAATATGTCAACCAATGTTCTGCCAGGCTCAAGGAGGCCAAAGAATATCTGCTCTCCGAGCTAACAAGGTTAGGCCTTTCTCCCCTCCCTTCGGAGACAAATTATTTTCTTCTTGATGTAGGGAGAGCCCGCGAGTTTCGCCGAAAGCTGCTATCGAGGAAAATACTGGTGCGGGATTGTACCTCCTTTGGACTTCCGCAGTATATCCGCATCGGAGTGCGCACCCTTCCTGAATGCCAGAGGCTAATTTCAGCCATGGAAGAAGTTTTAACTGAATAAAAACCCTAATGTTAACACAATGTTAACAAGCTGTTAACAAGCTGTTAACAATTGGAGAGTATAATACAAAATAAAACAGGATAAGTGAGGAGCAGATGTGAAAGTTAAGAGGTTGTTGATAACTTTAATCATTCTGGGTTCGCTCCTGGTTGCTCCAACTGACAGCACCATGGCCGCTGGGGATGAGCTCTCAGGAACGATCAAGGAGGATGGCTCTACCAGCGTTCTTCCTCTGGCGGAGGCCTTTGCTCTCCGTTTCATGAAGCTTCACCCCCGGGTGAGGGTTATCTATGGTGGTGGTGGCTCGGGCACCGGGGCTAAGGATTGTGCTAAAGGTCAGGTGGATATTGGAGCTACCTCCCGGGAGCTTAAGATAAGCGAAGCCGACCTCATCTCCTACCCCATCGCCCGGGACGGTGTGGCCATCATCGTCCATAAGGATAATCCGGTGGACGAGCTCAGTTTGGGAGAAGTAGCCAGGGTATACGCTGGCGAGATTACCAACTGGGAGGAAGTAGGTGGTAAATCGGGAAAGATAAGACTATACTCGCGCGAAGAGGGTTCAGGAACCAGAGATGTGTTTGAATCAAAGGTGATGAAGGAGAAAGACATAAGTGGTCGCGCCTACTTTAAGAAGTCTAATGGAGAGATACAAACTGCGGTTGCACGCGACCCCGGGAGTATAGGATACGTCTCTTTAGGCTACATTGAAGGAACGAAGGCTCTATCCATAGAGGGTGTGAAATGCACGGTAGAAAGCTGCAAGAAGGGCGACTATCCCCTGGTAAGGCGGCTGTACTTTCATACTAAGGGCACACCAGATGAGCCCGTGAAGGCATTCATTGATTTCTGTCGCAGCGAAGAAGGACAGAAAATTGTGGAGCAACTAGATTATATCCCCCTTACCTTGTAAGGTGTAAGGGTAGGTAACGCTTTATCCTTGACCTATAATTAAAACCGGATGATGCCACGCTACCTCGTGGATAAGATCTCCCGCAAAGCAGTGCTCCTGTGTGCTTTAGCTTCCTTTTTCATTCTGGTCCTCATCGTGGTGTTTATCTTCAGGGATGGAATGGCGGGGTTTATAGAAAATGGGATAGGCGCGTTCCTGTTTGGGACAGATTGGAGCCTGAAACGGGGTGAATACGGAGTTGGAGTGATGATCCTGGGGTCCATATCGGTGACCCTGGGAACAATCATCATTGCTGCCCCCTTAAGCATTACCTGCGCCATCTTTCTGGCTGAGATAGCCCCCCCTGAAGTGCGCGAAGTGGTGAGGCCGGCCATAGACCTCCTGGTGGGCATACCTTCGGTGGTGTATGGGTTGATGGGCATGGTGTGGCTTGTCCCCCTTATCCGTGACCATTTTGGGGGAGGGGGTTATAGCCTTCTGGCGGCCATAGTTGTCCTGACGATAATGGTTCTTCCCACCATTATCTCCTTGAGTGAGGATAGCTTAAGAAGTGTCCCCCGGCATTATAAGGAGAGTGCCCTGGCTTTAGGGGCTACGGACTGGCAGGCAATCTGGCGTGTCCTTCTTCCGGCCGCTCGCCCGGGGATAGTAAGTGCCATTATCCTGGGCATGGGTAGAGTGATAGGGGAATCCATGGCCTGCTATATGGTCATCGGCAATGCCTTTGCCTTCCCTTCCTCCGTATTGGATCCCAGTCGTACCCTTACCAGTAACATTGTAGGGCAGGTGGAGGAGGCGGCCTACGGTAGCTCCCACATGCATGCTCTGTTTGCCTGCGGAATTGTGCTTCTGGTGTTCATATTCATCTTTAACAGCGTAAGCTTTACTATGGGAAGGAGAGAAGGGTGAACATTTCCCCCAGGGTGACTCAAAGGATAGCCTTCGGGGTAATGTGGGGGGCAGTAGCGATTGTCCTCCTCCTCCTCCTGTTCATTATCGGCTATATTTTGTGGCGTGGTTTTTCCAGCCTCTCCTTCGACTTTGTGTTTGGCCCTACCACTGAAGGTGGGCTTCGTGCCCCTCTGGTAGGCACCGTATACATTGTGGCTCTCACCTTGCTCATCGTAGTTCCTCTGGGAGTAGGGACGGCAGTTTGGCTATCGGAGTATGCCCCTATCAAGGGGAGGTTTGCCCCCTTTATCCGCTATACTCTGGATGGGCTGGCGGGTATTCCCTCCATCATCTTCGGTCTGTTCGGCGCCGCCTTTTTTGTGTATATGATGATCGGAGAACAATGTATTTTAGCTGGTGCCCTCACTCTAGCTTGCCTTAGTCTTCCCTTCATGGTAGGTGCTGCCGAAGAGGCTATAAGGTCAGTGCCCAAGTCTCAGAAAGAAGCCGCTTTAGCCCTGGGGGCTACCAGATGGCAGGTAACCTGGCGAGTAGTCCTGCCCGCCGCCCTTCCGGGAATAATAACCGGGGCTATCCTGTGCACCGGGACGGCCATTGCTGAGACCGCTCCCCTTCTGGCCACATCGGGGTTCAGTGCCTTCACTCCTCATTCCCCCCTTGATGGCTGCCGCACCCTGGCCCTTCACCTTTTCTACCTGGCCACGGAGGCACCGTGCACAGGAGGGGTAACTCACGAGGATCTGGTGGATAAGGCCATGGGGGTGGGGGTGATCTTAATCCTGGTGATTGTAATCCTTAACCTTCTCATGCGCTTTCTATCCGGGCGCTATATTGCTAGAATGAGAGGGGGCAAGTAGTCATGGATCCCAAGATGCAAAGCCAAAACTTAAGCTTCTTCTACGGCAAAAAGCAAGCATTAAACAAGGTTAGCCTGGACATCAAGGAGCATCAAATTACTGCCCTGATGGGGCCTTCAGGGTGTGGTAAGTCTACCTTTCTTCGCACCCTTAATCGCATGAATGATACCATCCCCGACATCAGGTTGGAAGGAAGAGCGTTTTTGGATGGTAGCGATATCTACGCCCCCAGGGTGGATGTGGTAAAGCTACGTCAAAGGGTAGGAATGGTATTTCAACAGCCTAACCCCCTGCCCAAGAGCATCTTTGAGAATGTCGCCTTTGGCCCTCGGGCTTTGGGCATAAACCATAAAGTGAAGCTTTCAGAGATAGTGGAAGAATCCCTCCGGTCCGCTGCTCTATGGGATGAAGTCAAAGATGAACTTTCGAAGTCAGGGTTGATCCTCTCCGGAGGACAGCAACAACGTCTGTGTATTGCCCGAGCCCTGGCCATAGGGCCGGAGGTCATACTCATGGATGAGCCCTGTTCTGCTCTGGACCCCATAGCCACCCTGAAGATTGAGGAGTTGATGCAGGAACTTAAGAAGGATTACACTATTGTCATCGTGACCCACAATATGCAGCAGGCCGCGCGCGTATCTAGTTGGTGTGCCTTCTTTCTTATGGGGGAGGTGATAGAATATTCGGATACCAGGAAGATGTTTACCAACCCCCAGGATAAGCGAACCGAAGATTACATCACCGGAAGGTTTGGATGAGACGCACATTTGATGAAAATCTATCTGAACTTCAGGATGAGACCCTGGCTATGGGAAGTATGGTGGAGGAGGCTATCCGGCGTTCTGTAGACTCTTTGAAGAACCGGGATGTGAAGGAGGCTCAGAAGGTCATCGCCGATGATAGCCTTATCGATAAGAAGCAGTATGAGATCGAAGATAGGTGCACTACGCTTATGGCTACTCAACAGCCCATGGCCTCCGACCTCAGGATGCTTATCGCCATTCTGAACATCGCTAGTGAGCTGGAGAGGATCGGTGATCATGCTGAAGGAACAGCCAAAATAACCCTGATGGTGGCGGATGAGCCCCCCGTAAAGCCGCTCATCGATATTCCTCGCATGGCCGAGAAGGCCCAAAGCATGCTCAGGAGGAGCCTTATCTCTTTGGCGGAGCGGGATGCTGACAGCGCAGTAAGCATCGCCGCCGAGGACGATGAGGTAGATGATCTATATGACCAGGTCTACCGGGAGCTTCTGGTTATCATGATATCTGACCCCCGAACCATACAGAGAGCTACCTGCCTTCTGTGGGCAGCTCATAATCTGGAGCGAATTGCAGATAGGGTTACCAACATCTGTGAGAGAGTGGTATATACTATAAAGGGGGAGATAGGGAGGATGCGTGTTTCCGGGTACTGAGAGTGGATTTTGGGAAGCTTCGAGCAAAGCTAGTAAGAAGTCTGGGGCCGGAGATAAGAGACGAGAGGACACTCGAGGTTATGGGGTGCATTCCCCGGGAACTGTTCGTTCCTCCCGAACATCGGCACCTGGCTTACATGGATGGTCCCCTCCCCATTGGAGAGGGACAGACCATATCCCAACCTCTCATTGTTGCCCTCATGACCCAGGAACTTGAGCTTTCAGGAAATGAAAAGGTGCTGGAGGTGGGGACGGGAAGTGGGTATCAGACTGCCATCTTAGCCTCTCTTTCGCAGTTTGTGGTGACCACAGAAAAGATTCCTGAGCTCCTGGAGAGAGCAAAAGAGGTCTTAGGAGAGCTGAGATTCAGAAATATTGAATTTCACCTGGCAGAGGATTCCCTGGGTTGGGAGGAGGGAGCCCCCTATGATGCCATCCTGGTAACCGCTGGCTCACCCCAGATTCCCCCTCAACTTTTGGGACAGCTTAAGGAGGGAGGTTGCATGGTCATCCCGGTGGGTGGGCGTTTTGATCAGGACCTCCTAAAAGTGATAAAAAGAGGAGAGGGGAGTAAAATTTCTTACCTTTGTCCCTGCCGATTTGTCCCCCTCATCGGTGAGGGGGGATGGGAAGGTTGAGATATGCGCAAAAGTGGGCCAGCTCCTCGAGAGTAGGGCCTCCCCGGGTCTCTTTACGACTGGCCTTTATGGCCGCGGCTAGATTAGCATATCTTACGCTTTGAGCATCATCATATCCTGAGATCTTGAATGCGCCAAAGGTAGCCATGAATGAGTCTCCACAGCCCACGGTGCTCACCGCCCGGAGCCCTATATCCTCTAATGCGACAGCAGGAATAGAGCATGTGGTACCCCCGGCCATGAGCATCGCTCCCCGTGAGCCTTGCTTTACAATGATCCGAAGCTCAGAATTGATGGTGGCTATCATTTCCTTCCACATGCTTGTCTCCTCGGTCTTCGTGAGACGTTCCATCTCCACCTGGTTCAGGACGAGATAGTCTATATGCTTAAGGCCTCCGGCTACTGCCTCCCATCCTTTTTGAACATAGATCCCGGGGTCCCAGATAACCTGAAGGTCAAGCCGATGAGCAAGTAACGCAGCGCACCGGACGGTATCCAGCGGAGGGTCGGTTATGAGCAGAAGTTTGCTCCCGGATATAGCTTTCTCCACCCCCCCTATATCCTCGGGGAAAAGGCAGGCGTTAGCCCCCAGGAAGGAATGGATGATATTTTCTCCCTTCTCATCTACTACAATGTAAGCTTGACCTGACTCCTGATCCACCCTTTTGATGCCCGAGGTGTCTATTCCCTCCGCTTTCAGGATGTCGATCTGCCTTTCTCCTACCTCATCCTTTCCCAGTGCTCCCATAAGGAATATCTTTTCCCTCCCCAGAATATGAGAGGAAGCCACGGCCACGTTTGCCCCCGTCCCCCCGGGTACAGAAATCTTGCTAATGACCTCCACTTCTTCCCCTGGAGAAGGGAATCTGTTCACAAAAATAGTGGTATCCCAGTTTATGGCCCCCAGAACCGCTATCTCCATAAGACTCTCTCATGTATGAGGCTCAGAAATTGCTCGCCATCCACGTCAAAGGCCACATTTATCCCTCTCTCGGTGTCCTCTTCCAGGACCACCGTCTGCCCCCGGGTTAGCTCTCCCTGAAGCTCCACCTCTACGGTGCACCGTTTGGTCTTGAGGATGGAGGAAGAGATAGCATAAGAGAGGGCTAAAGGATCGTGAAGAGAAATAGCTCCTTCTTTGACCAGCAATCTTCCCAGTAGAGAAGTGAAGAGAAGGGCATTCCTGGTCTTCATTTTGCCTATCTCCTCGTATGTTTGTCCGTCAACTTGCGCTCTGGGGTTCATCGTCACATCCAAACCGGTAGCTATAACCTCTATACCAGAATGATAGACGATGTCCGCTGCCAGAGGGTCAGTGAACACATTGAACTCAGAGAAAGGCAAGACGTTTCCCCTACCGTAGGGAGTAAGCCCGAAATACCCGCCCATGGATATTATCCTCCCCACCTTGAGAGCAACCTGAGGTTCCTTCAGGATGGTCATGGCCAGGTTGGTAAGAGGACCCGTGGCCACAATAGTGAGCTCCTTTCCCCAGACATCAATGCTCTGGAGGACAAAGTCCATGGCATGGCATGCCTCCGGCTTCAATTTTGGTGAGGGAAGGATGGCGTCACCCAGCCCACTTTCCCCATGGGATTCTCTGTCCTCCCGTAGCTCACCCCAAAGTGGCCTTCCCATGCCGGGGAACACCGGCGTATTCCTACCCATAAACTCTACTATCTTCAGGGTGTTTTCTGTGGCCCTCTCCACATTTACATTCCCTGCTACGGTGGTGATCCCCATCACCTCAAGCTCGGGGGAGTTTAGGGCTAAGATTATAGCCACAGCATCATCCACCCCTGTATCCACATCCAGGATCACTTTAGCCATAGCCTACCTGAATAGTAACTTGAAGGGACTTTTTTGTCCATATGTTTCACCCGGAGTTGTCATTAAAGTTTGCCTTGATGCCACTCATTTTTGTCGGTGAACCTTGAAAAGCCTTATGTCATTGCGAGCCCTTCGCCTT
>DFBE01000002.1 GCA_002367275.1 Dehalococcoidia bacterium UBA3088 | reverse complement strand
CTACAACATGGCCATCTACATGGCCAGCGAGGAGGAGACTACCCTGAGGTCGTTTACGGAGCTTGCGGGCGCGTGCATGGCCGCTACTTGTAGCGGCCTGTGTGCTCCCTGCACTGCCTGCCCACAAATACCCTCACCCTTAATACCCTCACCCTTCCTGGGTTGACCCTTCCTGGGATCTAGTATGGCGGAGAACCTCAGCGGAGCGGTGACTAAGTTCAGGATAGTAGAGATGGCATGAGGAATCGTCAAAAAGGGGGGCGGAGGAATCCATGGGCATAAGAGCACTGATAGCCGATGATTCTGCCTTCATGAGAAAGGTTATCTCGGACATGCTGAGTTCTGATGATGAGATTGAGATAGTGGGCACTGCTCAGGATGGGGAAGAAGCGCTCAGGAAAGTAAAAGAGTTGAGCCCTGATGTAGTCACCCTGGATATAGAGATGCCCCGGATGGATGGACTTACCTCCCTGGCTTATATCATGGTCGAGCACCCCGTGCCTGTGGTAATGCTGAGTGCGATGAATAAAAGGGAGGCGGATGTAGTTATTAAATCTTTGAAGTATGGTGCAGTGGACTTCATTCCCAAACCATCAGGAGTTATCTCCCTGGATATAGAGGATATAAAGGGTGAGATACTGGCTAAGGTGAAGATGGCGGCCAGGACCAGGGTCAAGCGAGCTAAGCTTTTACTGCCCAGGCCAAGGTTTGTCCAACCCTCGGTTAGATCCAGGGGCAGGAAGGAAGTAGCGGTCATCGGGGCTTCCACGGGGGGACCTCAGGCTTTAACTTATGTTCTATCCCATCTTCCGGGAAGCATACCCTTAAGGTTTCTGGTGGTCCAACATATGCCTTCTACCTTTACCGCCTCTCTGGCGGAGCATCTAAGCTGGCAGTGCTCCCTGGAGGTTAAGGAGGCCGAAGACGGAGAGACAATAAGGCCCGGTCTGGTCTTAATCGCTCCTGGCGACTACCACATGATCGTGAAGGGAAGCGACGAAGAAAAAGTGAGGCTAATTCAAACGCCCAAGGTCCACGGGGTCAGACCTTCGGTGGATGTGACCATGAAATCCGCGGCTGAGGTATACGGGAGAAAGGTTCTAGGAGTGATTCTAACCGGCATGGGTGAAGATGGGACACAAGGAGCAAAGGTCATCAAGGAAAGAGGAGGAGAGATAATAGCCGAGGATAAATCTTCCTGCGTCGTCTTCGGCATGCCCAGGGCAGCCATAGACTCGGGATATGTTGATAAGGTGGTGGCACTATCCCATATACCGCGAGAGATTATGCAAACAGCCTAGAGCGTGAAATGCCAGAGAGAACAAATCTATACCAGGCCGCTTTCATAAGTGAATCTCAGGACATCCTGGAGACCATCAATCAGTGTTTACTGAGTCTGGAGAAAGAGCCCCACAATACAACTGTCATCGATGAAATCTTCAGGGCTGCCCATTCGCTTAAAGGTATGTCCGCGGCCATGAGCTTTGATGAGATAACTGCTCTAGCACATGAGATGGAGGATAGGCTAGACAAGGTAAGGAAAGGAGAGGCGGAAGCCTCCCTGGGCATTGTGGATAACCTGTTTGATTACTCCGATGCCCTGGCAAGTTTGGTAAGGGGAGTCATTGAAGAAAGGAAGGAAAAGACAGTAAAAGCTCAAATACCGGTAGTCACCAAGGAAATGCAGAGTGTTAGAATCAGCACCGAGAGGTTGAACTCCCTTATGAACCTGGCCGGTGAGCTTTTGATAGCCAAAAATAGGCTTAAGAATATTGCCCAGGAACATAAGGTCGACGAACTGGATGAGGCTTTAGCTCCCTTTGATAGGCTGGTAGCTGACCTTGAGGAAGAGGTTTTGAAGGCCAGGTTGGTTCCGGTAAGGCAGACCTTCGGCAGGTTCCCCAGGATGGTGCGCGATATAGCCAGAGACCAGGAAAAAGAGATAGAACTGGCGATGGAGGGAGGGGAAATTGAGCTGGATAGGGCCATACTGGATAATCTTGGTGAGCCACTGGTTCACTTACTGAAGAATGCTATCGATCATGGAATTGAAAGCCCCGGGGAGAGGGGGAAAAGGGGCAAGCTGAAAGTGGGAAGAGTCGGACTTCTGGCCCGAAGGGAGGAAAACAAGGTAGTGATTGAGGTACAAGATGATGGTAGGGGAATGAACCCGGAAGAGGTAAAACAGGTGGCGCTCCAGAATGGGGTGGTGGGCCTGGAGGAGGCGGCCAAGCTGAGCAATGATGAAGTCCTGAAGCTGACCTTTCTTCCTGGATTTACTACCGCTAAAAAGGCTACCGGGGTATCGGGGAGGGGAGTAGGCCTGGATGTGGTCAAGACGACGGTTGAATCGCTGGGGGGGGCCGTGACCATAAGCTCAAAACAAGGGGAAGGAACCAAAGTCAGCTTGAAGCTACCCCTGACTACCGCCATTATCCAGGCGCTTCTGATAGGGTTGGGAGAGGAGGTCTACGCTATACCTCTGGCCGATGTTGTGGAGGTGCTCAAGGTAGGCCCCCAGGATATAAAGACCATCCAGGCTAGAGAGGTCATAGTCATACGGGGAAACATCACTCCCCTTATACGATCACGCCGGCTATGGGGCATTAGTAAGGATGGTGCAGACACCTTTCCGGTGGTGGTAGCCAGAAGGGGTGAAGGATGCATAGGTCTGGCAGTGGACTCGCTTCTGGGTAATCGAGAGATAGTGGTCAAGCCTCTGGATCCGCTGCTTAAGGGTATGAGGGAATTTGCTGGCACCACCATCCTGGAAAATGGGAAAGTGGCGTTGATACTGAATACCTCGGGGTTATCCTACGCTTAAGGTTGGCATGGCTGGAGAGAAGATACTGGTAGTCGATGATAGCAAGGTCAACGTGAAAATGCTGGATGAATACCTCAGGGATGGATATGAGGTGGTGAAAGCATACAGTGGTGAGGAGGCCTTGCGTAAAGTGAAGGATAACCCTCCCGATCTTATACTCCTGGATATAATGATGCCAGGTATAGATGGGTATGAAGTTTGTGAAAGGCTGAAGGCAGACCCCAGGACCAGCTTTATCCCCATTGTGATGGTGACCTCTCTTGAGAAAGAGGAGGAGAGAATAAAGGGCTTGGAGCTGGGGGCGGAAGATTATATAGTGAAGCCCTTCAGCCCGGGGGAGCTTCGGGCCAGGGTGCGGAGAGTTTTATCCCGTCCGGGGATGGCCTCTCTCAAGAGCAAGCCCTCTCTGGTTCTGGGAAACCTGGTGATCGACCCTTCACGAAAGGTGGAGCGGGAGGAGGATATGAACGAGGAAGATTATGAAG
>DFBE01000040.1 GCA_002367275.1 Dehalococcoidia bacterium UBA3088 | reverse complement strand
GTGCAAACTGGAACAGGTCCCTGATATCTTTAAGGATTGTCTTTTAATATATAAGAAATATCATAGTTCAGATCCTTTGGAGAAGGTGCATCAAGGGGTAACCCTCCATGGAGGTGCCTTACCCTTCGGTAGGTGCACCCCTTTTGAATTCGACGTGTTTTGTGACCAGGGAGATCCTGAAGAGGTGAAGAGATTGAGTGTATTCATGAGGAAAATTCATCAAACTTTTCTTAAACATAACGCCCCATTATTCAGGGAGGCTTCGGGTGATGATGGTTGGCTGGCACTCCCTCTTACAGGCGTTTCCTATGATATCCTGAAGAAAGTTAAAAAACTCTTTGACCCCGATAATCTGATGAACCCCGACATAGAGCCTGTATTTGAAGATTATGTTTGAGGGAGGACAATGAATTTAAAGATCGATTCTACAAAATGTACTGGTTGTAGGATATGTGAGTTTGCTTGCAACTACCATAGCGGGGATGATTTTACCACCTACAGCGGAAGCTTGATGCTCCACCGTGCTGAGAAGAAGGATTACTATGGGATGATGTGGAAAAGGAAAAGTGATATTTATTTAGCTAGGCCTGAGGGAGCAGAGATAATGGAGCCGGGGGCAAAAATGGAGGGGGCAGCAGGAAGTAAGCCCATCACTATGAGGCCACCGTGTGATTTATGTGAAGGCATGGAAGAACTTTACTGCGTTCTGGCCTGTCCCACAGGGTGCTTGACTAGGGAGGAGAAGTAATGAATTTAGAGAATGCCTATAGTGGTAGGATAGCCATTGTTGATCTGGATGCGGGAAGCTGTGAGGAAGAGGAATTAAATGATGATTTAGTACAAGACTACCTTGGCGGGGCAGGAATAAACCTGGCTTTGTTTAATAGGTATGCCTCGAGGAATCCTCTTATTCTGGGCACAGGCCCTTTGACTGCTTCCTTTGCTCCTGCCTCTTCGCTGGGAGTGGTGACGGCCAAAAGCCCCCTAACTGGTAGTATAGTTCATGTTCCCCTAATGTGGCTTTGTGCTGTAGAGTTTAAGCTCACAGGGTTTGACTTTCTGGTGGTCTTGGGCGAATCGGAGAAACCTGTTCAGATATGGGCTCATGATGAGTTGATAGATGTTGTAGATGCTTCTAAGCAATGGGGGAAGAATGTATGGGAAGCAGTGGATCTCTTCCGTGAGGAGCATGGAGATGAGAACGTTCAGGCCATAACTATTGGTAAGGCGGGAGAGAGGGGGAGCAAGCTTGCTCAATTTTCTGAGAGCTATTGGGGAAGCAGTGATAGGTTTGCCCTGGGGGCGGTGATGGGGCAGAAAAACCTTAAGGGGATTGTAATGAGGGGTATGGGCTCCTTTGAGGTAGCGGGGGGGTTTTTTGAGAAGTGCATGGAGCTTAAGAATGAGATAATGAAAGAGTTTAATGGCAAAAGTGGAGTAGCTCCTCTTCTTTCTTCACTGGGAATGGATGGTTTTGCCAAAGCCATAAAACCTATGATACATTTTAATAGGGCTGGCTTTAATTCCCCTTATGCTGCTAATTCATTTATGATGTATAATGAGGATCCCAAGATTTTGGCTGAAACTGGGGTAACTGAGCCAGGTTGTCTTATCACTGATATTCTTGGTCTTGTGGCCTTTAAGGGTCTGGGAGCAGACGCGGTAAAGATGATAGAGAAAATCCAAAAACTGGGTTTGGAGCCTACAGGGACTTCACTCATCATGGGCAAGAAAAGCCTGGATGAAGCATTGGGCGAGGTTGAAAAACTTGCTGAAGAAGGGAGGGATCTGACATCTTTAGGCCTTCCCAACTTTTACGGCGTTTCCCCCTCTCCCATTTCATCTCCTGAAGCAAACCTTATCCAGGCAGTGGGTATATTCAGCCCCGCTGTCCCTCAGATGCCCCTTATCTCCTCCTGGGGGGACTTTGGGGTCGGGGACTCTCCCGTAGAGAAGGCAGAGTGGTGGATTGAGCGTCAGGCCATCTCTTACATAACTGGCATCTGCCCCCTATTTTCTCTTATATCACCTAAGATAACCTCAGAAGAGGTAGCTGAGCTTCTTTCCCTTTCGTTAGGGATGGAGCTTTCCTCCTTCGACTTAGAGAGGCTGGCCAAAAAGGTTATCTCGGAGACCATTGAAGCAGGCAAGAAGGAGGTAATATATGGATTTCACGCTTAATGAAGAGCAAAAGATGGTGAAGACTAATGTACGTGAGTTTATGGAGAAAGAAGTTGCCCCTGTAGCGGATAAACGTGATAGGGAGGGGCCCCTTACTCGTGAGGAGATAATATCTTGGCGTAAGAAGCTTGAGCCCGTCCTTCCCTATAACGTTGAGGGGCTTACGGGGGTAATGGGGGGTGGAGAAGGGGTTGACGTTATAGCATTGGCGATCATCGGGGAGGAGCTTTTCGGTGCTTGGGGTGGTCTAGCTGGTGCTGTAGGTATGGCTTCTATGAGCATGATGGCGCTTGTAAGCCCGAAGAAGATGAGAGAGAAGATACTTCCTCGTCTGAACGCTGGTGAGCTTATTGGTTGCATTGCGATAANNATGGGGATTGCTATGTCATCAACGGCACCAAGACCTGGATTACTGATGGACCAGTATCTGATTTCTGCGTCCTCTTTGCCAAGGATGAAACGGGGGAGAGACAGATGTTTCTGGTGGATAGGGAGGAATCCCCTTATCAGAGTAGTGATCTACCTAAAGTGGGATGGCATGCCTGTCCCACCGGGGAGTTATACTTCGATAATTGTCGTGTCCCCAAAGAGAACAACGTCATGGCCATAATAAACGAGATGATGTCTACCAGTAAGGTAGACGAATTGGCAAGGGATCTTGGGGTTTCACTGGAGACCTTGCCTATGAAGACTATGGGTAGTTTGATGAACCTGCTCGGTTGGGTCCGCTTAACCTAGCCCTCGCAACTATACGCTGTGGAATGGCGTTAGGGGGAGTTGGTGTCTCCCAACGGGCTACCGACGCTTCCATAAATTATGCCAAGGAAAGAGTGCAGTTCGATAGGCCTATTGGTAAGTTTCAGTTGGTCCAGAATATGATCGTTGAGATGCTTACCTTAACTGAGGCGATGAGGTTTTTTGCCTATCGAGCCTTTGACACCCTGTCACGGGGGGCCCCTGAGACACGCCTACATACCTCTATGGCTAAAGCTTTTAA
The DNA here is from genome assembly GCA_002367275.1 of Dehalococcoidia bacterium UBA3088. GTDB lineage: Bacteria > Chloroflexota > Dehalococcoidia > UBA2247 > UBA3088 > UBA3088. The sequence continues at coordinate 110 of DFBE01000040.1, read as the reverse complement.
CTGTGAGAATGCGCTGAGAGTAGCTACCTTAGGGGTCAAAGTTCATGGCGGCATGGGCCTATCCCAAGAACTGCCCATGGAGAGATATTTTAGAGACGCTGTAATGCTTA
>DFBE01000076.1:2620-11811 GCA_002367275.1 Dehalococcoidia bacterium UBA3088 | reverse complement strand
ACACACCTTTTGACGAAACCTCACATTGACAGGGAAATAAACCCAGTGATAAACTGGTTAAGGCTTAAATTTTTAAAGAAAAAGAAGGGGAGAGATGGCGTTAAATATGATTGTTTGTATTAAACAGGTGCCCGATCCAGAGGTGCCACCAACGGGCTGGAAGGTTGATTCCACTGTCAAGAAAGTAATCCCTCCCCCTGGTACCCCCCCGGTAATAAGTCCCTACTGTGAGTATGCATTAGAGGCAGCGCTAAGAATTAAGGATAAGCAAGGAGGAAAGATAACCGTCTTAAGCTTAGGGAATAAGCTTTCACTAAGTGTATTGAGGAAGTCGCTGGGGGTAGGTGCTGATGAGCTTATCCTGCTTGAGGATGAGGCCTTTGGGGAGGCAGATGCCTGGTCTACGGCTATTGCTCTGGCTTCAGCAATAAAGAAAATAGGGGAATATGACCTTATCTCCTGTGGAAGGCAGGCATCAGATTGGGATCAAGGGCAGGTTGGTCTGGGGATCGCTGAAATATTGAATATCCCCAGCGTGAGCATTGCAAAAAATGTGGAAGCTCTAGATGGAAAGATAAAAGTGGAGAGGCTGCTCGCCGATGGCTATGAGATAGTAGAGTCTTCTCTTCCTTGTCTAGTGACAGTAACCAGCGAATCAGGTGATCTTCGTAAGCTCACGATAGAGGGAGCTAGGGAGGCGAGGAGTAGACAGCCTTTAGTGTGGAAACCTCAAGATATAGGCCTTTCTCCTTCACAGAGTGGTGTCCAGGGGAGAAGGACTAAGCTTATTGCCCTGTTTCAGCCGGTTAAAGAAGTGAGGTGTGACATCATCTCGGGAGAGAGTCCCGAGGAGGCGGCAGCTAATCTAGCTCTAAAACTCAGAGAGGTTAAGGTAATTTGACAACAGATAATGAGGATGGTAAGTTATCTTTCTGGGTGATGGGACTGAGCCGACTGTAGAATTAGGATGAATTATAAACCAAGGAGGGGAAATGGCGGTAAACATAATTGTCTGTGCTAAGCAGATTCCTGATCCGGAGGCGCCACCGGCAAGCTTTAAGGTGGATCCCAATACCAATAAGATGGTCGTAGCCTCCAGTGTTTCCTCGGTAATAAGCCCCTACGACGAAAATGCTATGGAAGCAGCACTTCGCATTAGGGACAAGCAGGGGGGCAAGATTACGGTTATTAGCCTGGGGAATAAGCTTCAGAGGGATGTGGTAAAGAAGCCCCTATCCATGGGTGGCGATGAGCTCATCCTTCTTGATGACGAGGCCTTTGAAGAGGGAGATGCCTGGTCTACTGCCTTTGCCTTAACTTCGGCGATAAAGAAGATAGGGGCATACGACCTTATCTTCTGTGGTAGGGTAGGGGGGGATTGGGACCAAGGACAAGTAGGGTTAGCGATTGCTGAAATATTGGGAATTCCGGTTATAACCATAGCCAAAGACGTGGAGATATTGGATACGAAGGCCAAGGTGACCAGGTTGACTGCTGAGGGATATGAAGTAGTAGAATCGCCAACCCCTTGCTTAATAACGGTGACCAGCGAGTTAGGGGAGCCTCGCTATCCTACTCTCATGGGAATCAGAAAGGCAGGTAAAATACAGCCCACGGTATGGAAGCCTCAGGATATAGGCCTCTCTCCTTCAGAGGTTGGTGCTCAGGGAAGAAAGTCTACGCTCATTAAGCTGTTCCAGCCAGTTAAGGAAGCAAAATGTGAAATTATCGAGGGGGAGAACATTGGGGAGGCAGCAATCAACCTGGCCCTGAAGCTCAGGGAGATAAAGGTTATATAAGTCAGTGATCAGGCTTGCGGTGAGAATAGGCCGGAGGTCAATATTAGTTTAGGAAAGGAGGATAGATGGCAGAAGGTAAAGGTGTTCTTGTCCTGGGTGAAGTGGTTGAAGGAAAGCTAGCTCCCATCAGCCTGGAGCTTCTGGGTGGAGGGAAGAAGCTGGCCTCAGATTTGGGTGAGGAGGTTTCGATAATATTGATAGGGGATGAAGTGGGTAAATTTTCCTCCGAGGCTATTTTCTTCGGCGCGGATAAGGTTTATATGGTGGAAAGCCCCCTCCTTAAGGATTACCAGATTGATTCCTATACCAGTGCGATAGAGAAGGTAGTACAGGAGGTAAGCCCCCGAATTTTACTCATGGGCCAGACTTTCACCGGTCGTGAACTTGCCCCTAAGCTTGCTTTCAGGCTGGGCGTTGGCGTTTCCACCGATTGTACTGAGCTTTCGATTGATCCTGATACTAAGGAGCTTATGGGTACCCGCTCAGTCTATGGAGGAAATGCCCGGGCGATATTTCAGACCCTGGGCCAGCCTCAGATAGCCACTGTTCGGATGAAAGCCATGTCTCCCCTGGAAAAGGATGAAGGGAGGAAGGGAGAAGTCAAGACCATCGATGCCGGCATTACCGAGGATGTAATACGAACCAAGGTTCTGGAGAGGGGCAAGGAGGAGATAGAGGGAGTAAAATTGGAGGATGCCGATGTCGTCGTATCCGGGGGCAGAGGTATGGGAGGGCCGGAAGGGTTCAAGGAGCTACAGGACTTAGCCGGCATACTGAAGGCGGCGGTGGGCGCCTCTCGGCCACCCTGCGATAACAGCTGGGTGCCTTCTACCTGGCAGGTAGGCTTAACCGGGAAGATTATAAGCCCCACCCTGTACATTGCCGTAGCTCTTTCGGGATCAAGTCAGCATATGGCAGGGTGCTCGGGGTCCAAGACCATTGTGGCCATAAACAAAGATCCAGAAGCCAATATATTTAAGGAAGCAACGGTAGGAGTGGTGGGGGACTGGAAGCAGATAATTCCACCCTTTACCAAGAAGATAAAGGAGCTTGTCTCAGGCTGAGCTTTTCCCTTCCTCGATGATCCGGGCGGTAATATGGGGAGGGACCTCTTCGTAGTGGTCAAATTCCATGGTGAAGTTTCCCCTCCCCTGAGTTATAGACCGGAGGTCTATAGCATATCTTAGGACTTCGGCCAAAGGGACAAAGGCCTCGATGACCTGGAGGTTATCGTGAGAAGATATTCCCAGGACGCGGGCTCTCTTGGTGTTGAGGTCGCTTACGATATCCCCGGTAAAGGTATCCGGACTTAAAACCTGGAAGCGCATTATAGGCTCAATAAGGGTGGGCTTCCCCTCTGAAAGCCCCTTTTTTACTGCCTTTTCGGCGGCGATCTTGAAGGCAATATCGGAGGAATCCACCGGATGAGAGCTCCCATCGTATAAGGTTACTTTTATATTGGCCGCTGGATATCCCGCCAGTACCCCCTCCTTAAGTGCCTCTACCACTCCCTTTTCCACGGCGGGAATATAGTTCTTGGGTACGGACCCACCTACCACCCTCCCACTAAACTCATTCTCTGATCCTCGAGGTAAAGGCTCAAGCTCCAGGAGAACATGGCCATATTGACCATGACCCCCGCTCTGCTTTTTATGCTTGTACTCCGATTTCACCAGAATGCTGATGGTCTCCTTATAAGGAACCTTGGGAGTATTCACCTCTACTTCTACTCCAAACCTCTGTCGCATCCGGTCCACCGCCACTCCTATATGAGAATCCCCTCTACCGCTTAAGATAATCTCCCCGGTGTCCTGTTCCTTACTCAGGGTGAGGGTGGGGTCCTCCTCGGTAATCCTGGGGAGTATATTGCCCAGCTTATCCATATCCCCTTTGGTCTTGGGATTAAGGGCAACGCCGAATATAGGGGGAGGAAATTCCACCCCCGGAAGGACCACCGGGTGTTCTCTGACACACAAGGTATCACCTACTGTGGTTGACTCAAGCTTAGCCACTGCCCCTATATCCCCCATACCAAGCTCCGACACCGGCTCTTCTTTTTTGCCCCTGAGGACGACCAGTTGACCTATCCTCTCCATACTTCCTTTACTCACGTTCCACACCTGGGAATTAGACGAGAGGACTCCAGAGTATACCCTGAGATAGGTGAGCTTGCCTACATAGGGATCAAGGGTGGTCTTAAACGCTAGCGCCGCTAACGGTCCCTGGTCTTCCGCTCGCAAATCCCCCTCCAGGGAAGATATCTTTTTCTCCTCCGGTGAAGGCAGAAGATCAACCATAGCATCCATAAGGGGGAGGATACCTATACCGCTTAAGGCAGAACCAACCAGAATGGGTACTACACTCCTCTCTTTGACCCCTTCGCTCAGGGAAGAACAAAGCTCCTCCGGAGACAGCTCTTCCCCCTCCAGATATTTGACCATTACGGAATCTGAGGATTCGGCTATGGCCTCGATAAGCTTTTCCCTGAACGAAGAAGCTCCAGCCAAAATCTCCTCCGGCAACTCCATTTCCCCTTCCTTCCCATAGGCCTTCATGGAGATAAGGTCTACCAACCCCCTAAATCCAGCCTCCGCGCCTAAAGGAACCTGGAGAGGAACGCATCTTTTGCCCAGGGAGCGTTGGATCTCGTCCAGAACACGGTCGAAATTGGCATTCTCCCGTTCCATTTTGTTTATGAATATGAGCCTGGGGAGATCCTTCGTATATTCCCAAACTTGCTCTGTCCCCACCTCTACCCCTGAGGCAGCACATATCACCACCACTGCTCCATCAGCCACCCTTACGCCTGCCTTCAGCTCACCCACAAAGTCAGCATATCCTGGAGTATCAATAAAATTTATCCTGAGGTCTCTCCAAAGGAAGGGGAGCAGGGAGAGGTTAATGCTTATCTTTCGCTTTATCTCCTCAGGATCATAGTCTGAGGTAGTGTTTCCCTCCTCCACTTCCCCCCGACGGCTTATGACCCCGGTCTTAAACAGCATAACCTCAGAGAGGGTTGTCTTCCCCACCCCAGAGTGAGATACGAAAGCTACATTTCTTAACATGCTATCTTCACCACCCTTTCTATACCGGCAAGGTCGCAAACTAAGTCTATTTCAGCCTCCGGAAAATATTTTTGGGCTATTTTTCTGGCCCTCCCTGCCTGACCCATCCCTATCTCGACCAACATAAGCTGAGGGGGGCGGGCTATTTGAGAAAACATACGCGAAATTACACCCAGACCGTCTTCCCCACCGTATAGAGCCTCCCGAGGCTCCAAGCTCACCTCAGGGGGAAGAGCCGAAAAATCCTCCCCCCCCACATAAGGCAGGTTGGCAAGAATGATGTCCACCGCTCCCGGCAAAGGGGAGAGGAGGTCTCCCTGAAGGAAATGAATATTGCCCACTCCATGTCTTTGGGCATTGATTCTGGCCACCTGCAAAGCAGAAGCAGAGATATCCATGGCATATATCAAAGAGGAGGGAAGGTTCAGGGCCAGGGCCAGGGCCAGGGCTCCGCTCCCCGTCCCCACATCAGCGATGCGAGGCAAGTGAAGCCCCCGGGCAAAGGTCAAGGCTTCCGAAACCAATATCTCACTCTCTGGCCGGGGTATAAATACCCTTTCGTCTACCCAAAGCTCTATCCCGAAAAATTCTCTGCTTTGGATGATGTAGACAGCGGGCTTATGGCTTAAGCGTTGTCCTATGTTTTCCATTAAAGAAGGCATAACGTCCTGCGGCAGCTCCTCCCCCCATCTCAAATACAGCTCTTCCCTTCTCATCTCCAAAGTGTGCATCAGGATCACCTCAGCTTCAAGCCAGGGGTCATCGATGGCTTCAGGCAAGAATAAATCCCGGGTCAACTTTAGTGCCTTTTGTAACTTCATCCTCTAATGAAGAGATGATATCATCCAGATTTCCTTCCATAATCTGAGGAAGATTATGAAACGAAACTCCGACGCGATGGTCAGTAACCCTCCCCTGAGGGATATTATATGTCCTTATCTTCTCCGCTCTATCCCCACTTCCTACCTGGCTTCTCCGCTCCGCCTCCACGCTTTCACGTTTTCTCTCCTCCTCCATACTTTTCAGGCGGGCGCGGAGGATCTTCATGGCCTTAATTCTATTCTTCCACTGGGAGCGCTCATCCTGGCATACCACAGTAATCCTGGTGGGAAGGTGGATAATGCGAACGGCTGTGGAGAGCTTATTCACATTCTGTCCGCCTGGGCCGCTCGACCGGAAGAATTCTACCTGTAAATCGCGGGGGGAGATATCCACCTCAGCCTCCTCCACCTGGGGAAGCACGGCCACGGTGGCAGTAGAGGTATGGATACGTCCACCCGCCTCGGTCAGGGGGACTCGCTGCACCCGATGCACTCCGCTTTCATATTTTAGCTTGCCAAATGTTCCCTTCCCCCTTATTTCAAAGATCACTTCCTTAAACCCCCCAACCTCGGTAGGGTTCTGGCTTATGGCCTCCACCTCCCAACCTTTGTTTTGAGCATATCGGGCATACATACGAAAAAGGTCAGCGGCAAACAGGGAAGCCTCCCCACCACCAACTCCTGCCCTGATCTCCACGATAATATCCCGATCATCATTTTGATCCTGGGGAGCAAGCGCTTTCTCAATTTGACTTAAGGCTATCTTTTGTCGCTCCTTGAGCTCAACTATCTCCTCCTGAGCTAAAGCCACTATCTCTGAATCAGTCTTCAAAAGTATCTCCGTGTTGGCTATCTCCCGGGCCAGTTTTTTATACTCACGGTAGTCCTCCACCACTTCCTCCATAGTCCCCTTTTCCTTGAGGATAGCTTTAATCCTTTCCCTATCCTCTATCACCTGAGGACTAGAAAGGAGCGATATAAGCTCTTCATACCTTCTCTCCATCTCTTCCAGACGCTCTACCATTACTTTGAATTATATCAGAATATAAGGGAAACTGGTGAATGTGCGCTCGGGGATAACTGCCGAGGGATGGCCAAAACATCCTGCTAATGTCATATAATAAGACCGAGCAGTAAGACGAAGGGGATATGAACGGCAGAGAGGTTGACAGGGAAAAATGCGCATAGAGAAGGCCCGATACACCGAGAGGTTTGGAGCAGTAAAGATAAACGAAGTGCAGAAGATCCTGGAGTTAGACTCGGGAAAGAAGGTCAAATCTCCGCGCAAGGAAGAGATGGCAGTAGACAAAATCGAGGAGAATAAAATAAAGAGGATCGAGGGGAAGATGGCCATAGTCATCCCCATAAAAAATGAGAGGCTTAAGCTCTTCGAGGGGGTACTGAGTGGCATACCCCATGATTGTTTAACCGTTGTGATCTCCGATAGCCAGCGGGAGCCTGCCGACAGGTTCAGCATAGAATGGGATACCCTGGAGCAGTTCTGCCACTTCACCCAGAGCCAGGCAGTTATGGTACATCAGAAAGATCCTGAGCTCGCCCAGGCGCTGGAGGGAGCAGGATACACTGAAATTCTACAGGATGGCTTAGTTCGAGATGGTAAAAGTGAAGGGATGGTCCTGGGAATCATTCTATCCTGGCTCCTGGGAAAAGAATATGTGGGATTTGTCGATGCCGATAACTACATCCCGGGGGCAGTACTGGAGTATGTAAGAAACTTCGCCTGTGGGTTTATCCTGGCTCACTCCACCTATACCATGGTCAGAAACCTATGGCGATATAAGCCCAAGGTCGAAGAGGAAGAGTTTTTATTCAAAAAATGGGGCCGAGTTTCACAGATAAGTAACAAGTATATGAATACCCTCATCTCGGGAAAAACCGGGTTTGACACCGAGATAGTGCGAACAGCTAATTCAGGAGAGCACGCCATGAGTCTCGAGCTGGCCAGGATTCTTCCCTACGCTTCAGGGTTCGCCTCCGAGGTACAAGAGTTCGTATCCATCTTAGAAATATTTGGCGGTGTGATGCCAGAACGAGAACCGGGACTGCTGGAGAAGGGGGTGGAGATACTCCAGATAGAGACCAGAAACCCTCATCTTCATGAGGAAAAGGGGGATGAGCACCGGGGGGAGATACTGATGTCTTCGCTTTCGGTGATATATCATTCTCCTCTGGCTGAAGCTAAGCTGAAGGAGCAAATCCGCGAGGAGCTGAGGTGGCAGGAACTACTCGGCCCAGATGAGGAGCCCGCCCCGGTGAAGGTTATTCCCCCTCCCCAAAGGATTGACCCACAGTATATGAGGGAGTATGCAGAGGAGCATCTCCCCCATCAACTTGTTCTAAAACCATGATGCAAGGAAGAACAGTAATATTCACTGACCTCGATGGTACGCTGCTCGACCCTGTAACCTACTCCTGTATGCGAGCGCTGCCGGCGCTGGAACTGCTCCGGCAGAAAAGGATTCCGGTGGTCTTTTGTTCAGCCAAGACCAGGGCTGAGCAAGAAGCATACCAAACCAGGCTTCACATTTTTGACCCTTTCATCGTGGAGAATGGAGGGGCCATCTTTATCCCTCAGGGTTACTTTCCTTTTCCCCTGGAGAGAGCTAAAGTCGTAGACAGGTACTCAGTCATTGAACTGGGGATGGCCTACGCAGACATCAGAGCTATCCTGGAGAGAATAAGGTCTGAAATGAGGATTGAGTTCCGGGGATTTGGAGATATGAGTCCGGAAGAGGTGGCCATGGGGACAGGCCTGGACCGAGAATCAGCCTGGCAAGCCAAACAGAGAGAATATGATGAGACGGTTAAGCTTAAAGGAAACCCCGAGGAGATTGAGAGAGTATTGGGGGCGATAGCTGAGGCGGGACTCCACTATGCCCAGGGCGGTAAATACTATGATATAATGGGGCCCAATGATAAAGGTAGGGCCGTAACCATTCTCATCAACCTATTCCGTCAAAAATTGGGCCTGCTAAAAACAGTAGGTATTGGTGATAGTTTGAATGATCTATCCATGCTCTCGGTGGTAAATGTGCCCATCCTGGTGCAAAAAGGGAGTGGTGAATGGGAGAGCATGGATCTACCCCGCTTACGAAAGGTTCAGGGTATTGGCCCGGAGGGGTGGGTGAGAACAGTGGAAAATTTGCTGCAATTGAGTCAGTTATAGGTTAGAATATAAGGAAAGATATGAAAATGGGAACCTGGAGAGAAAAGACTGGGCTGGCTCAGATGCTGAAAGGGGGAGTGGTGATGGATGTGGTGACGTCAGAGCAAGCTAAAATTGCTGAGGGGGCAGGTGCCTGTGCAGTGATGGCCCTGGAGAGGGTGCCCGCCGACATCAGAGCAGAAGGTGGAGTGGCCCGCATGGCTGACCCCGGCATCGTCCTCAGTATTATGTCGACGGTGAGCATACCGGTGATGGCCAAATGCCGTATTGGCCATTTTGCGGAGGCGCAAATCCTGGAGGCTTTGGGAGTGGATTTTAT
>DFBE01000076.1:0-2550 GCA_002367275.1 Dehalococcoidia bacterium UBA3088 | reverse complement strand
GGATGCCGAGACTTGGGAGAGGCGCTCAGGCGCATCGGCGAGGGGGCAGCCATGATACGGACTAAGGGAGAAGCCGGGACAGGAGATATCGTAGAAGCGGTAAGGCACATGAGAGCAGTTCAGGAAGGTATCCGTCATTTGGCGTCTTTGTCTCCCGATGAGCTTCCTGCCCAGGCCAAGCGCATAGAAGCCCCTCTGGATGTAGTAGAGAAAGTGCATCGGAGGGGAAGGCTTCCCGTGGTCAACTTCGCCGCTGGCGGTGTGGCTACACCGGCAGATGCCGCGCTGATGATGCAACTGGGGGCAGAGGGAGTATTTGTAGGTTCAGGAATATTCAAATCAGATAACCCGGAGAAGAGGGCCAAAGCTATCGTCATGGCCACCACTCACTATCAAAACCCGGACATCGTGGCCCGGGTGTCAGAAGGGTTGGGAGAGGCGATGAGGGGGTATAACATAGGTAGCATTCCGGAAAAGGAGCTTTTAGCCTCCCGGGGATGGTAGAAAGCCCAAAGCTTAACCAGCGACAAATTATAGATGACCTTGATGCTTTTCTAGCCGTCCTCCCATCTCATATATCCCAACCTCTAAGGGAAAGGCAAAATGTATCTGAGCTTTTGGAGGTGGTGATGGACCTGGGGCGGCCCCCGGAGGCTCGATTTCTCCATGAGGAGATGATCGTCTCATCCCATGAGGTGGTAAGCGAAGATATTGAATATGTCATCTCCCGCACGGGTGGTTTTGGCAAGGATAATCGGGCGGGCATTGAACGCACCCTGCACCGCATCTCCGCCATTCGCAATCGCCAGGGGAAGGTGGTAGGCCTGACCTGCCGTGTGGGTCGGGCAGTGTTGGGAAATGTCCAGCTGATAGAAGATCTGGTCTCCTCCGGAAAGAGCATCCTGCTTCTGGGACGTCCAGGGATTGGCAAGACCACCATGCTGCGCGAGGTAGCTCGGGTGCTGGCCGATGACCTGAAGAAGAGGGTAATCGTGGTTGACACTTCCAATGAGATAGCCGGAGATGGGGATATACCTCATCCTGCCATAGGACATGCTCGAAGAATGCAGGTGTTGGAGCCCTTACTTCAGCATATGGTGATGATCGAGGCAGTAGAGAACCACATGCCGGAGGCGGTGGTTATCGATGAGATCGGGACTGAGCTTGAGGCCCAGGCAGCCCGCACCATCGCTGAGCGGGGAGTGCAGCTCATAGGGACGGCTCACGGAAACACCCTGGAGAACCTGATCCTGAACCCCACCCTATCCGACCTGGCCGGAGGGGTGCAAACAGTCATATTGGGGGATGAGGAGGCCGCCCGCAGGAAAACTCAGAAGGCAGTTCTGGAGCGGAGAGCCCCCCCAACATTCGATATAGTGGTGGAAATCCGTGATTTCGATGAAATTGAGGTCAACTTCGACGTGGGTACGGCAGTGGATGCCATCTTCAAGGGTAGGGAAAGGGAAACCGAGGTCAGGTCGCTTGAGGGTGGTAGAATAATAAAATCAGGGGAGAAATCAGAGAAGAGAGGAGAGGCTCCTAAGGTCTACCCTTTCGGGGTGAATAAAGCCAAGCTAAGTAGTACCGCAAAGTCGATGGGCTTGCCCCTCTCCTTTTGCGACCTCGATGAGGCCAGTGTGGTGGTGACCAGCAAGGGTCATTACTGTCGCCGGCCACAAAAGCTATGGGATGCTGAAGAGAAGAATGTACCCATATATGTCCTCAAAAGCAATTCTTCTTATAGTATGAGACAGTTTCTGGATTCGATATACAATGCAGAAGAAGACAACGCTCTATCTCCTGCCCTGAGCGAGGCAAAGTTGGCCATCCACGAGGTAATGGAGGGAGAGAGAGTGGTGGAACTTTCTCCCCAGCCCAACCACATCCGAAAGCTACAACACCTCATGGCGGAAAGACTAAGCTTGGCCTCCGCCAGTACAGGAGAGGGGCCCTTACGCAGGGTGAGGATATTCAAAGGCTAAACGACTATTTGTGACGACACAAATACTCAAATCCTAAATACTAATTTCGAAACTCTAAACAAACCCTCATGGGCGGCTGTTCACCAGCGAATCATGAAAATAGGCTGTCACTGCGAGGGGTGAGAAGCCGTTGCGAGGCGCAGCCGAAACAAACCCGGAACGGGCTTCCTCGCCCAGGCTCGGAACAGGCCCCGCAATCTCGGAGCAATGAGAGTGAGATTGCCACGCTTCCCCTTCACTATGTTCAGGGCTACGGCTCACCGCAATGACACACGGGGAATCTATTTTCGAAGCAAATTCAAATGACTGAAGTTAAAAACTCAAATATGATTTAGAAGAGCGAACTCTAACCAAAATTTACCAGAAACCCGTCAATAAAAGGAGGATTTTTGACAGTCTCAGCTTTGAAGGCTACAAGGGTTTAGCCCATGTTTGACAATTGGGGCACTAGTCCAGCTTTGGGCAAGGCTTAATCCAAAGCTAGCCCACTTCAAACATAGTGACAGATTAAAGTTCCAAATCACGACAACTAGAGGAGTTTTAGACTAGGAGCCTGTCCGAGTAATAG